>NZ_JACMNS010000106.1 GCF_014378415.1 Aquabacterium sp.
CCACGCAGCACGGCCGCGCCCTTGCCCTGGTTGCGTGGCAGCACGAAGACCTTGAGCCCAGGATCCCGCGAGGCCATCTCCTGCAGGCCTTGGTCGGTGCCATCGGTGCTGCCATCGATCACGACCCACACGGGATACCAGTTTCGTCGAGCGGCCCTGACGGTCTCGTAGACCTGGCGGCCGGCGTTGTAGCTGGGGATTAGCACGATGTGCGTGCGCGAAGGCGCGAGCGCCTGGCTCGTTTCAGTCATGGACGGGTCGTTCGGAAGGGGTGGTTTGAACCATGAGTGCCAACTCGGCCTTGGCCAGTTCATGTTCGAAATAGTGTTGCAAGTCGCGGGTGAACGCCTTGGCGTCGTCACCCACGTTGAAGCGCTTGCCCAGCCTGACACGGTAGACCAAGGGGAAGCTGGGAGGGCGGTGGTGGATAGGCCAGCCCTTGGACAGAAAGGGCGAGCTGTTCTCGATGAACAGGGTTTGCACGGGCACCTTTGCACCCTTGGCGATCAAGGCGAAACCCGATTTGAAATCATTGACCGGCGGCTCGGTGGTGCGCGTGCCTTCAGGAAACACCAGCAGGTGGCTGCCTTGGCGCAAGTCCCGGATCGCCTGCCTCACCATGTTGCGCGGGCTGTCATTGCGGATGAAGTCTGCCAGCCGCGCGCCAGCACCCAGAAAAGGGTTATCGACCACATCGGCTTTCATGATGCAGCCGGCGTTTTGCAGGCGAGAAATCAGAAAAGCCGCGTCCAGGAAGGTCGGGTGGTTGGACGCCAGGATCAGCGAGGGCTGGCCATTGAGCGCGCCAAGCTCATCCAGCTCGAAGCGGGTCATGCCCAGCCAGGTGGTGAAGGCAAAGTACAGGCGAAAGCCGCCGCTGATGCCAGCCCGCCCCAGCGCGCGACCCCGGATGGGCGACAAAAATGGCCGCATGGCCCAAGCCACAGCACACCAGCCCAGGCACATGGCGCCCAGCACCAGCAAGCCCGCGTAAAACAGCGGGTACTGGGCCAGGGCGCGCAAGGTCTTCATGTCGTGTTCGGCAAGAGGCCGTCAGTCGTCGACGGCCACCAGCGTGGACGACTGGCCGAAGACCCAGGACATGCCCAAACCGCCCGCCAGGTAGCTCTTCTTGCGGACCAGCGGGCTGTCGTCAAACACGGCGCCTTGCAGGGTGTCGTAGCGAACGAAAGCGCCCACCCAAAAGCGGTCGAATCGTTTGCTCAAGGCGGCGGTGAATTGGCTGCCGGCGTAGCCGCCACGGCCTGCATACGCGGGGCGATCGGCGCGCGCGTACTGTGGCGCCACGTCATAAAAATAGGCGTTGCGGCGGCGGTCGGCGTAGATGGGGCCGACCAGCGCGCCCAGGTTCCAGCCGGACCAGCCCGCCACGTTCGCGACATCGACGTTCAGGTGTGGTGCCGTCTGCCATCCCGTGGACGACATGTCGCCGTGGCCCAGCGTGACGCCGCCGCTGACCGGTAGCCTGAAGTTCAAACGCACCTCGCCATTGGCGGACTGCAGCAGGTGCACGTCCAGCGCGGGTCCGATCTCGACCGACCCTGCCAGACTGGGCATGCCCTCACGTGCTCGATTGCGTTGACTTGACACCGGCAGGCTGGCGCTCGCATTCAGGCCCAGCTTGACGCGCGGCCCGTTGAACAGCTGGGCGCTGGCGCCCTCGCGGTTGGCCTTGAGCACCTTGCCCCGGTAGACCAGGTACGGCAGGGGCAAAGCATAGCCGCGCGACTCATCCGATCCCCGGTAATCGGGCAGGGACAAGGCGGCAGCGCCCAGGCCCCATTCCCACAGAGGCTTCATGTCCTTGGTCAACGCCGGTTTGGCATCGGCCAGGACGGTGCCCTCATTTTGTGCTTGCGCCGGCAACACCAGGGCCGAGCCCAGCAGCATGGCGCAGGTAAGGTGTCTTGCGGTCATCGTCATCGTCATTGGCTCCTGGCGGTGGTCGCTTCAATCTCGACCAGCAGGTCAGGACGGCAGACCACGGCCTGCAAATAGAAACAGGGCACGGCGGTGCCCAGGCGTTGTTCGATCACCTGGCGCACCAATGGCAGGTCAGCGGCATCCCGGACATAGACTTTCAGTTGCAAGTCGGCCGCTTGCCAGTCATGGGCAGGGCGCTCCACACGGAAACGTTCCATCAGGGATTCGATGTTGTTCAGCGTCTCATGGGTTTGGGCTCGCACATCGTTCAGGTGCTGGGTTTCGTGGCCCACGATGCTGGCCGTGCCCGAGATGAACGCGATTTCTTCGTCCCCGATCGGCGCCACGGCCGCCCGCGAAAAGGTCGGGCTGCGCGAACCGTACCGGGGTGGGTAGCGGTAGGCGCTCATCTGGCGTGGATTTTCAATCGGCTGCGCTGGCTTGGCCGATGCCAAGGCATACACCGTCAGTGGTCCACCCAGGCCTTCGGGGTGGCCCAAAGCGCACGCGGCTGGGGGGTGCCGCTCGATCATGGCCGCATGGCTCAGGAATGAGGTGTGCCGGCCCACGTTGAAAATGCGGTAGCGCTCCTCGCCTTGCTGGGCGCCAAGAATGTCAGGCAGGTAGTTCCAGCACCGCAGTGGGTGTGGACAGCCCAATTGGTCCAGCGCATTGAAAAGGGCATCGTAGGTTTGCTGTGTGGCTTGTTCCAGGCCTTGATCAAGGCTGAGCAATGGGGTGGCCAGCCAGGCGAATACCAGCTCGGCGAAGCGGACGTAAGCCACGCCCGCCACCTCGCCATGCTCGACCGCCGCGGCCCCGGCCGGAACCGACCAGACTTCGACCCAGGCCGCGGTGTCGTGCCCCAGCACCGGCAGCGCCACCCGGGGCCATGCCCGTGCATCCAGTCCCACAGGCAAGGCCACGTTGAGGACCTCGGGCGCACCGAACACGGTCATGCCCAGAACCTGGCGCTGTGTCTCTTTGGATTCAAGCGCCTGTACCCATTGATCCAGGGCTTCCAGCGCGATGTAATCAAGCTGCAGATGACTCATGCCTGCTCAAACCCGCTCCGCCTCAAAGGATGGGCGCCGTGTCGCTGATGTTGATCTTGCGACGGCGTGCGGCGGTGAGCGTGCGCTTCAGATTGAGCAACGAGCCGATGTAGTAAATGCCCTTGAATACGTAGATCGACGGCCAGATGGGGGTCTTGCGAAAGATGTCGCCAGCGAACAGTGACAGCACCGCTTCCTTGACCCGGAACATGTTACGCGGACCCATGAAAAGGTCGCGCATGGTGGGATTGGTCACGCGGTAGATGAACCACGAAAATTCGCGTGGGCCGCGCAGCATCACGCGGTCGAACTGCCGGTGCGCAGCGGCCAATTTGCGCGGCTCTCGCAATTGCGCGTGCACCACGTCGGCGGCGACAAAGGCGCTGTTCATGGCCAGGAACACGCCCGATGAAAACACCGGGTCGATGAAGGCGAAGGCATCGCCCAGCAGCAGGTAGTTGGGTCCGCGTGTTTGCTTGCAGCTGTAGGAGTAGTTGCCAGTCGCTTCAACTTCGGAGGCCAGCGTGGCGTCCTTCAGCCTGGCCAGCAGAGGGGGGCACAGGGCAATGGTGTCCATGAAGAACGCCTCGACGCTGTTCTGGCGGGTCTTGAGGTAGGTCGGCCAGCACACGGCGCCCACGCTGGTCGTGCCATCGGCCAGCGGGATGAACCAGAACCAACCATGCTCGAACCAGAACAGGCTGATGTTGCCCTCCTGCTTGCCAGCCAGGCGCTCGGCGCCGGTGAAGTGGCCAAACAGCGCGGCGCTGTTGTGCTTTTTGTTCTTGACCTTGGCATCCAGCTTGTTGGCCAGGAAGGTGTCGCGCCCCGACGCGTCGATCACCATCCGCGCCTGCCATGAAGCATTCTGTCCGTCGGCATGCTGGGCGTGCACCACGGCCCCGCTTTCGTCCGGCAGAAAGTCGACCGCCTTGACGCGGCAGTTCTCCAGCACCTTGGCGCCCTTGCTGGCGGCATTGCGGATCAGGATGTGGTCGAAGTCGGAGCGCCGCACCTGGTAGGCCATGTCCATGGACTTGTCCCAGGCGTCGCCGAACTCAAGGAAGGTGCGTTCCTTGTGCCAGGGCGAGACGAACTCGATGCCGTACTTGGGCATGGCCATGGCTTCGACTTCCGCGCGCACGCCCAACAGGTCGAGCAACGGCACATTCGCGGGCAGCAGTGATTCACCGATGTGAAAGCGCGGGTGCTGCGCCTTTTCCACCAGCACCACGTCCAGGCCTTGTCGGGCCAGCAGGGCGGCTGCGGTGGAGCCCGCTGGGCCGCCACCAATGATCAGCACGTCGCATGGGCTGGGTGTCATGGGCAGAGTGCCTTGAGCAGCTTGTCGTGAATCCCGCCAAACCCGCCATTGCTCATGCACAGGATCTGATCGCCAGCCTTGGCCGCTTTCACCACCTTGCTCACCAGCGCCTCGATGTTGTCGACGACGATCGCGCGGTCACCCATGGGCGCCAGCGCTTCCGCTGCGTCCCAGCCGAGTCCACCACTGTGGCAGAACGACAGGTCGGCTTCCTCCAGCGACCACGGCAACAGCGCCTTCATGGTGCCCAGCTTCATGGTATTAGAGCGGGGCTCGAACACCGCGATGATGCGTTGGTCCGGGCTGATGCGGCGTCGCAAACCATCCAGCGTCGTGCGGATGGCCGTGGGGTGGTGGGCGAAATCGTCGTACACCGTGATGCCCTTGACCTCGCCACGCAGCTCCAGGCGGCGCTTGACGTTGGCGAACAAACCCAGCGCTTCGCAAGCCACCTGCGGCGACACGCCCACGTGCTCGGCCGCGGCAATGGCCGCCAGCGCGTTCATCTGGTTGTGCTCGCCCATCAGGGGCCACTCGACGCGGCCGACCAGCACGGCGGCCTTGAGCACGTCAAAAGCATGTGGCTCGCCACGGGCGCGGAAGCCCGGCACGTCGCCCCGCACGCCAAAGCGAACCACATCGCTCCAGCAGCCACGGTCCAGCACGCGCTGCAGGCTGTCTTCTCGTGCGTTGACCACCAGGCGACCTTGGCCCGGCACGGTGCGCACCAGGTGGTGGAACTGGGTCTCGATGGCGGCCAGATCGGCAAAGATGTCGGCGTGGTCGAACTCCAGGTTGTTCAAAACGGCGGTGCGCGCCTGGTAGTGAACGAACTTGCTGCGTTTGTCGAAAAACGCGGTGTCGTATTCGTCGGCCTCGATCACGAAGGGGTGGCCCGGCACTGGGCGCTTGCCCTCGTCCAGCTCACCCAGCCGCGCCGAGACGCCGAAGTTCTGCGGCACGCCACCCACCAGGAAGCCAGGCTGCAGGCCGGCGTGTTCAAGGATCCAGGTCAGCATCGACGTGGTCGTGGTTTTGCCATGCGTGCCGGCCACCGCCAGCACATGCCTGCCGCGCAGCACGTTCTCGCTGAGCCATTGCGGTCCGCTGGTGTAGGGCAGCCCAGCGTTCAGGATGGCTTCCATCAGCGGATTGCCGCGCGAGACCACGTTGCCGATCACGAACAAATCGGGTTTCAAATCGAGCTGATCAGGCGTGTAGCCCTCGATCAATTCGATGCCCAGCGCGCGCAACTGGTCGCTCATCGGGGGGTAGACGCCTGCGTCGCAACCGGTGACGCGGTGCCCAGCCTCGCGGGCCAGTGCAGCGAGGCCACCCATGAAGGTGCCGCAGATACCAAGGATGTGAATGTGCATGCTCAACTCAATGCTTGTGCGGCGGCTGACACTGTGTCGGCGATGTCCTGGTCGGTGTGGGCGGCGCTCACGAAGCCTGCCTCGTACATGGCCGGTGCAAGATACACGCCACGCTCCAGCATGGCGTGGAAGAAGCGGTTGAACTTGTCGGACCCATGGGCCATGACCGCCTGGTAGTGCTGCGGCAGGCTGTCGGCGAAGAAAAAGCCGAACATGCCGCCCTGGCTGTCGCCCACCAAGGGCACGCCAGCTTGTTGGGCTGCGCCCACCAATCCTTGCACCAGGCTCTGCGTGCGCTGCGCCAAGGATTCGAAAAAACCGGGGCGCTGAATGACCTTCAAGGTGGCCAGGCCGCAAGCGGTGGCGACCGGGTTGCCCGACAAGGTGCCGGCTTGGTACACGGGGCCCAGTGGGGCCAGTAGGGCCATGACCTTGGCTGGGCCGGCGAACGCGGCCAGCGGCATGCCGCCGCCGATGACCTTGCCAAACACACTCAGGTCCGGCACGAAGCCCGGGATCTGCTGCGCATACAGGCTCTGTGCGCCACCCAACGCCACGCGGAAGCCCGACATCACTTCGTCGAACACCAGCAGGGCACCATGCTGCGTGCACAGCTCGCGCAAACGCTTCATGAAAGGCGCCGAGGCCCGCACGAAGTTCATGTTGCCGGCGATCGGCTCGATCATCACGCAGGCAATCTCCCCGCCCACTTCGGCAAAGGCTTGCTCAATCTGCTCGACGTTGTTGTACTCCAGGACCAGGGTGTGCTGCACCACTTCGGGCGGCACGCCGGCGCTGGTCGGGTGGCCGAAAGTGGCCAGGCCCGAGCCGGCCTTGACCAGCAAGGCATCGGCATGGCCGTGGTAACAGCCTTCGAACTTTATCAGCTTGCTGCGGCCCGTGAAGCCGCGCGCCAGGCGGATCGCGCTCATGGCCGCTTCCGTGCCCGAGCTGACCAGGCGCACCTGCTCGGCGCTGGGCACCAGCTTTAAGATCTCTTCGGCCAGCTCGACCTCGCGCTCGGTGGGCGCACCAAACGAGAAGCCATCCAGCGCCGCTTTCTGCACCGCCTCGAGCACCTCGGGGTGGCCATGGCCCAGGATCATCGGCCCCCAAGAGCCGATGTAGTCGATGTAGCGCTGGCCTTCGGCATCCCACATGTAGGCGCCGTGGGCCTTGGCGATGAAGCGGGGCGTGCCGCCCACGGCCTTGAAAGCCCGCACAGGCGAGTTCACCCCGCCAGGGATGGAGCGCTGCGCGCGCTCGAACAACGCTGCATTAATGGACATTGCGTGAGGAAGGGGAGATGTCGTTGTCGGTCAGGCCAGGTTCGTCAGCGGAGGATTCGCCTTCGCCCTCGGTTTCCTCGCCGCCTTCGCCAGGCGGCAGTGCCCAGAAGAAGCGGTCGGGGATGACGCCGCCCATGCCAGGGCGGAATCCCGAGTCCAGCGCCTGGTCCAGGAAGCTCAGGGCCTCTGACACGGCCATGTCCACCGACGTTTCTGTGGCCAGGATGGCGGCGAGGGCGGCTGACAGGGTGTCACCCGCGCCAACGAAGCTGGCCTCGAAGCGCTCAAAGCGTTCGCCAGCAATCGCGCCTTGGGCCGACGCCAGCACGTTGTCGATGAACTGGTCGGGCAGCTGGATGCCGGTCACCAGCACGTAGCCGCAGCCGCTTTCGCTGGCGGCCACGGCCAGCTCGCGGGCGGAGGGCGGGCGCTCGGATTCCCATTCGGGCAGCAGGAAGTCCGTCAGGGTCTTGTGGTTTCCCACCAACACCAGCGTGGCGGGCAGGATCAGCTCGCGGAACGCCTCCAGATAGGACATCTGGGCGTCCTCTTCCATCCACGAGACGTTGGGTAAATAAGACACCAACGGAATATCGGTGTAGTCGGAGAGGATTTCTGCGACCACGCTCACGCCCTCGGCGCTGCCCAGAAAACCGACTTTCCAGGCCGAAATGGTGGCATCTTCCAGGATTGTGCGCGCTTGCTCTGAAATCGCATCGGCGTCGATTTCGTGAATTTCAAACACCTCGGCGGTGTCGCGAATCAGCAAGCTGGTGATCACCGGCAAGGTGTGTGCGCCCATGGACGCCATCGTGGCGATGTCGGCCGCAATGCCACTGGCGCCACTGGGGTCGCTGGCATTGAAGCTCATCACGCACGCCGGTGATCCGGAGTCTTCGGCTTCGGTGGCGGGATCAACCTGGGGGCCGTCGGTGGGAGTGTTCATTCAGTGCGTCTAGCGGTGTTCAGGCCTGGTGTACAGACCAATGGGCGGGAGTCGTCCTAGCAAGCCTCACACGGCGCCAAGCGTCATGTGGTGCCCACAAACCCTTGTTTTTCACAAGAGTGGGATGGCTACAATCAGCCCATTGTATTCAAGCTGGTTTGAACAGACGTGAACTCTTCCCGCACCTGGATGTGTTTGATTTGTGGCTGGATTTATGACGAGGCTGTCGGCCTGCCCGAAGACGGCATTGCCCCCGGTACCCGCTGGGAGGACATTCCCATGAACTGGGTGTGCCCCGAATGCGGCGCCCGCAAGGAAGATTTCGAAATGGTTCAGATTTGACGGCACCGCCGCCATCCACTTTGATTAAAGGAATCGGTCCGTGACTGAAACTGGCTTGCCCGTATTGAGCGATGTCCCCGAGACCAAAGCGCCCAAAAAGATCCTGGTGATCGACGACAGCAACACCATCCGGCGCAGTGCCGAGATTTTCCTGAAGCAGGGTGGTTATGAGGTGTTGTTGGCCGAGGACGGTTTCGACGCGCTTGCCAAGGTCAATGACCATGAGCCCAGCATCATCTTTTGCGACATCCTGATGCCGCGCCTGGATGGTTATCAAACCTGCGCCATCATCAAACGCAACCCGCGTTTCGCGGCCACGCCGGTGATCATGTTGTCGTCCAAAGACGGGCTTTTTGACAAAGCCCGCGGGCGAATGGTGGGGTCTCAGGATTATTTGACCAAGCCATTCACCAAGGATCAGTTGCTCCAAGCGGTGGCACAGTACAGTGCCTGATTGAACCATTTCTGGTTCTGCGAGACGATTCATCAAGGTCGACGCCGCGTCGTCCACAGCATTCGCCAAGAGGTTGATCGATCATGTCCATTCAAAAAATCCTGCTGGTTGATGATTCCAAGACAGAGCTGCATGTGCTGTCTGACTTGCTCACCAAAAAAGGTTTCAAGGTGCGCACCGCTGAAAATGGCGAAGAAGCCTTGCGCCGCCTTCAAGAAGAAAAGCCTGACCTGATCCTGATGGACGTGGTCATGCCCGGTCAAAACGGCTTCCAGCTCACCCGAGCCATCACCCGCGACCCGGCGTTCGCCGACGTGCCAGTGATCATCTGCACCAGCAAGAATCAGGAAACCGACCGCGTCTGGGGCATGCGCCAGGGCGCGCGCGACTACGTGGTCAAGCCGGTGGATGCTGAAGAACTGCTGGCCAAGATCAAGGCGTTTGGTTGATCCATGGCGAATAAAGAAGCCCTGCGGGACCTGCAAAAACGCCTGGCCACCCGCTTGCAGGCAGCGCGTGAGCAAGCGCCAACCCGAAACTGGTTGGCGGTGGAAATCGCCGGGCATGGTTTTTTGCTGCCGCTCGACCAGGCGGGCGAGATCTTTCCCATGTCCGCTTTGCAGCCCGTGCCACACAGTCAGCCCTGGTTTTTGGGTGTGGCCAACCTGCGCGGACAGTTGCATGGCGTGGTTGACCTGCCTGCTTTTCTGGGCCTGGCCCGGCCGGTGGCTCGTTGGTCGCAAGAGCAGGGGGCCCGTGAGGCTGGCCGGCTCGTGGCGATGAACAGCTCGCTGCAGCTCAACGTGGCCTTGGTCGTTGACCGGTTGCTGGGGCTGAGAAACCCGGCAGACATGGTGGCCGGCGCCACCCCTTCACCCGACACGCCTCATTTCATCGGCCAGCAAGTGGTCGATGACAAGGGCCGTGCCTGGTACGAACTCGACCTTGCTGCGTTGACCGCAGACGAGGCTTTCCTCAAGATCGACGCTTGACCGTTTGGAGTACAAGGCATGAGTTTCCTGAGTCGAATCAAGGACCTGGGCAAGTCGCAGGACGAAGACGAAGTCCAGCCGGAGGCTTTGGCCTCCGAGGCGCCAGTGACCTCTTCACGTGTCAACACCGTTGACACCCACAACTCAGTATCGTCCACGCTTCAGCCAGGGGGTGTGAGCTCGTCCGACTCGATCATTTCCGAGGTGGCGCCTTCCGAATTTCCGCCGGATTACCACGATGCACGCGTCAAGGCCGAGGCCTTGGATGCCGCCAATGCCGACTCGCGCACTGGTTTGCCGGTGATCGGCAGTTGGCCGCTGGAGCGCCAACAACGTGCGCTGTTCGGGGCCTTCATCCTGGGTGGTTTGGGTTTGCTGCTCAGCGGCATCCTGTCGGTGAATTCCGCCGATCGCCGTGCGGCGCAAGCCGGGGCGACCGGTCAGGCGCTGATGCAATCGCAACGTCTGGCCAAGTCGGTGTCGCAGGCCTTGATCGGCCGGGCGCAGGCCTTCCAGGAAGTGGCCGATTCCGCCAAGGTACTGGCCAGCAACGTTCGTGGCTTGGCGCAGGGCGATAGCTCTTTGGGCCTGACCGAGGTGCCTGCCACGGCCAAGGAGCCCCTGTTGCCCCTGTTGCCCCTGGTGGACCGTGCCGAGAAAAACGCCAAGTTCGTGTTGGCACAGAAGCAGACGCTGACCCAGGTGAGTCAAGCCCTGCGCGAAGTGAACGGCCAGTCCTCTGAACTGCTGGACCTGGCGGAAGGCATTGCCACGGCCAAGATCGAAAAAGGTGGTGCGACGTCGGCCGAATTGACCGCGATGAACCAGATGGTCATGCTGACTCAGCGCATCGGCAAGTCGGCCAACGAATTCCTGACGGTGGAAGGCGTGTCGACCGAGGCCGTGTTTCTGCTGGGCAAAGATTTGAACGCCTTCAAGGAAATCGTCGATGGTCTGCTGAATGGCAACAAAGATTTGAACCTCAACGGCGTCAAGGATGCTGAGATGCGTGAGCCGCTCGAAGCCTTGCAAAAGCTGTTCGAGCAGACCCGCACGCAATCGACTTTCATCCTGGGCACCTTGCAAGGCCTGGTGGCTGCGCGCGATGCGCAAGTGGCCATCATTGACGACAGCGAACCGTTGCGCAAAGGCCTGGAGCAAGTGCAAACACGCTTGTCGGGCGGCGCCGGCATTGGCCAGCTGAACATCGTGTTGATCGTGATCTTCCTGGCGATCACGGTGGGGGCCGGCTTTGGCCTGCTTCGGGTGTTCTTCACCGATCAGACCCAGCGTCGTCAATTGGCCGAAGGCCAACGCCAGGAAGCCGAACGCCAAGAGCGCGAAGCCAAGCGCGTCAACGATGCCAACCAGGCCGCCATTTTGCGTTTGATGAACGAGTTGCAAATGGTCGCTGAAGGTGACTTGACGCAACAAGCCACGGTGACCGAAGACATCACCGGCGCCATCGCCGACTCAGTGAACTTCACGGTGGAAGAACTGCGCAGCCTGGTGGCCCAGGTGCAAAGCACGGTGCAACGCGCCACCGACACCACTCAGCAGGTGGAGGCCACCTCGACCGAGCTGCTGGCCGCTTCTGACGAGCAGTTGCGCGAGATCCGCGAAACCGGCGAGTCGGTGCTGCAGATGGCGGGCCGGATCAACGAAGTGTCGGCTCAGGCCCAGCACTCCGCCGAGGTGGCGCGCCAATCGCTGGCCGCCGCCGACACCGGTCTGACCGCCGTGCAGAACGCCATTGGCGGTATGAACACCATCCGCGACCAGATCCAGGACACCTCCAAGCGCATCAAGCGGCTGGGCGAATCGTCGCAAGAGATCGGCGAAATCACCGAACTGATCTCGGACATCACCGAGCAGACCAACGTGCTGGCCTTGAACGCCGCCATTCAGGCCGCGTCAGCCGGTGAAGCCGGCCGAGGCTTCTCCGTGGTGGCCGAAGAAGTGCAGCGGCTGGCCGAACGCTCCGGCGATGCGACCAAGCAGATTGCCGCGTTGGTGCGCACCATTCAGACCGACACGCAAGACGCTGTGGCCGCCATGGAGCGCTCCACGCAGGGTGTGGTTGAAGGCGCCAGGCTGTCAGACGCCGCCGGTTCCGCCCTGGGCGACATTGACCGTGTGTCACGCCGATTGGCCGAACTGATTGAGCACATTTCCGCGCAGGCTTTGCGTGAAGCAGAATCTGCGAACGTGGTCGTCTTGAACATCCAGCACATTTTTGCGGTGACCGAGCAGACCGGTGAAGGCACCCGATCAACGACCCAGCTCGTGCGCGAGCTGTCCAAGACCGCCGACGAACTCCAGCAGTCGGTGTCCCGGTTCAAGATCGTTTAAGACCTGAGACTCGACCCCCATGGACAGCATGCAAGCAGCCCCGATGTCAGACGATCTCAGCGCCCTGGCGTGGGTTCAGGAAGAACTCCGCAAGTCTCTGGATGCCGCGCACAAGGCGCTGCACCGTGGCCTCAAGGACGCCAGTTCGTCCGAGTCCGACATGGATGCGCGCGATCCGGCCGTGCTACGGCAGGCGCGACAGCAAATCCACCAGGGTGTGGGGGCGTTGGAGTTGGCGGGCTTGCCCGCCGGTGCCACCTTGCTGCGTGCCAGTGAAGCCGTCGTCCAAAAGTTCATCAACCGGCCGGCGTCGCTGACGGAAGCCGCTGTGCTGACGTTGGAGCGCGGCTCCTTTGCCCTGATGGACTACATCGGGCGCCGACTGAACGGCAAAAACGTGTCGGCGCTGGCGCTGTTCCCCCAATACGAAGCTCTGATGTCCCTGGCTGGCACCACCTTGCCGCGCCCCACTGATCTGTGGAGCCAGGACTGGCCCAAGGTGGCGCTGGAAGCGCCGTTGGCGCCGCCCGAGTCGGCTGTGCCGCGTGCTGCGGACGAAGCCACGGTGGATGATTTCGAGTCGGGCCTGCTGGCCTTGCTGCGTCGCAATCAGCCGCGTGATGCGGTCGCCTTGGCCGATTTGTGCGCTTCGCTGGCCAGTGGCTCGTCGCAACGCCATGCGCACCGTGAATCGGCCACCTGGATGTTGGCCAGCGGTTTCCTGGAAGCCCTGGCGGGCGACCATGTGCCCCTGACGGTGCATGCCAAGCGCGTGCTGTCCTCGTTGCTCAAGCAACTGCGTGTGTTGGTGCAGGGCAAGGAAACCCCTTCTGATCGCCTGGCACAAGAGCTGTTGTTCTTCTGCGCGCAGGCGTCGGGCTCGAACGCCAAGCCTGATTCGGTGCTCTCGAACGTGCGACGCACCTTTGGCCTCGACCAACATGCGCCGGTCAACCTGCTGGAATCCAGCCTGGGCCGCTATGACCCCGCCTGGGTGGCGCAAGCCGTCAAACGCGTGGCCGGTGCCAAGGATGGCTGGTCGGCCGTCGCGGCTGGCGAATTGCTGCGCCTGGGCGGCCTCAACGAACAATTCGCCCTGGTGAGCGAATCGCTCAAGCGGCTGTACCCCGATGGCGAAGTGTTGGCCGAAGCCTTGTCCCAGGCCGTGGCGCAAACCGTTCAAACAGGGCAGGCGCCTGAACCCAGCCTGGCCATGGAAGTGGCCACCAGCCTCTTGTACCAAGAGGCTTCGCTGGAAGATGGTGAGTTCGACCACGCCGATCAGAAAGACCGCATTCGCCGCCTGGCCGCCCGCATCGACGCCGTCCGCCTGGGCCAGCCAGCTCAGCCGCTGGAATCGTGGATGGAAGACCTCTATCGCCGTGTGTCCGAGCGCCAGACCATTGGCAGCGTGGTGCAGGAGTTGCGCATCAACCTGAGCGAAGCCGAAAAGAACATCGACCAGTTCTTCCGTGATCCTACTCAGCCGGCATCGCTGGTCAACGTGCCTACCCAATTGCTGGCCATGCGTGGTGTGCTGGCCGTGTTGGGCCTGGACATGGCGGGGCACGCCACGGTGCGCATGCGCGAAGACGTTGATCACCTGCTGCAACCCGACACCAATGTGCAAGAAGCCGGCGACGCGGGCGTGTTCGACCGCCTGGCCACCAACCTGGGCGCCTTGGGCTTCCTGATCGACATGCTGGGCGTGCAGCCCAACCTGGTCAAATCGCTGTTCAAGTACGACCCCGACACCGGCGTGTTGTCGCCCTTGATGGGCCGCGAGCGTTCGGCGCCGATCCCGGTGGCCTTGCCTGACCCGGTCGAAGCCGCTGCGCAAAAAGCCGAGCGCGACGAAGTGCAGACCGCGGCCGAAGCCTTGGTCGAGTCGGTCACCCGCGATGAAGTGTCCTTGAGGGATGTCTCGGACGAATTGCAGAAGCTGGCCGACACGCCCATGGTGCAAGACCAGCCGGCCCTGGCCGACACCGTGGCGTCCGCCCAAGCGGCCTTGGCCACGGCCCAGGCTTCAGACGATGAAGACGCCCAGACGCTGGCCCGCGAGCAGGTCGCCCAGGTCATGGCCGATTTCGCGCAATCGGTGTCCGAACCTGTGGGCCTGGACCTGCCTGTCGGTGAAACCTTCACCGACAGCGGCCACACCCCCCTGATGCCCACACCCGTGGTGCCGGCCGAACCCACCGGCCTGGAAGACGACGACGAGATGCGCGCCATCTTCCTGGAAGAGGCCAACGAAGTCATCGCCAGCGCCGTGGAGGCGACCGAAGGCTTGCTTGCCCAGCCAGGCGATATCACCTTGCTCACCAGCGTGCGCCGCGGCTTCCACACGCTGAAGGGCAGTTCGCGCATGGTCGGCCTGAATGACTACGGCGAGGCGGGCTGGGCCTGCGAGCAACTGTTCAACACCTGGATGGCGTCGCAAGCGCCGGCCAGTCCTGACTTGCTGGGCTTCACTTCCGAAGCGCTGGACTACATGGCGGGTTGGACCCAGGCCATCGAGGCTCGCCAAGCCCAGGGTTGGCACAGCGCCGACCTGGTCCGCGCCGCCGAGACTCTGCGCCTGGAAGGGCGGCGTGTGCCGATTGGTGGCGGATCCACCTTCGCGGCCACGGATGTCCAATCCGTCGCGGCTGAAGAATCCTCCGCCCCGGCTGACGACGACCTGTCTGACCTGACCTTGCCCCTGGTCGATCTGGGGGGCGAGCAGGAGACGTCAACGTCTCCTGAAGATGAGCCTGTCACCCAGCCATCGGCGTTCACCGATGCCCACCTGCCCAGCATTGAGGGCGATTTGCTGACCCTGGAGTTGCCGCCCGAAGAGGATGACGCCGCGGCATCGCCGCCGGCATCCGAACTTGCAGAGCCCGATTTGCTGCTGGAAGACGAGTTGCCCGTGGAGCCCGAGCCCCCAGCCGAGTCCGACGACCAGGTCAAGGTCATCGGCCCGCTGCGCATCAGCATCCCGCTCTTCAACATTTACCTGAACGAGGCCGACGAGCAGTCTCGCCGCCTGTGCACCTCGCTCAGCGAATGGGCGCTGGAGTTGCACCACCCGGTGTCGGAAGACGCGATCGCCTTGGCGCATTCGCTGGCGGGCAATTCCGCCACCGTGGGCTACGCCGAGCTGTCGCAACTGGCGCGCCTGCTGGAGCACAGCCTGATGCGTGCCCATGCGCTGGGCCGCGGTGAGCCGGAAGTGGCCGCCTTGTTCAATGAAGCGGCCGACGACATCCGTCACCTGCTGCACCAGTTTGCCGCCGGTTTCCTCAAGACCCCGAACGACGAACTGATGCGCCGCCTGGAGGTGTACGACCACACCGCCTCGCGTCGCCTGGAAGCGCGCAGCCTGCTGGGTGAACTTGACGCGGGCAATGCTGATGAAGGCCCGTCCAACTCTGACGAGAACCGGAGCCATGGGCACCTGCGGCTGGTGCACTCGGCCGATGAGTGGGCGGTGCCTGGTTCGTCGTTCGACCAGTCTTCGCACGATGAAGTGGTGCCCACGCAGCCCAGCCCCTTGGGCCAGGCCGAGATCAAATCCCTCGACTCGCTGCCCGAGGTGCTGGCCGCCTCGTCGCCGATCATGCGCAAAGCCGACAGCATCACTGGCTTGGACGACCGCGATGACCTGGAAGCCCGCGACGCCGTCGATTCCGACCTCTTCCCCATTTTCGAAGAAGAAGCGCAAGAGTTGCTGCCCCAACTGGCCAGCCAGATGCGCGAGTGGCTGGAGCAGCCCACGCACCCGGCCGCGCCCGCAGCCTGCATGCGCACTCTGCACACCTTCAAGGGTGGCGCGCGTCTGGCCGGTGCCATGCGTCTGGGTGAATTGGCCCACCGCCTTGAAACCACCATCGAGCACCTGATCGGTTCCGAGTCGATCACGCGCGACGAGGTCGAACCTCTTGAAGCCCGTGTTGATGCGCTGGTTGAAGAGTTCGAGGCTTTGTCGCAGTGTGATGCGCAGACTTACAACGCCGAGGTCAGCAAGCCTCTGCCTCCGGCCGAACCGGTCGAGTCGGTGTCGCGCGTGGTCGAGTCGCTGTCGGCTGATGCCGTGAGCCCGTTGACACCGCCTGCCCCCCCGACGCCGCTGTTGCGCGCCGCTGTGGACGTGCCTGGTGGCGCCTCGGCTTTGCCCGCCGTGATCGACTGGACCACCCTGGCCAACAACGGCCGCCGCCTGACCGTGGCGCCCAAGCGCGACCACACGCAAGCCGCCGTTCAGGCCGTGGTGCGCGTGCGTCCGCAACTGCTGGATCGCCTGGTCAACCACGCCGGTGAGGTCAGCATCGCCCGCACCCGCATTGCCTCGCAAGTGGGCCAGATCCGTGGCTCGCTCACCGACCTGACGGACAACTTGGGCCGCTTGCGCCAGCAATTGCGCGACATCGAACTGCAAGCTGACACGCAGCTCAACACCCGCCTTGAAGCCGCCCGTGCAGCCAGCCAGAACTTCGACCCGCTTGAGTTCGACCGCTACACGCGCTTCCAGGAGCTGACCCGCATGATGGCCGAGTCGGTGAACGACGTGGCCACGGTGCAGCGCTCCCTGAACCGCACGCTCGAAGTCGCCGAAGACCAATTGGCCGCCCAGGCCCGCTTGACGCGAGACCTGCAGGACGACCTGCTGCGCACGCGCATGGTCGAGTTCGAAGGCCTGTCTGACCGCCTGTACCGCGTCGTGCGCCAGGCCGCCAAGGAAACCGGTAAGCAGGTCAAGCTGGACATCGTTGGTGGTGCCACCGAAGTCGACCGGGGCGTGCTGGAGCGCATGACCGGCGCCTTCGAGCATTTGCTGCGCAATTGCATCACCCACGGCATCGAGCTTCCGGCCGTGCGCCAGGCCGCGGGCAAGGATCCAGCTGGTCTGGTGATCGTGTCCCTGCGCCAGGAAGGCAATGAAGTCTCGCTGGAGTTCCGCGATGACGGCGCTGGCCTGAACCTCGACCGCATCCGCGAGAAGGCCGTGGCCATGGGCCTGATCCAGCCAGACGTGGACGTGCCGCCTGGTGATTTGGCCCAGATGATTTTCACGCCCGGTTTCTCGACGGCCGACACCGTCACCGAATTGGCCGGGCGCGGCATCGGCATGGACGTGGTGCGCTCTGAAGTGAACGCCATGGGCGGTCGCATTGAAACGTCCACGGCAGCGGGGCAGGGCACCAGCTTCAAGTTGGTTCTGCCTTTGACCACGGCGGTCACCAAGGTGGTGATGCTGCGTTGCGGTGAGGTCACCGTGGCCGTGCCCACCCACTTGATTGAAATGGTGCGCCGTGCCAAACCGGCCGAGGTCGAACAGGCCTACGAGTTCGGCACCTACCAGTTCGCCGACCTGGCCCTGCCCTTCTACTGGCTGGGCGCCTTGCTGCAGAACAGCCCGCGCGGCGTGGCCAAAGGCCGTTCGCTGCCGGTGATCGTGGTGCGCTCGGCGCAGCAACGCATCGCCATGCACGTGGACGAAGTGTTGGGCAACCATGAAGTGGTCGTCAAGAACTTGGGGCCGCAGCTGTCGCGCCTGCCTGGCTTGGCGGGCATGACCTTGCTGGCCTCGGGCGCCGTCTCGCTGATCTACAACCCGGTGGCCTTGGCCACGGTCTATGGCGATGTGGCCCAGGCTTACACCAAAGCCGCTTTGCACGCCGTGGCCAACGGTGAAGAAACCGAAGCGCAGCAAGCGGCGGCCGTGGCTGTTCAGGCCTTGCCCCCGCTGGTCCTGGTGGTCGATGATTCCTTGACCGTGCGCCGCGTCACCCAGCGCCTGTTGACGCGTGAAGGCTACCGCGTCGTGCTGGCAAAGGATGGCATGGACGCCCTGGAGCGCCTGGCCGAAGAGGTCCCGGTGGTGGTGCTCTCCGACATCGAAATGCCGCGCATGGATGGTTTCGACCTGGTGCGCAACATCCGTGGCAATGAGCGTTGGAAGCAATTGCCGGTGGTGATGATTTCGTCGCGCATCGCCCAGAAGCACCGCGATTACGCCACGCAGCTGGGCGCTAACCATTACCTGGGCAAGCCTTACGGCGAAGAAGAACTGCTGGCCCTGGTGGCACGCTACGCCTTGCAGCGAGAGGCGGCAAGTGTGAGTGGCGGCGCCTGAGTTCGTGGACACCGACACCAGCGCGATCGATCAACTGGCTCACCTGACCGCCCAGCGCGATCGTGAGCTGTTGGACGTGTCGTTGGCACAGAGCGTTCTGGAGCTGCTGGGCGCTTCCAGCGTCGGTGTTTACCGCGTTCTTGGCCAAGATTGCGCTGACCAGCACTGGCTGTGTTCCGGCCTCGCGCGGCGTGGTCGCTTGACCGCCAGCGATCCGCCCTGGCTCGACCCTGACACCATGCCCTTCCTGGAAGATTTGCCTGCCCGGGAAGAAGCCCTGGTCTCGCGCACGCTGGTGCAGCGCGCCTTGAACGAGGCCGAGGACGGCCTCTCCGAAGAGGGCGCCACCTGGTTGACGGTGCTGACCTTGCACGCCGAGCTGGGCCAATCCGGCGTGCTTGAAGTTCGTTCAGCCCAGGCCTTGCCCTTGCGCGATCTGCGCTCCATGCAGACCTTGTTGCGCGTGTTTGGCAATTTCCAGAATCTGTTGGAGTCGAGCCAGCGTGATTCGCTCACTGGTTTGCTCAACCGCCAGACTTTTGACGCTACTTTCCTCAAGGCCTCAAGGCCTCAAGGCCTCAAGGCCTCGATGCCGGTGAAGTTGAGCGGCGAAGACGCCGAAAGCGAAGCCGAGCGCCGTGGCTCGCAGACGAACACCTTCTGGCTGGGCGTCATCGACATCGACCACTTCAAGCTGGTCAACGACCGCTTCGGCCATTTGATCGGCGATGAGGTGTTGGTGCTGGTGGCGCGGATCATGCGCCAGACCTTCCGCCACTACGACCGCCTGTTCCGCTTTGGCGGCGAAGAGTTCGTGGTGCTGCTGCGTGGCGGCACCGAAAAGCACGCCCTGCGCGTGTTCGAGCGCTTCCGCCAGAACATGCAGGCGTATGCGTTTGCGCAAGTGGGTCAGGTCACGGTCAGTTTGGGCTTCACCGGCGTTCACCCGCACGACACGCCCAGCGGGGCTTTTTCACGGGCGGACCAGGCTGTCTACCAAGCCAAGCACCAAGGCCGCAATCAAACCTTGTGCTTCGAAAATCTCATCAGTCAAGGCATCATTACTACCGAAGGCGACAAGGTCGGCAAGATCGAGTTGTTCTGAGCGCTTGGTTCAGCGTGGCTTCTCGCCGGTTTTGACCACCGCGTAGCGCTCCAAAGTTTCTGCCCGGGCTTCGTCGTGCTGAACGATCGGCGCAGGGTAGTCCACGGCATCGCCCAGGTCACCCAGCCAGGGCGCGTGGATGGCCTTGTCGCTCAAGTGGGCCAATTCGGGCACGTAGCGGCGGATGAACTTGCCGGCGCCATCGAACTTTTGGCTCTGGTTGATGGGGTTGAAGATGCGGAAATAGGGTTGCGCATCGCAGCCTGATGAGGCGGCCCATTGCCAGCCGCCGTTGTTAGCGGCGAGGTCAAAATCCAGCAGCTTCTCGGCAAAGTAGCGCTCGCCCCAGCGCCAGTCGATGCCCAAATCCTTGATCAAAAAGCTGGCCACGACCATGCGCAGGCGGTTGTGCATGTAGCCGGTCTGGTTGATCTGGCGCATGGCGGCGTCCACCAGCGGATAGCCTGTGCGCCCGCCGCACCAGGCAGCAAAGCGCGCTTCAGCTTTGGCGCCGCTCACCCATTTGATCTTGTCGTACTCGCGCTTGAAGCTGTGGCCGATCACATGGGGGTGGTGGTGCATGACCTGGTGGTAAAAATCGCGCCAGATCAGCTCGGACAGCCAGGTCTGCGCACCGACGGAGCCGACCTTGCTGCGGTCCCAGGCCAGTTTGGCCAGCAGGCGGATCGACACCGTGCCAAAGCGCAGGTGGGTCGACAGGTAACTGGGGCCCTTCACGCCGGGAAAGTCGCGGGTGTCGCGGTAGTGGTCCATGCGCGCCAGAAAATCATCCAGCAAGGCTTGGGCGCCGCTCATGCCGGTGGGCACTTTCAAGGTGTCGGTGGCCTCGAAGCCCAACTCACCCAGGCTGAGCCTGCGCGAGCCATCGGCCGCCTTCATCCCCACGTGGGCGGGAATGGCCGCCAGGTGCTGGGCATGGGCCGTCACCGGGTAGGCCTTGACGTAGAACTCGTCGATCTTCTTCAGCCAGTTGTTTTTGTAGGGCGTGAAGACGCCGTAGGGCGTGTCGTTGCCGGTCAGGATCTCGTTGCGTTCGAAAATCACGTGGTCTTTGGAGGTGAACAGCGCCGCGCCCACATCGCTCAGCTTGCCCCGCACTTTGGCGTCACGCACCAAGGCGGCCGGCTCGTCATCGTGGTTGGCGAACACCGCCTGAACCCCCAGTTGCTGGGCCAGGCGGGGGATTTCCGTGAGCGCGCTGCCGTGCAAAACGATCAAACCCGCATCCTGAGCGTGGGGTGCCTCCCGCTCCAAGGCCAATTGGCGCAAGGCCTCGTCCAGCTCGACCAGGCTGTCGCGGATGAACACCACCCGGCGATCCGCGCGCGGCAGGGGGTCCAGGATGTCGGTGTCGAACACGAACGCGCACCACACGCGCCTGGCCTGTTTCAAGGCGTAATGCAGGGCGGCGTGGTCGGTGCTGCGCAGATCACGGCGGAACCAAACCAGGGCGGAATCAAACTGGGTGTTCATGTGGGGTCTAAAATCATGGCATGTCTGAAGGCGCACCCTCTATCGATCTGAGCAACCAGTTCCTCATTGCCATGCCCGGTATGACCGATGGCAACTTTGCGGGCGCGGTTGTATACCTCTGTGAACACACTGAAAACGGGGCTTTGGGCCTCGTCATCAACCGTCCAATCGACATTAATCTGCGAAATCTGTTTGAAAAAGTGGATCTCAGCCTGGACCGCGAGGACCTGGCGCACCGGCCAGTCTACTTCGGCGGTCCGGTGCAAACCGAGCGTGGCTTCGTCCTGCACGACAGCCTGGACGCCGAGGGCGGCCATTACAGCTCCACCCTGAGGATCCCGGGCGGCCTGGAAATGACCACCTCGCGCGATGTTCTGGAGGCCTTGTCCAACGGGGCAGGGCCCAGCCGCGTGTTCATCACCCTGGGCTACTCGGGCTGGGGCGCAGGACAACTGGAGGATGAACTGGGCCGCAATGGCTGGCTCAACGTCAACGCCGAGCCTTCCGTCATCTTCGACACGCCGGTGGAAGAGCGCTACGACAGGGCCCTCGCGCTGCTGGGCATCGACCGCAGCATGCTCACCTCCGAGGCCGGACACGGATGAGCGTGGCCGTTCAAAGCTACCTGGCCTTTGACTACGGCCTCAAACGGGTGGGTGTGGCCAGCGGTAACACTTTGCTGCGTCAGGCTCAGCCCTTGCGCACCATCGCGGCCGATGGCGATGCGCGCTTTGCCCAGATCGATGGTCTGATCAAGGAATGGCAACCAGATGCCCTGGTGGTCGGCGTGCCTTTTCACCCAGACGGCGCCGAGCACGAAAACACCCTGCGCGCGCGCCGCTTTGCCCGCCAGTTGCAGGGGCGCTTCAAGTTGCCGGTGCACGAGGTGGACGAGCGCTATTCCACCACCGAGGCCCACGCCGATGGCGCCCGTGACCTTGACGCCGCTTCCGCCGCCATCCTGCTGCAGCAGTTTTTCAACGAACACCCCGAGGAGGCCTGAGTGAGCGAACAGCAACACACCCTGCACCTGGACGCCGAGGCGCTTTATGCCAATCTGCTGGCCGGCGTGCGGCGCATCGTCACGCCCGATACCGCACTGGTCGGCATCTGGTCGGGCGGCGCCTGGCTGGCCGAGCGCCTGAGCCAGGATCTGGGCCGCACCGAGCCTCACGGTGTCATCTCTTCCGCCCTGCACCGTGACGATTTCGGCTCGCGCGGGATGGCCGCCACCACCGACGCCACGCACCTGCCGTTCTCCGTCGAAGGCCGGAATATCCTGCTGATCGACGACGTGCTCTACACCGGCCGCACCATCCGCGCCGTCATCAACGAGATGTTCGATTTCGGCCGCCCCGCCAGCGTCACCCTGGCGGTGCTGGTTGATCGCGGCGGACGCGAATTGCCCGTCGAGCCCGCCCTGTCCGCCGCCCGCATCACCTTGCCGGCGGACCAGCGCGTGTCCCTGGTCCGCGCCGACGACGGACGTTTCCAGTTCCATTTCGAGAGGGTCGAATGACGACCGCCAAGCTCCAGCGCAATCCCCAGCTCAACGGCCACGGCGAGCTGATCCACCTGCTGTCCACCGAAGGCCTGCCCAAGGCCGTGATCCACAAGATCCTGGACACGGCCGAGACGTTTTTGAGCGTCAACGACCGCGAGGTCAAGAAGGTGCCGCTGCTGCGCGGCAAGAGCGTGTTCAACCTGTTCTTCGAGAACAGCACCCGCACGCGCACCACCTTCGAGATCGCGGCCAAGCGCCTCAGCGCCGACGTGATCAACCTGGACATTGCGCGCTCATCGGCCTCGAAAGGCGAAAGCCTGCTCGACACCATCGCCAACCTCAGCGCCATGCACGCCGACATGTTCGTGGTGCGCCATGCTGAGTCCGGTGCGCCCTACCTGATCGCCCAACATGTGGCCCCGCACGTGCACGTGGTCAATGCCGGCGATGGCCGCCACGCGCACCCCACGCAGGCCTTGCTGGACATGTTCACCATCCGGCACTACAAAAAAGACTTCAGCAACCTCACGGTGGCCATCGTGGGCGACATCGTGCACTCGCGCGTGGCCAGATCCAACATCCACGCGCTGACCACCCTGGGCGTGCCCGAAGTGCGCGTGGTTGGCCCCCGTACCCTGGTGCCGGGTGATCTTCGCGAGATGGGCGTGCGCGTCTGCCACGACATGGTCGAAGGCATCAAGGACGCTGACGTCATCATCATGCTGCGCCTGCAGAACGAGCGCATGTCGGGCGGCATGCTGCCCAGCGCCGGCGAGTTCTTCAAAGAGTTCGGCCTGACCGAAGAAAAGCTGGCCCACGCCAAGCCTGACGCCATCGTCATGCACCCCGGTCCCATCAACCGCGGCGTCGAGATCGACTCCGCCGTGGCCGATGGCAAGCAAAGCGTCATCCTGCCCCAGGTCACTTTCGGCATCGCGGTGCGCATGGCCGTGATGTCCATCATCGCCGGCAACGAAGCATGAAAATCCTCATCAAGAACGGCCGCCTGGTCGACCCCGCTTCCGGCCTCGATCAGATCGGCGACTTGGCCATCATGGGCGGCCGCATCACCGCCCTCGGCGACGCCAAACCTGACTTCACGCCCGACCGCACCATCGATGCCACCGGCCTGATCGTCGCCCCCGGCCTGGTTGACCTGGCCGTGCGACTGCGCGAACCCGGCCACGAACACGAAGGCATGCTCGAATCCGAGCTGGCCGCCGCCGCTGCTGGCGGTGTGACCAGCGTGGTCTGCCTGCCTGACACCGACCCGACGCTGGACGAGCCCGGCCTGGTCGAGATGCTCAAGTTCCGTGCTCGTAAGCTCAGCCGCTGCCGCCTGTTCCCCTTGGGCGCGCTCACGCGTGGCCTGAAAGGCGAAAACCTCACTGAGATGGCCGAGCTGCACGAGGCCGGCTGCGTGGGCTTCTCGCAAGCCGAAGTGCCCGTGCGCGACACCCAGGTGCTGCAACGTGCCCTGCAATACGCCGCCACCTTTGGCTACACCGTCTGGCTGCGCCCCCAAGACGCCTGGCTGGGCAAGGGCGTGGCCGCCAGCGGCCCGGTCGCCACCCGCTTGGGATTGTCCGGCGTGCCGACCATCGCAGAAACCATCGCCCTGCACACCATCATCGAATTGGTGCGTGCCACCGGCGCCCGGGTTCACCTGTGCCGAATCTCCAGCGCTGCTGGCGTCGACCTGGTCCGCCAGGCCAAGGCCCAAAACCTGCCCATCACCGCCGACGTCAGCATCAACTCCCTGCTGCTGATCGACGTGGACATCGGCTACTTCAACCCTGCCATGCGCCTGAACCCGCCCCTGCGCCAGGGCCGCGACCGCGCCGCCCTGCAGGCCGGGCTGGCCGATGGCACGCTCGATGCCCTGGTCTCCGACCACACCCCCGTCAGCGAAGACGAAAAAACCTTGCCTTTTGGCGAAGCGGAACCCGGCGCCACCGGCCTGGAGCTGTTGTTGAGCCTGGCCTTGAAATGGGCCGGCGCCGACCACGACGAACCCGCTAACCCTGCGCGCTTGCGCCAAGCCTTGTCGGTCGTCACCTGCGGCCCCGTCAAGGTTTTGGGCGATGCTTTGGGTTCGTTGTCCTCCAGCGCCGGGCGACTGGTGCAGGGCGGCGTGGCCGATGTCTGCATTTTCGACCCCAGCGTTCGCTGGCGAGCCGAGTCCGGCGCTTTGACCAGCCAGGGCAAGCACACGCCTTTCGCCTTCCAGGTGTCTGGCACCGACCTGCCAGGCCGTGTCCGCGTGACCCTGGTGGCCGGACAAGTTGCTCACGAAGTTGCTTGAGCCGTGTCTGACAAAGCCCTTGCCATGGCATCGCCCATGAGCCGTGCCTGGTCAACCTGGGTGCTCGGCCCCTGGCGCCTGTTCAACATCGTCGTGCACATCGTGCGCGGCTTGTGGCTGGCCCGTATCGGCTACGTGGATCGACCTGTTGGCGAACGTGACGAGACGGTGCGCTGCTGGTCGCAGCAATTGCTCAAAGCATTGGGCGTCACCTTGGTCGTGAGGGGGCATCCCCGCCCAGGCGCCAAGTTGGTGGTGTCCAACCACGTGTCGTGGCTGGACATCGTGGCGATCAACTCAGTCGTGCCCTCACGTTTCGTCTCCAAAGCCGAAGTGGCCGCGTGGCCGGTCGTGGGCTACATGGTGACCGCTGCCGGCGCCCTGTACCTGCAACGCGAGCGCCGCCGCGATGCCATGCGCGTGCTGGGTTTGATGTCCGACGCCCTGCGAGAGGGCTACACCGTGGCGGTTTTTCCGGAAGGCACCACCGGCGATGGGCACCAGCTCCTGCATTTCCACGCCAACATGCTGCAATCGGCCATTGATGCCAAAGAGCCGGTCCAGCCACTGGCCCTGCGCTACAGCGACGAGGCACACGACATCAGTCCTGCGGCGGCCTATGTGGGCGACACCACCCTTTGGCAATCCCTGTGGGGTGTGATCACCGCCCGGCAACTGACCGTGCAAGTGACGGTGATGCCCCTGCAGGCAGTGGACCATGCCGACCGCCGTGCCCTGGCGGAGCTGCTGAGCACGCAAATTGCCGATTGTCTTGATCGGAATTGAGCGCATCGGCGCCAGTTTTTCTGGCCGTCAAGCCGCGTGCGTTGCAAACAAACTGGGTGGCTGTGGAAAAAGCCGCAAGGCTTGGGCTCGCACAAAGGGTTGTCACGCTGCTTCGTGAGCGCCGCAACCCCTATTGTTTCTACACGAGGGCGCGCCATCTACTGTGAGCCACCTACAATGGCTGGTTCCGCTCGAAAGGTTTTGAATGTTTGATTTTCTGTCCATGGGTGCGGTCCACGACACGCTCGTGCAATGGTCGATACAAGGTGTTCTGGACGCCAGTTGGTGGCAAGTTTTGGTCGCCACGCTGGTATTGACCCACATCACCATCGCTTCCGTGACGATCTTCCTGCATCGTGCGCAAGCGCACCGCGCCTTGGAGCTGCATCCAATCCCTTCGCATTTCTTCCGTTTCTGGCTGTGGCTGACCACCAGCATCGTGACGAAAGAATGGGTGGCCATCCACCGCAAGCATCATGCCAAATGCGAAACCGAGGAAGACCCTCACAGCCCGGTCGCTCACGGCATCAAAACGGTGCTGCTGCGTGGCCGTGAGTTGTATGCCGCCGAGGCTGAAAATCAGGAAACCCTGAAAAAATACGGGCACAACACGCCCAACGACTGGATGGAAAAGGTTGTCTACACCGGCAAAGCCAATTGGGGCGTGATCCTGATGTTGCTGCTGGACCTGTTCCTGTTCGGTGCCATTGGCATCACCGTCTGGGCTGTGCAAATGCTGTGGATCCCGGTGACGGCAGCCGGCATCATCAACGGCCTGGGCCACTGGTGGGGTTACCGCAATTTTGAGGCGCCTGACGCGTCCACCAACATTTCGCCCTGGGGCATCATCATTGGTGGCGAAGAGCTGCACAACAACCACCACACCTACCCAACCTCGGCCAAGATGTCGGTCAAGCGTTACGAGTTCGACATTGGTTGGGGTTACATCCGTGCCCTGGAAATACTGCGCCTGGCCAAGGTCCGCAAGACCGCGCCCCGCCTGACGCTGGGCGACATTCGCCCAGTGGCTGATGCCAAAACGTTAGAGGCCATCGTGGCCCACCGCTATGAGCTGATGGCCGGTTATGCCCGTGAAGTCAGCGCGGCCTGCGCGGTCGAGTTGGCCCGACTCAAAGCCAGCCGACAAGAAGCTGCCGCCGACAAACTCGCGCGCGTGCGGCATTGGCTGCACCGGGATGACGACCAGGTGCCACACGGTCTGCGCAGCGAGATCTCACAAGCCCGCGAAGCCCATCCCAAGCTGGACAAGTTGATCGTGATGCGTGAAGAGTTACGGGCCTTGTGGACACGCACCAATGTGTCTGCCGAGCAGTTGGTGGTTGAATTGCAGGGCTGGTGCCAGCGGGCCGAAGCCAGCGGTGTGGCCGCCCTGGAAGACTTCTCGCGCAAGTTGCGCGCCGCGCACGCCTGATCGACACCACAAGCGCCGCACTGCAGGGCGCCTGCCCCAGATGTCAAAAGCCCCGCACTGCGGGGCTTTTTTATGCGCGTCTCACAACGCAAGTCCATCACAAGAGGCCGGCCCAATCCAATCCTGGTCCGGCCATGAAAAAACCCGCTGAGCTTGCGCTGAGCGGGTTCTTGCGACAAGAAACCAAGCTGAATTACTTTAGCTTGATTTCTTTGTAGGCCACATGCTTGCGAGCCTTGGGGTCGAACTTCATGAATTCCAGCTTTTGGGGCGTGGTCTTCTTGTTCTTGGTCGTGGTGTAAAAGTGGCCGGTACCCGCAGTGGATTCCAGCTTGATCTTTTCGCGTCCGCCTTTAGATGCCATGATTCAGCTCCCGGATCACAGTTGGCCACGGGCACGCAGGTCGGTCAGGACCTGGTCGATGCCCACTTTGTCGATCAAGCGCAAAGCCGATGTGCTGATGCGCAGACGCACCCAACGGTTTTCGCTCTCGACCCAAAAACGACGGTACTGCAGATTAGGCAGAAAACGACGCTTGGTTTTGTTGTTCGCGTGAGAAACATTGTTTCCCACCATCGGGCCCTTACCCGTGACTTGACAGACGCGTGCCATGACGCTTCTCCGTTCGCTGTGATTGCGCTTGTTGCCGCTGCGCTTTGTGTGACGAAGCAGTGATCAGAACAAGGATTCAAAATTGAACCCTTGGGACATCACCCTTCCGGTGACGGCGATCAAATCTGTACTGAACCCAATACTTGACTTGGCCACCGAACACCGGGACGAATTTTTGCAAAGACTAAGATTATAACCAAAAACTTGAGGCTTGCCAACTCAAGCGCATCAAGAGCTCTCTTGCTCCAGGAAACGCTGGGCATCCAGGGCCGCCATGCAACCTGTTCCGGCGCTGGTGATGGCCTGGCGATAGATGTGGTCCTGCACGTCGCCAGCGGCAAAAACGCCCGGCACGCTTGTCATGGTGGCCATGCCGCTGTTGCCGCTCTTGGTCAGGATGTAGCCATCCTTCATCTCCAGCTGGCCCTTGAAGATTTCGGTGTTGGGCTTGTGGCCGATGGCGATGAAGCAGCCCTTGAGTTCCAGCTCTGTGGTGGTTTCGTCCAGGGTGCTTTTCAGGCGCACGCCGGTCACGCCGCTTTGATCACCCAGCACTTCGTCCAGGGTCTTGAACAGGTGCAACTCGATCTTGCCGGCTGCCACCTTCTCGTAAACCTTGTCGATCAGGATGGCCTCGGCGCGAAACTTGTCGCGTCGGTGGATCAGGTGTACCTTGCTGGCAATGTTCGACAAGTAAAGCGCTTCTTCAACAGCGGTGTTGCCGCCGCCCACCACGCAGACCACCGCATCGCGGTAAAAGAAGCCGTCGCAGGTGGCGCAGCCGCTCACGCCG
Source organism: Aquabacterium sp. (assembly GCF_014378415.1). GTDB lineage: Bacteria > Pseudomonadota > Gammaproteobacteria > Burkholderiales > Burkholderiaceae_C > Aquabacterium. The sequence continues at coordinate 28,228 of NZ_JACMNS010000106.1, forward strand.
CGTCCCATGAAGGCTTCTTCAGAAGGCAGCCCCAGGTACTGGGCCGAGGCTCCGGTGGCGATGATCAAGGCGTTGGTGGTGTAGGTGCCGGAATCACCTTTGAGGGTGAAGGGGCGCTTGGACAGGTCGACCTCGTTGATGTGGTCGTACAGCATCTTGGTGTGAAAGCGCTCGGCGTGCTCCTGAAAGCGCTGCATCAGCTCGGGGCCTTGCACGCCATGCACGTCGGCGGGCCAGTTGTCCACTTCGGTGGTGGTCATCAGTTGCCCGCCCTGGGCCATGCCCGTGACCAGGGTGGGGTGCAAATTGGCGCGGGCGGCGTAGATGGCGGCGCTGTAGCCGGCGGGGCCCGATCCCAGGATCAGGACGTTGCTGTGTTGGACGGTGGACATCGTTTTTCCTTGTGGTGTTCAAACAGTGCGGGTTTCCAGCCTCATATTTGGGCTTGGCTTAGGGTTTGCAATCGATAAAGTTCCTACAAATTCCTGGAGTCCTGCCGAAAATTGTAGGGACTGGTGATTTGTCTCACACCAGATAAGGTGAATGTTTCACCTCGAATTCATCCAATGAGGAGCTTTCCATGGCCATGCTGTCCAATCTCGACCTGATCCGGCGGGTGCCGCTGTTCTCGATGCTCACCGCAGCACAGGCCGAGGCCATTGCAGAAGGCGTCGTCAAGCGCCGCTATCGCCGTGGCGAGCTCATCGTCGAACGGGGTCGCAAGACCAACTCCTTGTTCATTCTCCTGACGGGCCGGGCCCGCGTGGTGGCCTCGGACGAGCGGGGCCGTGAAGTCATCCTGGCCGTGCTCGAAGCCGGCGACTACCTCGGTGAGATGAGCATGATCGACAACGATCCGCATTCGGCCACGGTTCGCGCCGAAGTGCAGACCGACGTGCTGGTGCTGGGACGTGCGGATTTTGCCCGTTGCTTGCCCGAAAACTCTAGCCTGTCCTACGCAATTTTGCGCGGCCTGGTGCAGCGCCTGCGCAATGCCGACCGCCAGATCGAATCCCTGGCTTTGCTGGACGTCTATGGCCGTGTGGCCCGAGCCCTGCTGGACATGGCCGACGATGACGACGGCGCCCGGGTCATCCGCGGCAAGGTGTCGCGCCAGGATCTGGCCAAACACGTGGGCGCGTCGCGCGAAATGGTCAGCCGCGTCATGAAAGACCTGGAAGAGCGTGGCCTGATTGAAACCCAGGACACCGGCAGCGTGGTGCTCAAGGAGCGCCTGGTCGCCACGGCTTGATGCCCATCCCACAGGCTCCATCGCTTTGAAAATGCCCGCACAATGCGGGCATGACTTTTCCGTTGGGTTCACTTCGCAATGAGGCGTCTGCGGACGCGAAATCCGACCGACGCCAGGATGCTTCTGCGTCCCTGCGCGTGACGGGTCGGCTGCACCGTAGCCCTGTCGTGGTCGCGCCTGAACCACCTGGCCCCCCGCTCGAAAACACCTTCCGCTTCCAGGCAGGCTTGCTGATCGGCGGTGTGCTGCTGGTGCTGGCCTTGATGTCCCTGGCCAGCCACAGTCGGCTCGACGCTGCTTTCACCACCTCCGGTTTGAACCAGGATGCTGCCAATTGGGGCGGGCATCTGGGCGCCTACGCCTCTGACGTGGCCCTGTTCCTGTTCGGCCAATCGGCTTGGTGGGGGCTGATCGTGGGCGCGCGCGCATGGCTCAGCGCGCTCGCTCGTTGGTTGCGCCGTGACACGGCGGTGTCGCTCATTCCTTCTGGCACGGTGCCACTGGCCCAGTCGGCCAACGCGTCGCCTCGCTCGCGCTGGTTGTTCTGGCTGGGCATCATTTTGCTGATGTCAGCCAGTTGCGCGCTCGAATGGTCGCGCCTGTACCGCCATGAAGCCTCTTTGGCTGGAGAGCACGCTGGCGGCATCCTGGGCATGACCTTGGGCCACTTCAGCCACAAATGGCTGGGCTTCAATGGTTCGGGCGTGGTCTGGATCGCCTTGCTGATCGCCGGCCTGTCGCTGGCCCTGCATTTCTCGTGGCTGGACATCGCCGAGCGCATTGGCGGCCTGTTCGACCGGCTTCGCGAACGCCGGGAAGCCAAGCGCGAAGAAGCGGTCGACCTGCGCATTGGTGAAGAAGCCACCATCGAACGTGAACGCGTGGCCGAAGAGATCCGCCACGAGCAGCCCCTGGAGCCCATCCCATTGGTGATCGAAAAGCCGATGGTCGAGGTGCCCAAGTCCGACCGGATCATCAAGGAGCAGCAAAAGCCACTGTTCTCTGACATGGCTGACACCAAGCTGCCGCAGATTGCGCTGCTGGATGCTGCGCAAGGCCGCATGGAAACGGTCACGCCCGAGACGCTGGAAATGACGTCCCGCATGATCGAGAAGAAGCTGAAGGACTTTGGCGTCGAAGTGCGAGTGGTCGCGGCTTCGCCTGGCCCGGTCATCACGCGCTACGAGATCGAGCCGGCCACGGGCGTGAAGGGCTCGCAGGTTGTCAACCTGGCCAAGGACCTGGCGCGTTCGCTGTCGCTGGTGTCCATCCGCGTGGTCGAGACCATCCCCGGCAAAAACCTGATGGCGCTGGAATTGCCCAACGCCAAGCGCCAGATGATCCGCCTGGCTGAAATTTTGGGCTCGCAGGTCTACAACGACGCGCAGTCGATGCTGACCGTGGGCCTGGGCAAGGACATCATCGGCGCGCCTGTGGTGGCCGACCTGACCAAGATGCCGCACTGTCTGGTCGCTGGCACGACCGGTTCGGGCAAATCGGTGGGCATCAACGCCACGATTTTGAGCCTGCTCTACAAGGCCGAAGCGCGCGACGTGCGCCTGATCCTGATCGACCCGAAGATGCTGGAAATGAGCGTCTACGAAGGCATTCCTCATTTGCTGTGCCCGGTCGTGACCGACATGAAGCAGGCGTCCAACGCGCTGAACTGGGCTGTGGGCGAGATGGAGCGCCGCTACAAGCTCATGAGCAAGATGGGCGTGCGCAACCTGGCGGGCTACAACAAGAAGATCGACGAGGCGGCGGCGCGAGGCGAGCACCTGCCCAACCCTTTCAGTCTGACACCCGAGTCGCCCGAGCCGCAAGAGCGCATGCCCTTCATCGTGATCATCATCGACGAGTTGGCCGACTTGATGATGGTGGTGGGCAAGAAGATTGAAGAGTTGATTGCTCGCCTGGCGCAAAAGGCGCGGGCGTCGGGCGTGCATTTGATCCTGGCCACTCAGCGCCCCAGCGTCGACGTGATCACGGGTTTGATCAAGGCCAACATCCCGACGCGGATCTCCTTCCAGGTCAGCAGCAAGATCGACAGCCGGACCATCCTGGACCAGATGGGCGCCGAAGCCTTACTGGGGCAGGGCGACATGCTGTACCTGTCATCAGGCAGCGGCTTGCCAGTGCGCGTGCACGGCGCCTTTGTGAGTGATGACGAGGTGCACCGAGTCGTCGAGTATTTGAAGTCGCAGGGGGCGCCCAACTACATCGAAGGCATCCTCGAAGGCGGCGTGCTGGATGGCGAAGCGGGCAGCGATGGCCTGCCTGCTGGCGGCGATTCAGAGTCCGACCCGATGTACGACCAGGCCGTGGCCATCGTGCTGCAGCACCGCAAGGCCTCGATCTCGCTGGTACAGCGCCACCTGCGCATCGGCTACAACCGGGCCGCCCGTTTGCTGGAGCAAATGGAGAAATCCGGCCTGGTGTCCAACATGGCCACCAATGGCAACCGCGAACTGCTGGTGCCCAACCGCACTGGCGATGGTGGCGCAACCGCCGCTCCCTGGGACGCCTGAGGGCGATGAAATCAATGACGACACCGACGATGATCAACCGATTCACCTGGAAGCCCGGTGCACTGGCCCTGGCGTTGAGCGCCTCTCTGGCCAACACGGCGCACGCGGATGGCGTGGCCACCTTGCGCGCGTTCGTCAAGGACGTGAACTCGGGCCGGGGAAGTTTCACCCAACTGGTCACCTCGCCCGATGGCAAGAAGACCCGCAAGTCCAATGGCAGCCTGGAATTCCAGCGGCCCAACCGTTTCCGCTTCAACTACACCACGCCCACCGAACAATTGATCGTGGGCGATGGGAAAAAGGTGTGGCTGTGGGATGCGGATCTCAACCAGGTCACCGTGCGCCCCATGAGCAATGCCCTGGGCGGCACGCCGGCGGCGCTGCTGTCTGGCGGATCGCTGGACAAGGACTTCACGCTGAAGGACGTGCCAAAGGCATCCGCATCAGGCGCGGATTCAAATCTGGAATGGGTGGAAGCGGTGCCACGCGACAAGGACGGACAGTTCCGTTCGGTGCGGGTCGGGTTCAAAGCGGGCGTGTTGGCCGCGCTGGTGATCGAGGACGGCTTTGGTCAACGATCGAGACTGGACTTTGCCCAGTTTGAATCACGGGTGACCTTGCCGGCCACCCGCTTTCAGTTCACGCCCCCGGCAGGGGCGGATGTGCTGGACCAGCCCTGAGGCCAGTCCAGTCTGACTGAGTGATCAGTCTTCGCGCTTGAAGCCGCCACCTTGGCGCTTCGGGCCGCCAAAGGAAGGCTTGCCGCCGCCGAACGATGGCTTGGGGCCACCGAAAGAAGGCTTGCCACCAAACGATGGCTTGTTGGCACCGAAAGAGGGCTTGTTGGCGCCAAACGAAGGCTTGCTGTCGCCACGGGGGCCGCCACCGAAAGCAGGACGGTCGTCACCACCGGCAGGGCGGAAATCGCCACGCGGTTGGTCGCTGCCGAAGCTGGGGCGGCTGTTGTAGCCACCTTCAGCAGGGCCATCACGACGCGGACCACGGTTTTGATAACCGCCGCCGTTGCTGTTGCCGCTACCGAAACCACCTTCGCGTTGACCGCCGCCGAAGCCGCCTTCACGCGGGGCGCCGTACGAACGGCCGCCACCACCAAAGCCACCTTCACGGGGACCACGGTGACCGGGCATGGGCTTGCCAGTGCGCATCGGGCCGCTGGACTGCATCGGGGCCTTGGGTTCCAGGCCGGCGATGGTCGCCACGGGGATGTTCTGCGTGGTGTAACGCTCGATGCGGCGCAGCATGGGGATGTCACGGCGCTCAGCGATCGTCACGGCCAGACCACTGCGACCAGCACGACCGGTACGGCCAATGCGGTGAACGTAATCTTCTGGCTTCATGGGCATGCCGTAGTTGATCACGTGGGTGATCGAGGGCACGTCGATGCCACGGGCGGCCACGTCGGTGGCGACCAGGATCTTCAGCTGGCGTTGACGCAAGGCTTGCAGCACGCGAGTGCGGCGACCTTGGGGCATGCCACCGTGCAGGGCGGCGACTTCATGGCCCAGATCAGCCAAACGGTCGGCCAGGATGTCGGCGTCGCGCTGGGTGCTGGTGAAAATCACAGCTTGGTCGACGTCACGCTGGGTCAGCAGGCTGTCCAGCAGGTCGTTCTTGTGCGCGAAGTGGTCGGCGTAGTGCAGACGCTGTTCGATGTTGTCGTGACTGTCGGTGTGCGAAGCCACGTCAATGCTTTGGGCATCAGGACGGGTCAGGCGCGCGGCCAGCTTGCCCACGTGACCGGCGAAGGTCGCGCTGAACATCAGGGTCTGACGGTCGGCAGGTGTTTGCGAAGCGATGTGCTCGATGTCTTCGATGAAGCCCATGTCCAGCATGCGGTCGGCTTCGTCCAGGACCAGCACTTCCAGGTTGGACAGCACGCAGACGCCGGTGCCCAGGTGGTCGATCAGGCGGCCAGGGGTCGCGATCAGCACATCCAGAGGACCGCGCAGAGCCTTCAGTTGGGCAGCGTAAGGCACACCACCAACGACGGTGGCAACGCGCAGGCCTTGCATGTGGCGACCATAGGTCGAGGCGGCCTTGGCCACTTGCATCGCCAGTTCACGGGTAGGGGCCAGCACCAGGATGCGGGGACCATGGACGGTGCCCTTTTCACGGCGCTTGCCATCGTTGCGGGCGCTGATGAGCCGCTGCAGAGCGGGCAGCATGAAGGCGGCGGTCTTGCCGCTGCCGGTGCTGGCCGCGACTTTGATGTCAGCGCCGTTCATGGCCACGGGGATCGATTGGATCTGCACGGAGGTCGGCTGGGTGTAGCCGGAGTCGGTCAGGGCCTTGATCAGCACGGCGTCCAGACCCAGGTCCGAGAAGCGCACGCCACCGGAGGTGTCGACCGCGGTTTGTTCTTCAGCGCCGACATCGTCGGTGGCCACGTCGAGTTCGCGGGCCAAGGCGTCGATTTTCGACGGCTCAGCGGAGGGATTAAATTCTTGATTCATTGTTTTCTTTCAAGCCAGGACAAAGCGCTGCCGCTTCCGGGCAAATGCCAAGAAGCAAAAGCGCTGCGACCAGGTGCCAACGAAAGGGTTGGTCAACCTGGAACAGGTGAGGTCGCTGTGGATTCGTGTCCGAATCGCGTGACAGGGCGGGTGGCTGAAAAGCCAAAGCGCAAGGTGCCACGGTGAGCCGGTTTGGAAAGCGACGGCATCGCCGCCAACCGAGACTCAAGACACGACTATCAGTTGGCACCCGACGGCGCAACTCGGCTTGAAAAGGTCAGAGGGGATGAACGAAAACTCGGGTCGCTGTTTTGCCTGAAAATCCAGGCGAGCAGTTATCGGGTCAACCCGTATTATGTCATTGGCTGGCCGACTTGTCTAGTCACAATCGCAGATCAGTGCTTGAGCACCCCTCAATGCAAGGGCCATGACCGGCTGCGGCGACAATGCCTTCATGCAAGAAAGCCTGTCTTTGCCATTGGATCCTCCGGACTTGCCTCGCGATTCAGCAGCGAGCAAGGCCGCCCTGGCCGCGCCCCTGGCCGAACGCCTGAGGCCCAAGACCCTGGACGAGGTCGTGGGTCAGGATCACCTGCTGGGCGCCGGCCAGCCCGTGCGCATGGCTTTCGAATCAGGCCAGCCCCATTCCATGATCCTGTGGGGGCCGCCGGGCGTGGGCAAAACCACCCTGGCGCGCTTGATGGCCCAGGCGTTTGACGCCCAGTTCATCAGCATTTCGGCCGTGCTGGGCGGCGTCAAGGACATCCGCGAGGCGGTGGACAAAGCCCTGTTGGCGCAGGGCAATGGCCTGCGCACGATTGTTTTCGTGGACGAGGTGCACCGCTTCAACAAAGCTGTCAAGTCCTATATAAATCAACAACTTAGGAGGGCGTTTGTGCAATTCCTTGTGCTCCCCCATTGTTCAATGGGGGTGAAGCATGGCTGATTTGTTCGCACAAGAGCCCGCCGCACCACTGGCTGAAGCACTTCGTCCAAAGACCTTGGACGAGGTGGTTGGACAGTCGCACTTGTTGGGTGAAGGTAAGCCTTTAAGACTTGCCTTCCAGTCAGGCAAACCCCATTCCATGATCTTGTGGGGGCCGCCGGGTGTTGGCAAGACCACTTTGGCACGCCTCACGGCTACAGCCTTCAAGTGCGAGTTCATTGCCTTGTCTGCGGTGTTCTCTGGTGTCAAAGACATCCGTGGTGCTATGGAGCAGGCACAACAGAACCTTTCTATGGGCAAGCACACGATCTTGTTCGTAGACGAAATTCACAGGTTCAATAAGTCCCAACAAGATGCGCTTCTTCCCTATGCCGAAAGTGGGCTAGTCACCTTCATTGGTGCTACCACTGAGAACCCTTCTTTTGAAGTGAATTCAGCATTGTTGTCGCGGGCTCAGGTCTATGTCTTGAAGTCTTTGACAGACGAAGAACTGAAGCTGCTGCTTGTTCGTGCCCAAGAGCTTGCCATTGGTCATCTTCAGTTTGATGACCTGGCTAGAGACACGATCATTGGCTATGCAGATGGGGACGCAAGAAGGTTCTTGAACCTGTTGGAGCAGACCAGTACAGCAGCCGAAGCTTCTGGAATCACGGCAATTAATGCTGACTTCTTGCAGAATGCTTTGACCCTGAACAGTCGTCGCTTTGACAAGGGTGGGGACAACTTCTATGACCAGATTTCAGCCTTGCACAAATCCGTGCGTGGCTCCCATCCTGATGCTGCCCTTTATTGGCTGACAAGAATGTTGGACGGTGGTGCTGATGCAAGGTATCTGGCACGGCGCATTGTTCGCATGGCTTGGGAAGACATTGGGCTTGCTGATCCAAGGGCCATGCAGATAGCTAACGATGCTGCTTTGACCTATGAGCGGTTGGGTAGTCCTGAAGGTGAATTGGCACTGGGGCAAGCTGTCATCTATCTGGCCATAGCTGCGAAAAGCAATGCTGGCTACAACGCCTACAACCAAGCTAAAGCATTCGTGAAGCAGGACAAGAGCCGGGAGGTTCCTGTTCATCTTCGCAATGCTCCAACAAAGCTCATGAAGGAACTGGGATATGGGCATGAGTACAGATATGCTCATGATGAACCCAATGCCTATGCTGCTGGTGAAACCTATCTTCCTGAAGGCATAGAAGAACCGGGTTGGTATCAGCCAGTGCCAAGAGGACTTGAAGTAAAGATTGCTGAAAAGCTTGCTCTCCTGCGGAAGTGGGATGAGGAAGCTGGGGAATAGAAATTCAAACGAATTCCGATAAACATGCGCTGGTGAAAAATCGCCAGTGACTTATAAAAAGATAGATTTATGCCAACACTTCAGGCTCTATGCCGTTTCGAGTGGAACTTGACATCAGCACACATGCCGCGTAATGCGATAGTAGCGGCCTGATGTGGAGGACAGAAGATGAACAGCGGCGTAGAGACTTTGTTCACGGCA
>NZ_JACMNS010000107.1 GCF_014378415.1 Aquabacterium sp.
CACTACGCCCCGGCTCCTCCCTCCCTGAATTTTTCATGACCATCCTGCTCGCGCCCATGGAAGGCCTCCTGGATTTCCCGCTGCGCGACATCCTGACCCGCGTGGGTGGCATCGACCGCTGCGTGTCCGAGTTCATCCGCATCACCGACCAATTGCTGCCCGAGCGGGTCTTCACCCGCATCGTGCCGGAACTGCTCAATGGCGGCCGCACGCACGCGGGGGTGCCGGTGCGCGCGCAATTGCTGGGCTCCGACCCCAACTGCATGGCCGAAAACGCCGCCCGGCTGGCCACCCTGGGCCCGGCAGGCATTGACCTGAACTTCGGGTGCCCCGCCAAAGTCGTCAACCGCCATGGCGGCGGCGCGGCCTTGCTGGTCGACCCCGAACTGCTGCACGCCATCGTGTCGGCCGTGCGCCGCGCCGTGCCGGCCGACATGCCCGTGTCGGCCAAGATGCGCCTGGGCTACCTCGACGACTCGCTGGCGGTGGAATGCGCGCAGGCCTTGGCCAGCGGCGGCGCCGAAGAGCTGGTCGTGCACGCCCGCACCCGCGCCGATGCCTACCGCCCGCCCGCCTACTGGGGCCGCGTGAACGACATCCGACTGGCCGTGGGCATCCCCGTGGTGGCCAATGGCGAGATCTGGAACGTGGACGATGCCCGCCGCTGCCAGCAGGCCTCGGGCTGCCAGGACCTGATGCTGGGGCGCGGCATGGTGGTCAATCCCGGGCTGGCGCTCAGCATTGCCACACCCGGGCACGCTGGTCTGCCCTGGTCATCACTGCTGCCCTTGATGGCCGAATTCTGGAGGCTGATCCAAACCCGCGTCGAACCACGGCACCGGGCTGGCCGGATCAAGCAGTGGCTGAACTTTCTGCGCCGCCACTACCCGGAAGCGGAAGAAGCCTATGGCCGCGTTCGCACCACCAACGACCACACGCTGGTGGGTCAGATCCTCTTTGCCTAAGCCGTCTTGACCGAGGGGATGGGCTTGACCGGCCCGCCAAATTCCTCCTTGGCCGGTTTGCCGGGCAATGGCGGGAACGCCAGCTCGGCCTCGGGCACCTGGCAGTCGGGCAACTGGTCCAGCAGGTGACGGATCAAAGTCAAGCGCCCACGCCGCTGGTCGTTGAAATCAACCAGCGTCCAAGGTGCATGCTTGGTGTGCGTGGCCTCCAGCATGGCGTCTCGGGCTTGCCCGTACTCCTTGTACTTCAGGCGCGCTTCCAGGTCGATGGGCGACAACTTCCAACGCTTGAGCGGGTCGTTCAAGCGCTCGGCCATGCGTTGCTCCTGCTCTGCCTGGTCCACCGTCAGCCAGTACTTGAAGAGCAAGATGCCATCGTCCACCAGCAGCTTTTCAAACACAGGCGCCTGCTTAAGGAAGCGCTGCACCTGCTCATCGCTGCTGTAGCCCATCACTTTCTCGACCCCGGCACGGTTGTACCAACTGCGGTCCATCAGCACGATGTGGCCGCCGGCAGGCAAGTGCGCCACATGGCGCTGGAAGTACCACTGCGCCTGCTCGATCTCGGTGGGTTTGCTCAGCGCCACCACGTGGCACAGGCGCGGGTTGAGCGTCTCGCTGATCGCGTTGATGGCGCCGCCCTTGCCCGCCGTGTCCCGCCCTTCAAAGACGATCAGCACACGCTTTTGATGGTGCTGCACCCAGCGCGCCAGGTTGTTGAGCTCCACCTGCAAAGGCGCCAGCAAATCGCTGTATTGCGGCTTGCCCAAAGGATCGTCGGACTTGGCCGATTTGCTGCTGTTGCTGCCCATGGCACCTGCTCAGTGAAGTGGTGGAGCAGCCTTTATAACCCGCATGCGCAGGGCACCACCCCGCAGATCTCGGATGCGCGTCATGCTGCAAGCAGCGCGATCGAGCAGCCAGGTTGGTGGCGCTGGGCTGGTAGCTCGCCTTGGCCAACTCTCGCCGCAGCTATCGGCTACGAGGCCGCTCCGGCCTCAAAGTTGGCGGTCGTCGCCTTCAAGAACGCCCGCTTTCCGCTTTTGAAGCGCTTGGCGCTGTCGGGGCTTTGCATGGCCTCCAGGAAGGCCGATGACAAATGGTAGGTGCGGGTGTCCAGCCCCAACTCCTCCACCGCCTTCTTGAAACCCGCCGAACTGCCCATGGCCGTGTGGAAAACCTCGTCTGCGTAGGTGTTGGGCCAGGTGCTGAAGGGGTCCTCGAACGACTTCTGGCAATTGTCCTTGTCCGTCGAATGGTAGTTGCGGCACACCGAGGGGCGGGCCGAGTAAACGGAACAACTGTGATCGACCAGGAAGGGACAAGTCGGCCTCAAGGTGAGCCGGGCCGCCTCGGTCGCGGCCTTGCGCTCATTCACGTTGCGGGTGGCCCGCTCGATCGTGCCGCGCAACTGCGCCGCCGTGAAATGCCGGGTCACATAGGCCTGCACCTCGAACACCTCGAAGGGGTGGGCCACGACCTCGAACTGGCGACAGCAGAAGCTGCACCCAGCCTCACAAGCCAAGGCCTGGGGCGACGCTTGAACAGCGTGGTGCAGACGCGCTTCGTGGCGAGCGTAAAACCGCACCACGGATTCCCGCATGGTGAATTTTTGAAGGTCTTCACTCGCCTTGGCCAGCTCGGGCCGCGCGTGTTCAAGCATCCGCTCTTCGGACATGGGGAATTCTCCTTGCAGGGAGCCCAAGATAGCAAACTCTGACGCTGAATCGGCCCTGGCGTTTGCGCGCCTTGCAACTTTTTGAAAGCGCTGCAAGGGGGAACTGTTCCGGCCTTAGCACTCTAAGCAATAGAGTGCTAACATTTCCGATCAATGCTAAGGATGATTCCGAAAGGACGCCAACGATGACTGCCGCTACCGTCTTGACCACCCGTGATCCCTGGACCCTGGTTCCCTCGCTGGGCAACCTGGATGCCTACATCCGCGCCGTGCAAGACATCCCCATGCTCAAGGTGGAAGAAGAGCAAGATCTGGCGCGCAAGCTCCGTTCGGAAGGCGATGTTCAGGCCGCCGGGCGCCTGGTGCTGTCCCACCTGCGCTTGGTGGTGTCCATCTCGCGTCAGTACACGGGCTACGGCCTGCCCCAGGGCGATCTGATCCAGGAAGGCAATGTGGGCCTGATGAAGGCCGTCAAGCGCTTCGACCCCGATCAGGGCGTGCGCCTGGTCAGCTACGCCATGCACTGGATCAAGGCCGAGATCCACGAATACATCCTGAAGAACTGGCGCATGGTCAAGGTGGCCACCACCAAGGCCCAGCGCAAGCTGTTCTTCAACCTGCGCTCGCTCAAACACCAGTACAAGGGTGACGCCGACGACGCCCACGTGGGCCGCATGGGCTTCAGTGAATCCGAGATCCAGCGCGTGGCACACCACCTTGATGTGCGTCCGGAAGACGTCATCGAGATGGAAACCCGCATGTCGGGTGGCGACGTGGCGCTCGAAGCCCCGGCCGACGACGACCACGAGGGCCCTGCCGCCCCCATGGCCTACCTGTCGGACGATGCCAATGAGCCCACCCGCGTCATCGAGGCCAACCACCGCGACTGGCTGGCCAGCGACGGCATCACCCACGCTTTGAACCAGCTGGATGACCGCAGCCGCCGCATCGTTGAAGAGCGTTGGCTCAAGGTCAACGACAACGGCTCGGGCGGCATGACGCTGCACGACCTGGCGGCCAACTACGGCGTCAGCGCCGAGCGCATCCGTCAGATCGAAGTGGCCGCGATGAAGAAAATGCGCAAGGCTTTGAGCGAATCGGAAACCGCCTGATTCACCGCAAGCGCCCGATGAGGGCCGCGGTGGCAGCGTCCAGCCCGGAGACATCGCCGGTGGCCAAGCGTGGCAGCAAGGTCTTGCTCAGCGCCTTGCCCAGCTCCACACCCCATTGGTCAAACGAGTTGATGCCCCACAGCGCACCGCTCACGAAAGTGCGGTGCTCGTAAAGCGCCACCAGTGCGCCCAATGATTCGGGCGTGAGCTGGTCCAGCACCAGGGTCAGACTGGGGCGGTTGCCCGCAAATGTGCGGTGGCGCGCCAGCACATCCACTGGCACGCTGCTGCACGCCGTGGGCACGGTCTCCTGCGCGGCCTCAGCTTGGGTCTTGCCCCACATCAAGGCCTGCGCCTGCGCCAGGCCATTGCTCAGCAAGACCTGGTGCTGATGCAACATCAGGGCCTGCAGCGCGGGTGACCACTGGCCCGCATCGCGGTGCGTGGCTTTCCTGACCAAAATGAACTCCAGCGGGATCACATCGGAGCCCTGGTGCAGCATCTGGAAGAAAGCATGCTGGCCATTGGTACCCGGTTCGCCCCACACCACGTCGCTGGTGGCGTAAGGCAAAGGCTGACCATCGTGGTCCACGCTCTTGCCGTTGCTCTCCATCAGCAACTGCTGCAGGTAAGCGGGCAAGCGCCTCAGCCCATGGTGATACGGCGCGATGCCATGGCTGGAGTAGCCCTTGAAGTTGCGGTACCACACGTCCAGCAGGCCCAGCCACACCGGCAAGTTGGATTCAAGCGGTGCCTGCGCGAAGTGCTGGTCCATGGCGTGGGCGCCCGCCAGCAAGGCCTTGAAGTGATCACGTCCCAAGGCCAATGCGATCGGCAAGCCAATCGACGACCACATCGAAAATCGCCCGCCCACCCAATCCCAGAAACCAAACGTGGTGGTGATGCCAAAGTCGGCCGCGCCTTCCACGTTGGTGGTGGTGGCCACGAAATGCCGGGCAATGTCCTGCCCACCCTGGTCCAAAAACCACTGGCGCGCGGCTTGCGCGTTGGCCATGGTCTCCTGGGTGGTGAAGGTTTTGGAGGCGATGATGAACAGCGTGTGCTCGGGCCGCACCCGGCGCAGCACCGCCGCCAGATCATGGCCATCGACGTTGGACACAAAGTGAAAGCTCAAACGCGGGTGCACATAGGGATCCAGCGCAGGCACCACCATCTGCGGCCCCAAGTCGGAGCCGCCAATGCCGATGTTGACCACGTCGTGGATGTCACCGCTGGCCAGGCCGCCCGCCGTGGCGCGAATGCCCTCGACATACGCCAGCATCTGGTCCAAGGTGTTGTGCACCAGGTCGCTGTGAGGCGCCTGGCCCCGGGGCGCCCGCAAGGCCGTGTGCAGGACTTCTCGCCCTTCGGTCTGATTGATGGGCTCGCCGGCCAGCATGGCATCGCGCCGGGCCTCGATGCCGCATTCACGGGCCAGGTCCAGCAGATGGCGGGTGGTGGCCACGTCCCAGTGGGCACGCGAGGCATCCACAAAGACACCCGCAGCCTCGAAAGCAAAACGCTCCGCGCGCTGGGGATCCTGGGCGAACAAGTCGCGCAAATCCAGGGCGCGACCATGTGCCTCGAAATGCCCTTTCAAGGCCTGCCAGGCCACCGTTTGATCACAGCGTGGAAATGTCATGCCCACCATTCCGCTGATCAACGCTGCGCTTCGATGAGCGCGTCGAGCTTGGCCGAATCAACGGCGAACGCGCGGATGCCTTCGGCCAGTTTCTCGGTGCCCATGGCGTCATCGTTCAGGGCGAAGCGGAAAGCGGACTCGGTCAAGGGTGGCAGCGGCGCAGCACTGCCGATGTTTGCCCCGCCCAACTGCTTTTGCACCGGCTGACTGGAGGCGTCGGTGGCCTGCAACTGGGCCAGCAACTCGGGGCTGATGGTGAGCAGATCGCAACCCGCCAAGGCCAGGATCTGGCCCACGTTGCGGAAGCTGGCGCCCATCACCTCGGTGCGGATGCCCTGCTGCTTGTAATAAGCGTGGATGCGCGTCACCGACTCGACGCCGGGGTCATTGACACCCGCGTTGGCGGCCTCGTCCCAGGCGCTGCCAGCGGCTTTTTTGGTCCAGTCGTAGATGCGGCCCACGAAGGGCGAGATCAGTTGCACGCCCGCGTCACCACAAGCCTGCGCTTGGCAGAAGGCAAACAACAAGGTCAGGTTGCAATGGACGCCTTCGCGCTCCAACTCACGGGCGGCTTGAATGCCCTCCCAGGTTGAGGCGATCTTGATCAGCACACGCGCGCGGTCAATGCCCGCGGCTTGGTACAGCTTGATGATGCGGCGGGCTCGGGCCAAAGTGCCCTGGGTGTCAAAGCTCAGGCGGGCATCCACCTCGGTAGAAACACGGCCGGGCACCACCTTGAGGATCTCTAATCCGAACCGCACCAGCACCTGGTCCACGATGGCATCGAGGGCTTCGCCCCGGTGCGCGGCCACGGTGTCGGCCAGCAAGGGCGCATAGTCGGGCTTTTGCACCGCCTTCAGGATGAGCGAAGGGTTGGTCGTGGCGTCTTGCGGCGTGAACTGTGACAACTGCTTGAAGTCGCCGGTATCGGCCACGACTGTGGTGAATTGCTTGAGTTGATCGAGTTGGGAAGCCATGAAGTGAGCTCTTGCTATCAAATTGTTTTATCGTGAGCTTGATTTTCCACTTTTTTACACCCTCCTGAGCCATGTCTTTTGACCTTGTTTTTTTTGGTGGCACCGGCGACCTGACCTGGCGCAAACTCATGCCGGCCTTGTTCCAGGCATGGCGACATGGCAAGCTGCCCGCCCATGGCCGCATCCTGGCCGTGGCGCGCGATGACCGGGACGACGCCGGCTACCGCGCCTGGCTGAAGGATCGACTGCAGGAAGCCGAGAGCGCCAAGCGGCCCAGCGAAGACGAGTTCGCGCGCTTCTCCGCGCTGATCCACTACCTGCGCATGGACTTGTCGCAACCCACGGACTACCAGCGGCTCAAGGAATGGCTGGCTTCCCGAGGCGCCGACACGGTGCTCATCTACCTGGCCACCAGCCCGCACCTGTTCCCGTCCATCTGCGAACAGCTGGGCGCCTGCGGCTTGAACCATGATCGCGTGCGCGTGGTGCTTGAAAAGCCCTTGGGCCACGACTTGGCCAGCGCCCAGGAAATCAACCGCGTCGTGCGCTCGGTGTTCTCCGAACAGCAAGCCCTGCGCATCGACCACTACCTGGGCAAGCCTTCGGTGCAGAACCTGATGGCCTTGCGCTTTGGCAACGTGCTGTTCGAGCCTTTGTGGCGGCGCGAGAGCATCGCCAACATCCAGATCACCTTGGCCGAGAGCATGGGCGTGGGCACGCGCGGCGATTTCTACGACCGCACCGGCGCACTGCGCGACATGATCCAGAACCACGCCCTGCAGTTGCTGACCATGATCGCCATGGAGCCGCCGTCCAGCGCGCACGCCGATGCCATCCGCGACGAGAAACTCAAGGTGCTGCGCTCGCTCAAACCGTTTGACGCGATCACGGTGGCACGAGACGTGGTGCGTGGCCAGTACCGGGCCGGCAATGTCGACGGCCATGCCGCCATCGGCTATGCCGAAGAGAGCAAGGTGCCGCCTGGCAGCCACACTGAAACCTTCGTGGCCTTGCGCTGCGAGATCCAGAACTGGCGTTGGGCGGGCGTGCCCTTTTACCTGCGCACCGGCAAGCGCTTGGCGCAGCGGCAGGCCGAGATCGTGGTCAATTTCAAGCCCACACCGCACCCCATCTTTCCGGGGCCCAACGCGGCCAACAAGCTGGTGATCAAGCTGCAGCCTGAAGACGGCCTGGAGTTGCAATTGCTGGCGGCCAAAGGGACGGTGTCTGGTGCCGAGCACGAGACCCTGTCACCGGTCTCGCTCGACCTTGACTTTGACAAGGCGTTTCCGACCGACCGCGTGGGTGCATATGAGCGCATGCTGCTGGATGCCCTGGCGGGCCGCTTGAACCTTTTCGTGCGCTCCGACGAGCAGGAGCAAGCCTGGCGGTGGGTTGAGCCTATTCTGGATGCCTGGGCGGCCAATCCCAATGGCCTGCGGCCCTATGCCGCCGGCACCTGGGGCCCTCCGGCGGCCAGTGCGCTGGTGGCACGCGACGGCTTTGCGTGGGCAGAAGAAGAGTGCTGATCCCCGATCAGCACTCAGACTGATTGCAGCAAGCCATCAACGCCGTAAAGCCGCGCCAGTTCCTGCAGCTTTTTGGGCAGCGATTGCACCGAAAAAGCCCGGCCTTTAACCCGGGCCATGCGCTGGCATTCCAGCAGCACCGCCAAAGCGCTGGAGTCAAACTGCTCCAGGGTGGAGCC
Source organism: Aquabacterium sp. (assembly GCF_014378415.1). Classification (GTDB taxonomy): domain Bacteria; phylum Pseudomonadota; class Gammaproteobacteria; order Burkholderiales; family Burkholderiaceae_C; genus Aquabacterium. The sequence goes on from NZ_JACMNS010000107.1 coordinate 8,083, forward strand.
GTCCACGGTCAGCATGGCGGCCTCACCGGAGCCCGCTGCCGCCGCGCGGTCCAGCGTCTCGCGGAACAAACGCAAGGTGGCACCCACCTGAGCGTGGGTCAAGACAGCGGGCAACATCAGCATCGGAATCAACCTGCTGGCTTTTTGGCGGCCAGTTGCTTGTTGCGCTCGGCCAATTTGGCGATCAGGCCATCCACCCCAGAGGCCGTCACTTCCTGGGCAAAGCTGCTGCGGTAGGCTTCCACCAACCAGGCACCCAGCACATTGACGTCGTAGATCTTCCAGCCATCGCCGACCTTTTCAACACGGTAGTCGATCTGCACAGGGTCACCCTTGCCACGCACCAGCGAGCGCACGATCACTTCGGTGTCTTCCGGGCGCGAACGCACCGGCTTGAACTCCACCACTTGGTCCTTGATCTGGGCCACGGCACCGGCGTAGGTGTAGGTCAGCAAGGTGCGGAACTCTTCTTGCAGGCGCTTTTGCTGCTCAGGCGTGGCTTGGCGCCAGTTGCGGCCCACGGCCGACGCCGTCATGCGCTGGAAGTCGACGTAGGGCAGCACCTTGCTGTTGACCAAGGCAATCGCCTTGCGCAGATCACCGGACTGAATGGCCTTGTCGCTGCGCACGGTGTTGATCAGATCAGCGGTGATGCTTTTGACAAACAGGTCGGCCGTCTGGGCACCCGTCGTGGCGCTTGAGTCGGAAGGTGCCGCCGCGACGGCTTGCGCCAGCACGGCCGAACTGGCCGAGGCCACAGCCATGGCCAACGCCACGGAACGCAACACAGTGCGGGTGGAAAGCTTTGAAATGTTCAAGATCTTCGTCCTAAGGATGATGGTCATGCTGTCTTAACGCACGAACTCGTCCGCGCGCAGACCTTGCAGCTCCGCCAAGGTGATGTCAGGCCAGCGGGGGTTTGAAGACTCGACCTTGGATTGCGGGGCCACCGGGGCGGCAGCAGGCTCGCTGTCATAGTCTTCGTAGTCTTCTTCAGGGGGCTCGCCGTTGTAAACCTGGCTCTGGCGGCGCTGCAAATAGGCATCACGCACGAAAGAATAAGGGTCAAGAGCCACGTCACCCAAAAGATTGGTGACGTCCAGTACGCTGGCGCGGGCATTGATCACCTGGAGGATGGAGACGGCATTGGCGGTCGCGTCATCGCTGATCACCAAGCGGGGGCTGAAGTACAGGTCACCCGGAATGCTGACCGAATCGCGCAAGGTCGATGGGCCCAGGAAAGGCCAGACGATGTAAGCGCCAGGCTTGACGCCCCAGACGCCCAGCGTTTGCCCGAAATCCTCGTTATGACGCTCCAGGCGCATCGGCGTGGCAATGTCGATCAAACCCGCCAAACCGAAGGTGGTGTTGACGCTGACCCGCATGATCTGCGTGGCACCGTCGCCCGGATGGCCTTGCAGAAAAAGGTTGAGGGCCGACCACAGGTCTTTGAAATTACCGCCGAAATTGCTGATGGCCGTGCGAAACGGCTGGGGCGTCACGGCCTTGTAGCCGGTGGCCACGGGCTTGAGCAGGTTGTCGTCCAGCGCCTGGTTGAACGAGAAAACCTTGCGGTTCATGGACTCGAGCGGGTCTGGATTATGGCGTGTGGCGCAACCTTGCAGCAAGGCCGTTGACACGATGAGCAGACCGCCCAGGCCTTTGGCCCAGGTCGCGCGCTGCAGGGGAACGGTCAATTCAACCGGCCTTGGATTCACTTCTTATCTCCCGAAGCACCACCGCCGTCCGCCGCCTTGCTGTACAAAAACTGACTGATCAGGTTTTCAAGCACGAGGGCCGATTGGGTGGTTTTGATGGCGTCACCTTGCGCCAGATTGGTTTGCTCGTAGCCTGGCTCCAGGCCAATGTACTGCTCGCCCAACAAACCTGCCGTAAGGATTTTGGCGGAACTGTCTTTTGGAAAGCTCACGCCCTTGTTCAAAGCGATTTCAACACTGGCCTGAAAGGCCTTGTCGTCGAATTTAATGGACTGCACGCGGCCAATCACGACGCCAGCGCTTTTGACGGCCGCTTTGGGTTTGAGCCCGCCGATGTTGTCGAAGCGGGCCGTGACCATGTAAGTCGGGTCAAAGGACAAGGTCAGGAGGTTGCCGGCCTTGAGCGCCAGGAACAGGATGGCCGCCGCGCCCAACAGCACGAACAGGCCCACCCACACGTCAAATTTAGATCGTTGCATTGTTTTTTCTCCGTGCCGCGTCCGTCGGTCCAATCAGACCGAGAACATCATGGCCGTCAGTACAAAATCCAGCGCCAGCACGGCCAGCGAGGCCACCACCACGGTACGCGTCGTGGCCCGGGACACCCCTTCGGGCGTGGGCTGGCATTCAAAACCCTGCAACAGGGCGACGAAGGTCACTGTCAGACCAAACACCACACTCTTGATCAGGCCATTGCCCACGTCATACCAGACGTCGACCCCACCTTGCATCTGGGACCAGAACGCCCCCGAATCCACACCGATCATGACCACGCCGACCACCCAGCCGCCAAAGATGCCCACGGCAGAGAACACTGCGGCCAGCAAGGGCATGGCGATGACGCCGCCCCAGAACCGTGGCGCCAGCACCCGCTGGATGGGATCGACCGCCATCATTTCCATGGCCGCCAGTTGCTCGCCCGCCTTCATCAAACCGATGCCGGCCGTGAGCGAGGTGCCGGCACGACCGGCGAACAGCAGGGCCGCCACCACTGGGCCGAGTTCGCGAACCAGCGACAGGGCCACCATGAGGCCCAAGGCCTCGCTGGAGCCATAACGCTGCAAGATGTAGTAGCCCTGCAGGCTGAGCACAAAACCCACGAACAGGCCCGAGACCGTGATGATGGCCAGCGAATGGTTGCCCAAAAAGTGGACCTGTTCGCTCAGCAGGCGCCCACGTTTGACGGTGGGCAACAGCGATCCCAGCAAACGCAAGAACAGGCGCGTGCCGTAACCCACGTCGGCGATCTTGCTGCGCAAGGCGTAGCCCACATTGGCAGGAGACCAAGCTTTCATCATCCACGAACTCCGAAGTCCTGGCCCGCATCGACGGCAGGATGGTGAAAGCGCACCGGGCCGTCCGGGGCGGCGGTCACGAATTGCTTGACCAGAGGGTCTTCGCTGGCCCGCAATTCAGCCGGGGTGCCTTGTGCGGCAATGCGGCCATTGGCCAGCAGCACCACGTGGTCGGCGATCAGGAATGATTCGTCCACATCGTGGGACACCAGCACGCTGGTCAGGCCCATGGTGTCGTTCAATTCGCGGATCAGGCGCGCGGCCACGCCCATGGAGATGGGGTCCAGGCCGGCGAAAGGCTCGTCGTAAAGCATCAACTCGGGGTCGAGCGCCATGGCGCGCGCCAGGGCCACACGGCGGGCCATGCCGCCAGACACCTCGCTGGGCATCAGGTCACGAGCGCCACGCAGGCCAACGGCATTGAGCTTCATGAGCACCAAGTCGCGGACGATGGACTCTGGCAGGCGGGTGTGCTCGCGCAGCGGAAAGGCCACGTTCTCGAACACCGACAGGTCAGTGAACAAGGCACCAAACTGGAAGAGCATGCCCATGCGCCGGCGCGCGGCCATCAGCCCGTCGGCATCCAGCGTGGCGATGTCCACGCCGTTGATCAGCACCTGGCCTTTGATGGGTGACAACTGGCGCCCGATGAGGCGAAGCACCGTGGTTTTGCCGCCGCCCGAGGTGCCCATCAAGGCCACCAATTTGCCACGCGGCACCACCAGATTGATGTCCGACAGAATGATCCGGTCGCCGTAACCGCACGTGACACCGCACAGCTCCACGAGCACGTCGGGAGACTGGGGGGGTGAAGCGTTATCTGAAGCGGGAGACGTGTCGGCGGTCATGGCAAAAAAATTGGCCGGTGAGCAAGCACCGGCCATTGGATGATAGGGGATTCCCCGCCGCCTCGTTGTGGCGCCGATGGATAGGCGCCACAACCGGAGAAGTTAACGTGGCAAATCGGACGCGCCCATCAGGAACTCGTCGATCGAACGGGCAGCCTGGCGGCCTTCGCGGATCGCCCACACCACCAGGGATTGGCCCCGCCGCATGTCGCCCGCCGCGAACACCTTGTCCACATTGGTGGCGTAACCACCCATGAAGTCAGTGCTGGCGCGCGCGTTACCGCGGTTGTCCTTGTCCACGCCAAAGCCACTGATGATGGTGTCAACCGGGCTGACGAAGCCCATGGCCAACAGCACCAGATCGGCCTTGAGCACTTGTTCGCTGCCCGCCACTTCTTCGAACTTGCCGTTTTTGAACTCGACGCGCACGGTCTTGACGCCCGTGACCTTGCCGCCTTCACCGATGAATTCCTTGGTGGCGATGGCGAACTCGCGATCACAGCCTTCTTCGTGGCTGGACGAAGTGCGCATCTTGATCGGCCAGTAAGGCCAGGTCATGGGGCGGTCTTCTTCTTCCGGCGGACGGGGCATGACTTCGAACTGGGTCACGCTGGCCGCGCCATGGCGGTTCGAGGTGCCCACGCAGTCAGAGCCGGTGTCGCCACCGCCAATCACGATCACGTTCCTACCCGTGGCCATGATCTGATCATTGACCTTGCCGCCGCCATTGATGCGGTTTTGCATGGGCAGGAATTCCATCGCGAAATGGATGCCTGACAGCTCGCGGCCCGGCACAGGCAGGTCGCGCGATTGCTCGGAACCACCCGCCAGCAGCACGGCGTCAAAATCGGCCTGCAATTGCTTGGGCACAACGGTTTCCTTGGCCCAGTTGGTGACCTTGCTGCCGGGCCCTGATTTTGGCAACTCGCCCACCATCACATTGGTTTTGAACACGATGCCCTCGGCTTCCATCTGCTTGACGCGCAAGTCGATGTGGCCCTTGTCCATCTTGAAGTCGGGGATGCCGTAGCGCAGCAGGCCACCAACACGGTCGTTCTTCTCGAAGACCGTGACATCGTGACCGACGCGCGCCAGTTGTTGTGCGGCCGCCATGCCCGCCGGGCCGGAGCCCACCACGGCGATCTTCTTGCCGGTCTTGATGGTCGCGGGGCGGGGCTGAACCCAGCCTTCGGCCCAGGCCTTGTCGATGATGGCGTGCTCGATGGACTTGATGCCCACCGGGTCATCATTGACGTTCAGGGTGCAGGCGGCCTCGCAAGGTGCGGGGCAGATGCGGCCGGTGAACTCGGGGAAGTTGTTGGTGCTGTGCAGCACCGTGATCGCGTTCTTCCAGTCGTTGCGGTAAACCAGATCGTTGAAATCCGGAATGATGTTGTTGACCGGGCAGCCGCTGCTGCAGAACGGCGTGCCGCAATCCATGCAGCGCGCGCCCTGGATCTTGGCGTCTTCGGGCTTGAGGCCGATGACGAATTCCTTGTAGTTCTTAACGCGCGTCTCAACGGGCGCGTAGCCCTCTTCAAGACGCTCAAATTCCAAAAAGCCGGTGGGTTTTCCCATGTCGATGAACTCCTGTGTGTCTGGCCGGATCAGGCCTTGGCCTTGCCAGACTTGGCCTTCACATCGTCCTTGGCTTTGGCGATGGTGGCGACGGTTTCTTGTTTGGCGCCCATCTCGGTGAGGGCGCGGCGGTATTCGTGCGGGAAGACTTTGACGAACTTGGGCAGCAACGTGCTCCACTGGTCCAGGATCTCGCGCGCACGCAAAGATCCGGTCCAGCGGTGGTGGTCTTCGATCAGCTTCTTGAGCAAAGCTTCGTCGGCCACACCGTTGTGCAAGGGGATGCCATCGGCTTGCTGGTCGGCGGCGGTCAGCACCTTTTCCAGGGTGACCTGGGCCAGGTTGGCGCGCTTGTTGAACTGACCGTCTTCGTCGTAGACATACGCCACGCCGCCGGACATGCCGGCCGCGAAGTTGCGACCGGTCTGGCCCAACACCACCACGGTGCCGCCCGTCATGTATTCGCACCCGTGGTCGCCCGTGCCTTCAACCACCGCGGTGGCACCCGACAGGCGCACGCCGAAGCGCTCGCCCCCCACACCACGGAAGAAGGCCTCACCGCTGGTGGCACCGTACAGCACCGTGTTGCCCACGATGATGTTCTCGACCGCGTTGCCACGGAAGTCGATGCTGGGGCGCACGACCACGCGGCCACCGCTCAGGCCCTTGCCGGTGTAGTCGTTGGCCTCACCGATCAGGTACAGGGTGATGCCCTTGGCCAGGAAGGCGCCGAACGATTGGCCGCCCGTGCCTTCCATCTGGATGAAGATGGTCTGGTCTGGCAAGCCTTCAGGATGGTGCTTGATCAACTCACCCGACAACATGGCCCCGACGGTGCGGTTGACGTTGCGGGCTTCCTCCATGAACTGAACCTTCTCGCCAAGCTCAATGGCAGCGCGAGACTTCTCGATCAGGCGCAGATCAAGAGCTTTGTCCAGGCCGTGGTCTTGCGTCGACACGTGCAGGCGCGGCACGTCGGCAGGCACCGGCGGCAGCGCGAACACGCGGGTGAAGTCCAGGCCCTTGGCCTTCCAGTGCTCAACGCCCTTGCGGGTGTCCAGCAGGTCGGCACGGCCGATCAATTCGTCGAACTTGCGGATGCCCAGTTGCGCCATGATCTGGCGCGCTTCTTCGGCGACAAAGAAGAAGAAGTTGACGACGTGCTCGGGCCTGCCAGAGAACTTCTTGCGCAGCACCGGATCTTGCGTGGCCACGCCCACCGGGCAGGTGTTCAGGTGGCACTTGCGCATCATGATGCAGCCCTCGACCACCAGCGGTGCGGTGGCAAAGCCGAACTCGTCAGCGCCCAGCAAGGCACCGATGACGACATCGCGGCCGGTCTTCATCTGGCCATCAGCCTGCAGGCGGATGCGGCCGCGCAGGCGGTTCAGCACCAGGGTTTGCTGGGTCTCGGCCAGGCCGAGTTCCCACGGCGTGCCGCAGTGCTTGATCGACGACCAGGGCGAAGCGCCCGTGCCGCCGTCGTGGCCCGCGATCACGATGTGGTCGGCCTTGGCCTTGGCCACGCCGGTCGCCACCGTTCCCACGCCCACTTCGGACACCAGCTTGACCGAGATGTCGGCCACGGGGTTCACGTTCTTCAGATCGTGGATCAGCTGGGCCAAATCTTCGATCGAGTAGATGTCGTGGTGCGGCGGGGGCGAGATCAGGCCCACGCCCGGCACCGAGTGGCGCAGCTTGCCGATGTAGTCGGAGACCTTGCCACCAGGCAGCTGACCGCCCTCACCGGGCTTGGCACCCTGGGCCATCTTGATCTGGATCTGGTCGGCGGACGTGAGGTATTCGGTGGTGACACCGAAGCGGCCCGACGCCACCTGTTTGATCTTGGAACGCAGGCTGTCGCCGGCCTTCATCTCGTAGTCGACTTCAACGACATTGGCGCCGATGATCTCGGACACCTTCGTACCCTGCTTGATCGGGATGCCCCTGAGCTCTTGGCGATAACGTGCGGCGTCTTCGCCGCCTTCGCCGGTGTTGCTCTTGCCGCCAATGCGGTTCATCGCCAGTGCCAGCGTGGAGTGGGCTTCGGTGCTGATCGAACCCAGCGACATCGCACCCGTGGCAAAGCGCTTGACGATGTCGGCCGCCGATTCAACCTCTTCAACCGGAATGGCCTTGGCCGGGTCGATCTTGAACTCGAACAGGCCGCGCAAGGTCAGGTGGCGACGCGACTGGTCGTTGATGATCTGCGCGTACTCTTTGTACGTGTCGAACTTGTTGGCGCGCGTGCTGTGCTGCAGCTTGGCGATCGCGTCGGGCGTCCACATGTGGTCTTCACCACGGGTACGCCAGGCGTACTCGCCACCCGCGTCGAGCATGCTTTCCAGCACCGGATCGGCACCGAAAGCGGCCTTGTGGGTGCGGATGCCTTCTTCGGCCACCTCGAACACGCCAATGCCGCCCACTTGCGTGGCCGTGCCGCGGAAGTACTTGTCGATCAGGTCCTTGTTCAGGCCGATGGCCTCGAACAATTGCGCGCCGCAATAAGACATGTAGGTCGACACGCCCATCTTGGACATGATCTTGGACAGGCCTTTGCCGATCGCCTTGACGTAGTTGTAGATCGCCTTGTCGGCCGACAAATCGCCGCCCAGGTCCTTGTGCATGGACACCAAAGTCTCCATCGCCAGGTAGGGGTGGACGGCTTCGGCGCCATAACCGGCCAGCACGGCAAAGTTGTGCACTTCGCGCGCCGTGGCGGTCTCAACGACCAGGCCCGCCGACGTGCGCAAACCCTTGCGGACCAGGTGATGGTGGATGGCCGACAGCGCCAGCAAGGCCGGGATGGCGATGTTGCTGCGGTCCATCTTGCGGTCGCTGATGATCAGGATGTTGTGACCCGACTGGATCGCTTCAACCGCTTCAGCACACAGCGAGGCCAGCTTGGCTTCGACACCTTCGTGGCCCCAGGCCAGCGGATAGATGATGTCGATCTGGTAGGGCTTGAACTTGCCGCCGGTGTGCTTGTCGATGTTGCGCAGGCGCGCCATGTCGTTGAAGTCCAGCACGGGCTGGGACACTTCAAGGCGCATCGGCGGGTTCACCGCGTTGATGTCCAGCAGGTTGGGCTTGGGCCCGATGAAGGACACCAGCGACATCACCACGGCTTCGCGGATTGGGTCGATCGGCGGGTTAGTCACTTGCGCGAACAACTGCTTGAAGTAGTTGTACAGCGGCTTGTTCTTGTCCGACAGCACGGCCAGAGGCGAGTCATTGCCCATCGAGCCGGTGGCTTCTTCACCATTGGTGGCCATGGGGGCCATCAGGAACTTGACGTCTTCTTGGGTGTAGCCAAAAGCCTGCTGGCGATCAAGCAGTGATTCGCTGAACTCGCCCACGCTGCCACTGGCCTCGATGGTGTCCAGCTTGATGCGGACGTTCTCGATCCACTGACGGTAAGGCTTGGCCTGCGTGAACTGGGCCTTGAGCTCTTCGTCGTTGATGATGCGGCCTTGCTCGAAGTCGATCAGCAGCATCTTGCCGGGCTGCAAACGCCACTTCTTGATGATCTTGTGCTCGGGGATGGGCAGCACGCCAGACTCGGAGGCCAAGACTACCAGGTCGTCGTCGGTGATGATGAAACGGGCGGGCCGCAGGCCATTGCGGTCCAGCGTGGCGCCGATCTGGCGGCCATCGGTGAAGACCATGGCGGCCGGGCCGTCCCAGGGTTCCATCATGGCGGCGTGGTATTCATAGAAAGCGCGGCGGCGCTCGTCCATGGTGGCGTGCTGCTCCCAGGCTTCGGGGATCATCATCATCGCGGCTTGCGCCAGCGGGTAGCCCGACATGGTCAGCAGTTCGAGCGCGTTGTCGAAAGTCGCGGTATCGGACTGGCCATCCATGCTGATGGGGTAGAGCTTCTTCAGGTCATCGCCCAGCACGGGCGACTTCATCACGCCTTCACGGGCGCGCATCCAGTTGAAGTTGCCCTTGACGGTGTTGATCTCACCGTTGTGCGCCACCATGCGGTAGGGGTGGGCCAAAGGCCATTCTGGGAAGGTGTTGGTCGAGAAGCGCTGGTGCACCAAAGCCAGGGCCGAGGTCACGCGCTCATCGGCCAGATCCAAGTAGTACTTGCCCACTTGGTCGGCCAGCAGCAGGCCCTTGTAGATGATGGTGCGGCACGACATGCTCACCACGTAGTACTCGCCGCCATGCGTCAGGTTCAGGCTGGAGATCTTGCTGGACGCCGTTTTGCGGATGACGTAAAGCTTGCGCTCGAGCGCATCGGGCACCAGGATGTCCGGACCACGGCCCACGAAAACCTGGCGCATGACCGGCTCTTTTTCGCGCACGGTGGGCGACATGGGCATGTCGCGATCGACCGGCACATCACGCCAGCCCAGCAGCACCTGGCCTTCGGCCTTGATGGCGCGTTCCATCTCTTGCTCGCACGCCAGGCGCGAGGCGCTTTCCTTGGGCAAGAAGATCATGCCGACGCCGTACTCGCCCGGAGGGGGCAGGTCCACGCCCTGCGCGGCCATTTCGGCGCGGTAGAACTCATCCGGGATCTGGATCAGCAAGCCGGCACCGTCGCCCATCAGCGGGTCAGCGCCCACGGCACCCCGGTGGTCGATGTTTTCCAGGATCTGCAAGCCCTGGCGCACGATGCTGTGGGCTTTCAGGCCCTTGATGTGCGCCACGAAGCCAACGCCACAGGCGTCGTGCTCAGCGTTGGCATATATCCCATGCTCGGCGGCATGCAGGATTTCTTGTTTGGTGGCCGAGCTCGACGCTGCGGTTGAGGTGGGGAACTGAGTTCCCGAAGTCGCCTGGTTCATGGCGCGCTCCAGAGGTGAGTGGAGATAAAACAACGGCAAAGAAACCCGAGGATACTGCGCGGGGCAAGCAATTTCAAGTTCATTTAATAGGGTCAGACCACAATTAACTTATCAACGACAGGTTCAGGGGATTTAATTAGGGACACATCACTGAATTTGCAGGCAAACGCCCTATTTCGGCGCCACATCCACCACCGGGCTGAGCCGCCGAGGTCGTCCACGAGGTTTGGGCTGGACAGGCCGCCCCAGCGCCACCTGAACTTTCTGAAGAAAGTCATCACCCCCCAAAGCCCACCCCTTGTGCGTTGCATTCGCCAAATCTGACACCTGCCTGTGCGACAAGCCCTGCTCCAGGCGTTTGCGCCAAGCCGCCTCTCGGTCAAAGGGCGTGTTGCCCAGGGCCCAATAAAGCGGATGGTCCTGAATCAAGGGATCCACCCGCAAGCCAAGGTGGTGCCCCACACTGGACCAGTGGTCTTCCGCCAATTGCTGCACCGCACCCGTCCGCAAAGCATGCTGCTCAATGAAAACCATGCAATCAAGCAAGTACCGCGCCGCCTCGATCACCGTGCAACGGTAACGCCCCGACCACAAACCTCCACGCCGGTCATGGCGCCGGTTATAGGCCGCCACATAGCGCCGCCCCACCGACTGCATCAACCGGCTCAGGCCTTCGTCGGTAGACGGCGTGGCCAGCAGGTGCAGGTGGTCAATGGCGATGACATGGGCGTGAATGGCCACCGATTCCTCTCTGGCGGCCTCCGTCAAGGTGCGCAGCAGCAAGGCGACGTCGGTTTCATCCCGCACGAGGGCTTGGCCTTCGTGCACATGCTGAACCACCATGTGGGGCCAGCCGGCACCACTCAAACGTGGCATGCGCGCCATGAGTCACTCCTTTGATTCGGGTCTGACCCCCAATTCTCAAGCAAAAGTCATCCCCTGTGACAGAAGGACGGAACCCCCTTGTTTGCGGGGGAACCCCGAGATTTCAAGGACTTCCCCCGATGCCTCAAAACCCCCAGGCTTGTAGCCTCTTATACAAGCACCGTTAAAATGAACGGTTGCCGTTGTACACAACTCATTTTGATCGAGCTGTTGGTTTTGTTGTCTGGAGTTCCTTTTGATGGCTGATTCTTCTTCACCCTCGTTGACGCCATCGGCCATGGGCCGCGTGTCAGGGTGGCTGACGCATTGGGGCATCAGCCCGCTGGCCTTCGACGACACCCTCAGCCTCCTCAGCCCCCTGCTGACCGTGACGCGCCTGCATGCGCGGGTCATCGCCAAACAATCCGAGACCCCGGGCGCCACCACCTTGGTGCTGCAAGCCGGTTCCGCATTCCGTGGCCTCAAGCCTGGCCAGTTCATCTTGTTCAGCGTGGTCATCCAAGGCGTGCGCCACCGCCGCGCTTATTCACCCCGCAGCATCGACGGGCACCGGGACCGCTTTGCCATCACCGTGCAGCGCCAGCCTGGCGGGCTAATGTCCAACCACCTGAACGAACACACCAAGGTCGGTGACATCATTGAAATCGACCACGCTGGCGGCGCCTTCACCCTGCCAGCCACCGCGCCCGCTGAAATCCTGCTGATGGCCGGCGGCAGTGGCATCACGCCTTGCATGGCCATGCTGGAGCACCTGCTGCGCAGCCAGGCCACCACCCGCGCCACCCTGATTTACTTTGCACGCAGCCGCCAGGACCGCATCTTTGCGCAGGCCCTGGACGACATGGCGCAAAGCTGGCCACAGTTCAACTACGTCGCCATCGACAGCGTGGCCAACACCGTCAATGTGCCTAGCGCCCAGGCGCAACAACAGGTGCTGGACACCGCCCTGCTGGACCAGGCCGTGCCGCAATGGCGCCAGGTGCCAGCCTATTGCTGCGGCCCTGCCCCGCTGATGGACGCCGCCCGCCAGTTGTGGTTGGACGCGGGCACCAGCGCGCAACTTCACCTGGAAGCTTTTGCGCCAGCCAAACCCAGCGGCGACACCCACGCGGTGCACACCGTGCAGATGGAGCGTGCCCACCAGACGCGCAGCTTCTCCGCTGCCGGCGACCAGACCATTCTGATCGCGGGCGAAACCGCCGGATTGACACTGAAACACGGTTGCCGCCAAGGCATTTGCCACGAATGCACCTGCCGCTTGCGCAGTGGCAGCGTGCGCGACCTGACCTCCGGCACCCGCATCGATGGCGAAGGCCAGCCCATCCGCCTGTGCGTCAGTGCGGCGATGAGCGACCTTGACCTTGAATCCATGAATTGATTGATTGAGCCTTGCAGGTACGACCATGAACCAACACACCAAGCAGATCGGCCCCAGATCCATCGAACAGATGGACGCCTTTCAACGCGACCTGGACGCCATTGGCAACGAGGCGCGCAAACTCGTCGGCGAGCAGGATGCCCAACACATCCGCAAGGTGCTGCGCACGGTGCGCGTGACCGAGGCGTTGGGCCGCGCGCTGATGCTGTTCGGCTGGTTCCCGCCCACCTTGTTCCTGGGCACCTTGCTGCTGGGCATCTCCAAGATCGTGGACAACATGGAGTTGGGCCACAACGTGATGCACGGCCAGTACAACTTCATGAACGACCCGCGCTTCCATGGCGACACCTTCGACTGGGACAACACCTGCCCGGCCTCGGAATGGCGCCATGCGCACAACTATGTACACCACACCTACACCAACGTCATCGGCATGGACCGCGACTTTGGCTACGGCCTGCTGCGCCTGTCCAACGACTTGCGCTGGAGCTGGCTGCACCCCTTCCAACTGGTGTTGACCGCCCTGCTGGCGCTTTACTTTGAATGGTTCGTGGCCGTGCACGACATGCAAATGGACAAGGTGGTGATCGGCCGCAAGAAGTGGGCAGACGTTCAACCGCAGTGGCGCGTGGTGCGCCAGAAATTTGCGCGTCAGTTCCTGCGCGACTACGCCGCCTGGCCTTTGCTGGCCGCCGCCCTTGCCATGCCTTTCGGTCACGCGGTGGACGCTGGCGTTGCGGTGCTGGTGGGCAACTTCGCCGCTAACATCATCCGCAATGTGTGGGCCTGGGCCATCATCTTCTGTGGCCACTTCACCGACGACATCTACACCTTCAGCAAGAAATCGATTCAAAACGAATCGCGCGGCCAGTGGTATCTGCGCCAGATCCTGGGTTCGGCCAACATCCAGGGCGGCCGCTGGATGCACTTCATGAGCGGCAACCTGAGCCACCAGGTTGAGCACCACCTGTTTCCAGACATCCCTGCCAACCGCTACGGCGCCATGGCACCCAAGGTGCAGGCGGTGTGCGCCAAGTACGGCGTGCCTTACAACACGGGCAAGTTCGCCTGGCAATTGATGACGGTGCTCAAGCGCGTGGCGCGCTACAGCCTGCCGGGCGGCCCGCACAAGGCCGTGCACATCGAAGTCGAATCAATCATGCCCGAGAACGCATGACATGAGCATCAGCGCCGTCAGCCGTCTGACCATGCGGATCACGCCTGGGCCCCAGACCGCGGCGGAGTTCGACGCTTTTGCGCGCGAGATCGACCAGGTCCGCGTTGATTTCAAGGCCAGCCTGGGCGAATCCGATTCGCGCTACATCCGCCACGTGCTGTATTTGATCCGTGGATTGGAGTCGGCCGGACGAGCCTTGCTGACCTTGGCCGCCATCGGTTGGCCCATCGGGCTGCTGGGCGCGGTGTTGTTGGGTTTGAGCAAGTGCATCGACAACATGGAGTTCGGGCACAACGTGATGCACGGCCAGTACAGCTGGCTGAATGATCCGCGTTTTGAAGGCATCACCTGCGATTGGGACACCGTCTGCAGCCAGCAGAACTGGAAAGAGTCCCACAACCACATGCACCATTACTACACCAACGTCGAGGGCATTGACCGCGACTTTGGGTATGGCTTTCTGCGCCTGTCCAGCGACACGCCGTGGGAAAAACGGCATGCGGTGCAGGCCCTGTACATGGTGATCGTGGCCTTCATCTTTGAATGGGCCATCGGCATCCACAACATGGCTTTTGAGCAATTGCGCAACGACCGCGCGGCCACCAAGGTGAACATCGCCAGACTGTGGCCGGCCGCCCGAGCCAAGATATGGCGCCAGATTAAAAAAGACTACCTGCTGTGGCCCCTGCTGGGCGGTGTTGTCAGCGTGGCGCTGGGCCATGGTTTCTGGGCAGGCCTGGGTGCCTCGCTGCTGGGCCATTTGGTCGCCAATGTGATCCGCAACCTGTGGACCTTTGTGACCATTTTTTGTGGCCATTTCACCGACCAAATCCACACCTTCGACCCAACTGATCTGAAGGGCGAAACCAAGGGGCAGTATTACCTGCGGCAATGCATGGGCTCGGCCAACATCAGCGGCGGCAAGGTCTTCAATTTCATGACCGGGCACCTGAGCCACCAGATTGAGCATCACCTGTTTCCGGACCTGCCCTCGCACCGCTACGCCCAGTTCGCACCCCGCGTGCGTGAGATCTGTGGCCGATATGGCGTGCCTTACAACACAGGTAGCCTGGCGAGGCAGTTCACGACGGTGCTGTGGCGCGTGCTTCGACACAGTTTTCCGGGCGGCCGAAGCCCGATGTCGCGGCCGGCCAACGCGGCGCAAGTGGCAGCCCACGCCACTTCGTGATGCACGGCACGGCTTGCCCTGCGCAGGCGTTCACATCGTGAGACTGGCCCGGCATTGCCGGGCTTTTTTCTGCATGGTTTTTGGCCTGTTTCTGCGGCCGACAAAACCGCTTTGTCAGATTTCTTCCTACACGACACGCAGCGCAGACCCGACGTGCCTTACAGCGGCCACCCTATTCAGTTATCCCCGGTGACTGCGCAGAATCCATTCCATGGTGAGACGCAAATCCCACCCCCACCCGCAGTAAGACACCTGGAGCACCCCATGAACGCCGACCAAATCCTGATGGAAATCCGCGAAACCAATCTGTCGTACCTGATGCTGGCCCAGAGCCTGATCCGCGCCGACCGCGAACAAGCTTTGTTCCGTTTGGGCATGTCGGAAGCGGCCGCCAACATGATTGCCATGCTGTCGCCCGCCCAGGTGCTGAAGATTGCATCGAGCAACACCTTGCTGTGCCGCATGCGTGTCGACGATGACCTGGTCTGGACCCTGCTGACCAACCACGGCAAGTCGGGCTCCAGCGATGTCACCCGCCTGCACGCCAACATCCTGATGGCCGGCCGTCATCAAGAAGCCGCCTGATCCCCATTCACTGACCGGAGCCTGCACCATGCGCACCAAGAGCCTGTTGACCGAAGCCAAGCAAATCGACCGCGCTGTCACCTTGATCGGCCTGGGTGCCCGTCTGCAAGTGCTGGAGTCGGAGACCGACATCTCTTACGAGCGCTTGCTGCGCCTGTACAAGGAAGTGTCTGGCAAGTCGCCTTCCAAGGGCCAACTGCCCTTCTCGACCGACTGGTTCATGACCTGGCAGCCCAACATCCACGCCAGCTTGTTCCTCAACATCCATGAGTACCTGAACAA
>NZ_JACMNS010000011.1 GCF_014378415.1 Aquabacterium sp.
GTGCAGGCGCTGGAAGCTGCCGGCGCCCAGGTGATTGCCAGTGCCAACATTGGGTGCATCTCGCACCTGCAGGGCGGCACCGCCACGCCGGTCAAGCACTGGGTGGAGTTGCTGGACGAAGCCCTGAGCGGCTGAGCTGCCCGCTTCAGTTCAACAACTCGCGCCACGCCGTGCGTTGCAGGCTCCCTGGCTTCGGCGGCGGTGGCGGCGGTGTGTCAATGGTTTGCTTGCCGTCGCTGTAGGTCGTGATGGTGCGGGGTCCCTGGCTGGTCTGAACCCAGGCCAGTCCCACGGCGATGGTGTTGCCCAGGTAGGTGCCGGCCACGCCACCCGTCGCATTGGACAGCGCTGAGCCCGTGGCGATGTCGATGAAATAACGCCAGGAGCTGCCCGACGCCACACAGGTACTGGCACCCGGGATGGCCGAAAGAACGCCCAGGATGCCGTACTGCAGGACGGGGTCGAACGCCACCCGCTCGCCCGAGGTTGGCAAGTCCAGCCGCCAGCCAATCCCGGTGGTCCAGTTCACGGCATTGGTGCTGGTTGTCCGCACCTGGGATGTGCCTGATCCGGTGGTGGTGAAGGCCTGGGCCACCAATCGCGCATCGGTCCGGATGTCGCCCCAGCTGGTGTTGGTCAGGGGGTCCTTGATGGCATAAATGGTCTGCATGGTGGTGTCGGTGAGGTCGGTGGCGCCCAGGTAGCGCCCGGTGCCCAGGAACACCACCGGGTACTTGATCCCGTTGTACGTGACCGATGCCAGCTCCATCTGTGTGGTGATGGGTTGCGCGGTGACCGAAGCGATCTTGAGTTTGGCCAGCTGCAAGGATGCCTGGTTGGGCAGGACCACATTGTCCAGGTCAAAGCGCCAGACATTGCCCAGCATGTCGCCACCATAAACACGCTTGGCGGTGTTGTCGGTGAGGTCGTCGATCCACGCGTTGATCTTGCCCAGGCCGCTGGGGGTGGCCGCAGTGCCGACGTTGACGCCGCTGGTGTCCTTGGTCGCGATCTTGAGGAGCTGCACGCCCGTGTTCGCGTCCACCACGTACAGGTAGCCCACGCCGGTGTTGTTGTAGCCCGAACTGAAGATCACCACCCAGGTGCCATCGGCCCGCTTGGTGATGACGGGGTTGCCCACGGTCAAGCCCAGGTCCGTATCGGTGAACTCCCACAGGGGCAAGGGGCTGGTGGGGTTGCTCACATCCAGTGCGAAGTAGCCTTTGCCTCCGACGCCCAGTCCTGACACCACGATGCTTTTCCAAACCCCGGCTGATGACTTGACATCGCCCGCCACCGGCGTGGCATCGACCATGAAGATGTGGTTGTTCGGGTAGCCGGAGCTGGCCAATTTGTACATGTTGGGCATCACCATGGTGGGCACATAAGCCCACATCTCCTTGCCGCCGGTGCCGCCCGAGGCGATGTCGGCCGAGAAGGCGTGCAGCATGCCGTCGTTGCCCCCGACGTACACCATGCCCGAGCGAGTGGCGTTGTTCTTCACATACGTGGCATAGCCGGCATCGCCATAGCTGAAGCCGGGGGAGCCGATGTAGATGGGCGATGAGCCAATGATGTCGCCCAGAATGTGCTCCCGGGTCCGGAACAGTGGATTGCTCGTGTTGGTCTGCTCGTAGGTGCGGTCGCCCCTCAGCCAGTTGACCACGTTGGTGCCCGCGTTGGCGATGGCCTTTTGCGCGGTGCTCAAGCTGGCGCACTGGCTGGGGACTCCGCCGGCCTGGGTGCAGAAGTTGTCAAAGGATCCCGCTTGGCCATCTGCCGACAGGTTGGTGTAGTTGAAGCCCCGCAATGTGCGGGTGGCACTCGCGCCGCTGCCCGTCGTCTTCATGTAGTAGATGTTGCGGCTGGTCGGGAGCACGCTGTTCAGCTGCGTCTGGACACTCCAGCTGCTGGTATACGTGATATCGCCCGTGAAGCTGTTGATGTTGGTGATGTTGGATTGCAGCTCACCCGTCCAGGCCATCGACTTGTAGCTGGTCTGGAACACCTGGTCGCTGCCTGACGCCGGGATGAGGGAGCTGCTGCTCGCCGCGCCCCCGGTGCCCAGCGCCTGGTTGACCCCGTTGAGCACGCCACTGAGGGCGGCGATCAAGGTGGCGGGGTCGCCGGCCGAGAAGAACTGCCCACGCCCATTCACCGCGGCATGCCAGAGGTCGTCCACCGCCGTGACGCCGTCGGCGGTGGGGGCAGGCCAGTCTGGCCGCGCACCCACGCCGTTGGCGATGTTGTAGAAATCGCCAGAGGTCTGGGTCAGGTAGTTCTTGTCGTAGGTGACCAGGCCGCTGACCCCCAGACCCACGGTGAAGGTGGTCATGTGCTGGGTGCTGATGGTGTCACGGCCTGAGCTTGGAACCTGATTGGTGCAGACATCGGCGCCGCCATTGCCCGTGCAGTTGCTCAGGCTGCTGTCGCGCAGATCCGTCTTGTAGTAGTACTGCGCCACGTCGGCCAGGGTGTTGGTGGCGCCTCCGGAGGTCTGGGTGGTGGTGTTCGTGGATGAGGCGGGCACGGAGGTGCTGACGATGGTCACGACCGCGGGTGCGCTGGTGGCGCTCGGCGTGCCTTTGATGTACGTGGTGCCCACGGCGGGCGGAAAAATGTTGCAGTAAGGGGTGCCGCTGCTGGCGGTAGGGCTCCAGTTGATGGTGTCGCTGTTGGTGGCCGTGTTGTTGGACACCTGGCTGGTGCTGGACGATGTGCTGCTGGTGTCATTTGTCACGCTGCCGTTGGTCGTGACCACGGTGCGCACCACCGAGTAAGTCACGTCGTTCACCACGGTTTGTGTTTGAACCAGCGTTTCCGTGCCCGTGCCCGAGCTGTCCGTCTGGTTGGGCTGCAGGAAGAAGGGGCACGAGGATGAGATCACCACGGATTTCGTGCCCAAAGAGTAGAGCGATGTCTTGACCGTTTCCACCTTTTGTCGTTGCACATAGCTGGTGGTGGTCTTGTCCGTGACGATGTTTTTGGAACCGTCGTACATGGGGCGAACGTCGAACCCGTCTTGCTGGCCGACCTGGGTGGTCCCATCCAGCTTGGTGGCGTCGGCATCGGTGTCGTTCCAGTAGCCGTCGGTGGTCAGGATGGCGTAGTTGCGTTGGCAGCTGTTTTGCATCGGGTCATAGGTTTGCCCCGAGGCTTTCTTGGCGAAATAGCGGCCCACCTTGGACAAAGACCTGCGCAGTGGGGTGCTTGAAATCGGGGCGGCGGAATAGAGGTCGCTGTAGAACTTGGTTTTCTGCGTTGAGCCGAAGTCATCGACATCCACAAAGGTGCCCGATGGGGTAACGGAGTTGTCGCTGATGGTGGTGAAGCCAACGCGGTAGTTCGAGGTCAATGACTGGAATGCCAGCCCCGTGGCCGAGCGCATCATGTTGATGCGGGTGCGGTAATACGAGTACCAGTTGGCGTAGTTCTGCGCGTCACTCGACCCGGTGGTGAGCGTGGTTTTGGTCAGGACGGTGGTGAGCCCATTCTTTCCGGTCAGGCATTCGGAGTAGAAGGTGGTGTTGGTCAAGACGCTGCTGGTGGCCGAATCGTAGGTCCAGGACAGGGCTGGGACCGATCCGGTGTACTTGTAGTAGTAGTTCTTGGTGGCGTCGGAGGCGAGGTTCACGGTGGACGGCTTGCCGATCGTCCATGAGGAAAACGTGCCTGATCCCGTGACAGACGTGACGTTGACGGTGATGGTCTGGCTGACCGGAAAGATAAAAAGGGTGTAGTTGGTCGTGGCGTTTGTGACGGTGCCCGACATCGTGTTGGACCCATTGGAGATCAACAGCGTGTCGCCCACGGCATAAGAGGTGACCGACCCCGTGGTGAATGTCTTTGATCCCGTGCCAATCGCCATGGACGACGAGCTCGAGGATGTGGACGTGACCGTCAGGTTGTAGCCGTCATCGGCGGCCGCCGTCAGGCTCATGTTGCTGTAGTAGCTTCCATCGGCCTTGACCGGGGCTGCGTAGGTGGACGATGGGTTGTAGGCCACGCCGTTGCATTGGTAGGCCTTCAGGCCGATGTCGCCCACGCCACCCGCAGCATCGGGCATGTAGTCTCTGGCCATGCTCCCGGAGTCGTCCAGGATGAGCATGATGTTGGGTTTGGACGCGGTTGAGGTGTTGATCAGCGGTGTGTTGGAAATGTCGGTGAGCGCGGACCAGGCGTTGGGGCTGGCCATCAGCAGGCAGGCTGTGCTCCACACTGCGATCAGTCCATGGCGACCCGGGGTCGATATTTTCGAGCAAGACATGGCGCTTCCTTTTCGGTTCATGCGCGGATCACTGGTGCACGATGGTTTCAGTGAAGCTGGTCGTGTCGCGCGAACTTTTGACCCGCACAACGATGCGGTAGTACGCGCCAGAGGTGAGGGACAGGCGCCCGCCTTTGCCGTAGCCGAGGTTGCCCTTGGTGTTGGTGTCCCCGCCCGTGGCCGTGGGCGGGCGGCTGCACATATTGCCCCCCGTGTTGGCGGCCCCCACGACGGGGCACAGGCGCAGGATGATGTATTTTTGCTCGATCCCGGCAAAGCCGGTGGTCAGGGTGGCTGGCAGCAGGCAAAGCCCGCTGCCGCTGGCGCAGTTGTTGCCCTCCCAGTCCACCATGGTTCGGTTGGCCGGCGTTGAGTACTGCTGGCCGGTCACGTCGACGATCTCGGGGTTTTGGTCGTGGCTGGAGGCGTAGTAGCCATTTGGGGCGGTGCCCGACGAGTCATTGGCGTCCGCTGAGGTCGCGTTCCTGATGTAGGTGATGGCCGCTTCGGTGGCTTGTTCCGCCACAGCGGTGGCCTCTTGCCGGAAACCAAGGTTGCCCAGGATCAAGGTCGCGGTTTCAGATGAGCGCACCAGCGCCAGTGCGGCCAATGACAGTGCCGTCAGCGCGATCAGTGCAAACATCAGTGCCGAGCCTCTGGAGGCGTGTGCGGTGGTTCTCATGAGTTCCACAGCATGTTGCGCAAGGGGATGACGGTGTCAAACACCTTGTAGCGGTAGTGCTGCCAGTCGGCGCCGGGCATGGTGAGTGTCAGGCATTGGTCCGAGCCGCAGGTGGTGGCGCCGGTGACCGCGATGGTGGCGCCCACTCGCCACACTGGCGCGGTGGTGGTCACGTTGTCTTTCTCGTACAGGCCACTGCGCACCACCAGGACCAGGCGTATGCCCAGGACTTGCTGCCATTCGGCGTTGTTGGCCGGGGGCACGGCATCGTAGGTGTCGATCACGCCGGGCACGGCCTTGCCTTTGCCGTACAAAGCTTTCATGACCACGACCTGCGGAAACAAGGTGCGGGTGACCGGATTGCCACCGCCGAGGCCCGTGGTGGCATTGACCTCGGTCAGGGTCAGCCCATCCGTTCCGATGGCGTAGTCGCGGTAAAGCGTCTTGCCCAAGTTGATGAGTTGACTGCCTGAACTGAACCCGCCGGCCGGGAAGGTATTGGCCTGGTTCCAGCCTGAGTCCGCCACGTGCGGGATGGTGGTTGACGTCACCGTCGTGGAGGCATCGGATTTGACGGAGAAAATGGAGCAACCCGTGGCCAGGGTGTCGGGCACCGCGATCATCAGATCCGTGTCGCTCGCACCATTCGAAGATTGAACGATGAAGCTGGTGTCTGTCTGCGTGTGGGCCGAGGTCAGCTTGGTCGGCACCGAGTAGTTGGCCTTGTCGCTGGACATGACCCTGACGCGGTCTGTGGTGGCACCTGTGGTGATGACCACCGGTGCCAGGGTCAATGACGCGGTGATGGTGGGCACGAGCGCGGTGCCGTTGAAGCTGCCGGTGATGGCGCAGCCGATGACCGTTGGGTCGTTGATCAGTCCGTAGCCCGCTTTCTGAATGTCCTGTTGCAGGGCATAGATGGCCAATGCCCCATTGGTCTGGGCATCGCCGCCGTTCGTGGTCGTGCGCTTTTGCGACTCATAGTTCACCATGACCTGGGCAATGATGAGTGTGGTGAGCAGGCCCAGGGCCAGGCCCACCATCAATTCGATCAGGGTGAAGCCAGCGAGGCGTCGGCGGGGTGTCGGGGCGGGCACGGACATGGTGGAGGGCATGGCTCAGAGGGCGGCGGCGGACTTGACCACCGTGGTGGTCGTGAACGTGTGTGCGTCCTCGTTGGGCAGTGTCCAGGTGATGGTGACGCTGACCGAGGTGGCGCTGGCCGCGATCACGGGTGTCGCGGTCGGCAGCGTGGCCGCCACCTTGTTTTGCCAGTCCTTGCACAGGCCATACGAAGCGCAACTGCTGCCGTTGTAGTTGAGGACGTGCGCGGTGTCGGTCCGCATCACGCCAATGATTTCGCTGGTGAGGTAGACCGCATCGGCGCGGCCTTTGGCCGAGGTGTTGGCCCGGGTCATGGACGTTTGCAGTTTGACCAGGCCCAGGACGCCCAGGCTGAAGATCAAGATGCTGACCAGTACTTCAATCAGCATGAAGCCCCGCGAGCCATGGGGGGGGCTGCTGGGAGACGCGATGCGCTTCATCTTGTGATGTTCCATCAAGACGGTGTCGGGCAGGCGCCTACTGCGGTCGCGGCCAAGGCCGGATCGCACAGCGCGATCATGCCCGCAGAGGACACCACGATGCGCAGTGCGCGGCTGTCAGTGTCCGAGGCCGCCACCACGAAGTTGATCACGCCAATCGGAACGCTGCCATCGGCCGCGGTGGTGAGCACCCGCCCCAAACCATTGAAGGTCACGGCCTGGGCGGCGGTGTTCTGGTCGATCTGTCGGGCGACCACGGACAAGGACTGCGCGTTGCCTTCGGCCGAAGAGCGCGAAATCACGATGCGGGGTGTCGTCGTCTTGGACGGGTCGGCTGCACACGCGCCTGCGGGCGAATCCTGGCTGACGACCCATGAAGCGCCCGTGGACGACAAGGCACAGGTGCTGTCCAGTGCGCCAGACGAGGGGGTGGACACCATCCAGAATGACACGGAGGTGTTGCGGCGAATCGCCTCCATGCGGGCCCGCTGCAGCCCGTTCTGCATGGACTCGGCGGTGGAGCGCAGGCGCATGTTGCGGATCCAGGATGCGCCGCTGGGCATCACCGCAGCCAACAACAGGCCGAGCACGCCCATCGTCACCGCCATCTCGATCATTGAAAAGCCGCGTTGGCGCATGTCTTCTCAATTGCAGTCGGTGGTGGACTTGACGGCCCAGCAGTTGCTCAGGGCGACCGTCGCATTGGCATATTGGGTAGTGGCCTTGGTGCCAGCGTCATTGATTGTGTAGGTGTAACCAGACGCCAGAGCAGAACTCCCTGTGGCAGTCAGGGTGTAGTTCTGAGCAGTGTTGGATGTCGAGCAAATAATGCTGAAGTACTTGAGCGCGGACGAGCTGATCGGGGCCGCCCAGCTGGCGGGCGTGCCATTGGATCCGCAGGCCGAGGTGCCGTAGCTTCGGTTGTCCTGGTAGAACTGCTCCATCTTGATCCGAAGATCCGACAAGGTGGTGAAGGCTTCGACCAACTGGCCGCGCCGGATGTAGTTGGTGTATGCCGGGTAGGCCACGGCCGACAGGATGCCGATGATGGCCACCACGATCATCAACTCGATCAGTGTGAACCCGTTCAGGTCGCGGCGACGCAGGTGGTCGGTGTTGAGTGCCATGGGGCATCCTTTGATGAAATGGAGCCCTGTCAAGGCCCCTTGCTTCATTTTAGGAATGCGCGGCTTTTCCCAGTGGTGGAAAAGCAGTCCCAATCTGGCCCTAATTCACAGGTTTGTGTTGCCTGACGGCGTTGATTGTTAACACCGACAAAATCTGGCGGTCAAAGATCCTGGTCCGCACACCATTCACTCCACGACCCCGCGTACAAGCGCGATCCTTCCAGCCCCGCGTGCGCCATCGCCAGCAGGTTGTGACAAGCCGTCACGCCCGAGCCACATTGATGCACCACCGTGCCAACCGGCCGCGAGCCCAGTAGCGCCGTGAACTCATCGCGCAACACCTGCGCGGGCTTGAAGCGCCCATCGGCCGCCAGGTTCAACTGAAAGAAGCGGTTGATGGCCCCCGGGATGTGGCCACCCACCGGGTCGAGCGTTTCGTTCTCGCCGCGAAACCGATCGGGCGCTCGGGCATCGATCAATTGCATCACGCTGCGGTTGCCCAGGTTGGTTTGCACAAAGTCGATGCGGCTCAAGTGCTCGTCGTGAGGGCTCAGCTGGATGTGCGACGGTGCGCGCAACTTGGCCTCCGTGCTGATGACCTGGCCGCCGTGCCCTTGCCACGCCGCCCAACCGCCATCCAACACCCGCACCAACGGGTGCCCCATCCAGCGCAACATCCACCAGGCCCGCGCGGCAAACATCCCGCCAGCGTCGTCGTAGGCGATGACTTCGGTGTGGGCTTGCAGGCCCCAGCGGCGCAGGGTGGCCAGGAAGGCTTCGGGCGTGGGCAAAGGGTGTCGGCCGTTCAACCCGGTCTTGGGCCCCGACAAATCCGTGTCCAGGTTGGCGTAGACGGCGCCGGGCACATGGCCTTGTGCGTAAGCTTGCTGGCCAGCCTCTGGCGCGGCCAGGCTGAAGCGGCAATCCAGCACCAGCACCTCGTCGCCAGCCTGCTTCAACAAGTCGGCCAGCTCGGCGGCCGAGATCAAGGTGTGTTGATGAGGGCTCATGCGGATCGGTTCAAGGCGATTTGAAGCGCATGGATCACGGCGGCAGGCTCTTCATGCACCAGCCAGTGAGTGGCTTCTGGCAAACGGGTGACGTGCAGGTTGGGCACATAAGCCTCCAGCCCATCCAGCAGGCTGGGCGGCAGGGCCAGGTCGGCCTCGCCCCAGATCACCGTGGTGGGGATGTTGACGTGCAGCATGGCCTCGGGCAAGGTCAAATGCATGACCGCGTCGGTGGGCGCCGTGGGCGGGTGCAGGGGTGAGGCGCGGTAGTAGTTCAGCGGGCCACTCAAGCCTGCCGACCAGGCCTGGCGGTATTGACCTCGCAGCTCGGGCGTGAGCCAGTCGGCGCTGCCAAAGCGCTCGAAGAACGACCACATCTTGGCGAAATCATCGGCCTGCAAATAGGCTTCAACACCCGGGCGGCGCAGCAGGTTCATGTACTCGCTGGCGGCCTGTTGCGCGGGGTCGTGGCGCAGCGCTTGCATGAACAAGGCCGGGTGGGGCGCGTTCAAGATCACCAGGCGCTCCATCATCTGCGGCGCCATGGCGGCCAGGCCCCAGGCAATGGCACCGCCCCAGTCGTGCGCGATCAGGGCGGCGGCGGGGGCGCCCAAGGCCTGGATCAAACCCAGCACATCGCCCCCAACCAACTGCGCGCGGTAGTCCTTCACCTCGGGGGGCGAGTACGAGCCTGGGTAGCCGCGCAGGTTGGGCGCCACGCAGCGGTAGTGCTCGCCAAAGTGCGCCAGCAGTTCGTCCCAGGCAAAGGCCGCTTCCGGAAAGCCATGCAGGAACACCAGCAGCGGCGCATCGTCCGGGCCGGCCATGCGGCAATCCAGCCAGGCCTCGGGCTGGTTCGCGCCCGGCGAGGGCAGGGCGATGCGGCGGCTGGTGATGTCCATGGGGTGCTTTCGTGAGGGCGGTCAGAACAGCGCCATGCTCAGTTTGCGGCGGTATTGGTCGATGACGGGGTCGGCGCTGGCGACCTCGTGCTTGCCGGCAATCTCCAGCTTGCCCTTGGTGTCGGCGGGCGCGGCCACTGGCTTGGCCGAGGCCTTGGGGATGGGCTTGGTCATCACTTCCAAGATGGCCACGTAGGTCTTGCGGGCCAGCTCGTCCGACCAGGCCTTGTCGCGCATGATGATCTCGATCAACTCATCCATGGCGTGGGTGAAGTGCCCGGCCGCGAAGTTTTGCTGGGCCAGCTCGAAGCGGGCGGCGAAGTCGCGCTTGTTGGCGGCGATGGCCTCGTTCAATGCCGCGGCTGGGCGCGTGCCGGGTGCCACGAGGGCCGCTGCGACGTAGCGGCCAAAAGCGGCCACCCGGGGTTCGGCCAACAAGCCGGTGGCGCGCGCGGCCACGGGCGCGAACACGGCCTGCGCGGCGGTGGCATTGCCCGCGACCAGCAGCCACTTGATCAACTCGAAGCGCGCTTCGTCATTGCCGGGGTCGCGGGCCACGGCGTCTTGCAACAAGTCCACAGCCGATGCGGTGTCGCCCGAATCGGCCAATTGCTCGGCCTGGGCGACTTCCATCTCGGCCTCAATGGCCTCTTCGCTGGGCACATGCTTGTCCAGAAACTCGCGGATCTGGGCCTCGGGCAGGGCGCCCACGAAGCCGTCTACCGGCTGGCCACCCACAAAAATCACGCAGAAGGGGATGGAGCGCACGCCGAACATCTCGGACAGCTGCCCGGAGATCTCTTGCTGCTCGTCGGCATTGAGTTTGGCCAACTGAAAGCGCCCGGCATAGTCCACTTCGAGCTTCTCCAGCACCGGGCCCAGCGCCTTGCACGGGCCGCACCAGGGCGCCCAGATGTCCAGCAAGATGGGCTGTTGGGCAGAGCCGGCCAACAAGTCGGTTTCAAAGTTCTCGAGGGTGATGTCGATCATGGTGGCAGCTAGCGCCTAAAATTGCAGGTTTTACAGTGAGGAGCGAGCCGTGAATAACGCGACTCCCTTGATTGGCGTGGTGATGGGTTCCAGCAGTGACTGGGACGTGATGCGCCATGCAGCCGACATTCTCACCGAGTTCGGTGTCCCCTTTGAGGCGAAGGTGGTTTCAGCCCACCGCATGCCCGACGACATGTTCGCCTACGCCGAGGCGGCGCGCCAGCGTGGGCTGGTGGCCATCATCGCGGGGGCGGGCGGTGCGGCCCACCTGCCGGGCATGCTGGCGGCCAAAACCACGGTGCCCGTGCTGGGCGTGCCCGTGCCGTCGCGGCACCTCCAGGGCGTCGATTCGCTGCATTCCATCGTGCAGATGCCCAAAGGCATCCCCGTGGCCACGTTTGCCATCGGCACGGCGGGCGCGGGCAACGCGGCCTTGTTCGCCGTGGCCATGCTGGCCCAGAACGATGCCCGCCTGCGCGAAGCCTTGGATGCTTTCCGCGCCCGCCAGACCGAAGTTGCCCGCAACATGACGCAAGACCTGACCCTGGATCCCCAATGACGGCTGATGTGATCTTGCCCGGCGCCACGCTGGGCGGCAGCGGGGCCACCACCCTGGGCGTGGTGGGCGGTGGCCAATTGGGCCGGATGTTCGTGCACGCCGCCCAGTCCATGGGCTACGCCACGGCGGTGCTCGACCCCGATCCCGCCAGCCCGGCGGGTTTGGTGTCCCACCACCACCTGAAAGCCGACTACCTGGACGCGGCCGCTTTGGCCGAGATGGCCCGCCTGTGCGCGGCCATCACCACCGAATTCGAGAACGTGCCCGCCCAGGCTTTGGACACCCTGGCGCAAACGCGGCCCGTGGCGCCCACCGGCTCGGCGGTGCGGGTCTGCCAAGACCGTGCCCGCGAAAAAGCCCACTTCGTGGCCAGCGGCGTGCCCTGCGCGCCCCACGCCCTGATCGAAACGCCCGAGCAACTGGCCGCCATCGCCGACGACCTGCTGCCCGGCATCCTCAAAACCGCCCGCCTGGGCTACGACGGCAAGGGTCAGGTCCGCGTCAAGACCCGGGCCGAGCTGGTGCAGGCCTGGGACGAACTCAAGCGCGTGCCCTGCGTGCTTGAGAAAATGCTGCCCTTGGCGTTTGAAGTCAGCGTGATCGTGGCCCGGGGCCGCGACGGCCAGATCGTGCACTTCCCCGTTCAGCACAACCTGCACCGCGACGGCATCCTGGCCGTGACCACCGTGCCCGCCCCCGGTGTCAGCGAAGCCCTGTCCGCCCAAGTGGTCAACGCCGCGCAAACCCTGGCCGCGTCCTTGAACTACGTCGGCGTGCTGTGCCTGGAGTTTTTCATCCTGCAGGATGGCAGCCTGGTGGCCAACGAGATGGCGCCCCGCCCGCACAACTCTGGCCACCACACGATTGACGCCTGCGACCTCTCGCAATTCGAGATGCAGGTGCGTGCCATGACCGGCCTGCCCCTGGTGGCGCCGCAACTGCACAGCCCTTGCTTCATGCTCAACCTGCTGGGCGATTTGTGGTTCGAGGGCATCGCATCCACCGTGCAGCGTGAGCCCGACTGGCCCGCCGTGGTGGCCCTGCCCGGCACCCACCTGCACCTGTATGGCAAAACCGACGCACGCCGTGGCCGCAAGATGGGCCACCTCACGGTGACTGCCGCCACCGCCGACCTTGCGCGCGAAGTGGCCTTGAAAGCCGCGGCCGTCCTGGGCATCGAGCCTTTCTAAACTGTCACCCATGCGACTGCTCGATCCCGACACACAAACCGATGCCATCGAACAAGCCGCCCAGCGCCTGGCCGATGGCGGCCTGCTGGCCCTGCCCACCGAAACCGTCTACGGCCTGGGCGCCCGCGCCGATGACGATGCCGCCGTGGCCCGCATCTTCGAAGCCAAGGGCCGGCCCAGCAACCACCCGCTGATCGTGCACGTGGCCAACGCTGAAGCCGCCTGGCAGTTCGCCGCCGCCGTGCCTTTGGTGGCCCAGCAGTTGATGGACCGCTTTTGGCCCGGCCCCTTGACGGTGATCGTGCCGCGCGCCCCCGGCATGGCCGCCGCCTCCGCCGGTGGGCAAGACACCATCGGCCTGCGCTGCCCCGATCACCCCGTGGCCTTGAAGCTGCTGCAAGCCGCCGCGCGCCTGGGCGTGATGGGCGTGGCCGCGCCCAGCGCCAACCGCTTTGGCCGCATCAGCCCCACGCGCGCCGAACACGTCATCGACGAGTTCCAGGACCAAGGCAGCGGCTTGGACGAAGTCTGGGTGCTGCAAGGCGGCCTGTGCGATGTGGGCATCGAGTCCACCATCGTCGACTGCACGCGCGCCCACCCAGTCATCCTGCGCCCCGGCCGCCTGACCCGCGACGAGATCGAAGCTGCCGCTGGCGAGCCCGTGGCCCTGTCCACGCCTGAATCCCGCGATGCCGGCGCCCCGCGCGCCTCTGGCACCCTGGCCGCGCACTACGCCCCGCGCGCCAAGCTGCGCCTGATGAGCGACCTGCAACTGTCGTCGGCGCTCGACCTGATCGAACCCGAGCTGACCGCCAAGGCGCTGGCCAACAAAGCGGTCACGCCACCGGGCATCGCCGTGTACTCGCGTAGCCTGTGGGCGCACCGCCCGGCCAGCCCCGGCGTGGTGCAGCGCGCCATGCCCGCCGACGCCATCAGCGCCGCGCACCACCTGTTTTCTGACCTGCGCGAACTCGACGCCCTGGGCGTGGAGCTGATCTGGGTTGAAAAACCCCCGGTCGACGCTGTCTGGGACGGCGTTCGCGACCGGCTGGCCCGCGCGTCGGCGGCTTAACACGCCCTTAACACCCGCACAGCGCGACTCTAGTAAGCTTCGGCCCTGCTTGACCGCCTCTCATCCTTTTGGAGTGTCCATGTTCCGCATCCCTGATACCGCCCGACTCCTGAACTCACGCCGCACGGGCGTGGCGGTGGCCGCCTGCTTGAGCGCGGCCGCTTTGGTGGCGGGCTGTGGGGGTGGTGCGCGGGTCAAGCCGTTTCAGCCCCAGCAGATCATCGCGTTCGGGGATGAGAACAGTGCGTTTGATGACACCGCGACGCTCGGGGCGCCGTTGGTGGATTTCAAGACCATCCCGGGCGCGCCAACTTCGACGGCGGATGTGCCTTACCGGGCGAGGTACACCATCAACGTGATCGCCGACAGGCCGAATTTTTGCAAGACCAGCTTGCCCACGGATGTTTTCTGCGCATCCAGTGCCGCCTTGATCGCGGCTGACTACCCAAGCGACAAGTCGTTCTTTGTCCCGCAATCGTCCATTCCTGGGGTGTACCGCTACAGCGTTGCCAGCAGCATCATTCCCGTCGTGAATGAGGTTTTCACCGGGTCATTCAACGATGGCGGTTCGTCGCCTCCGACCATCTACCTCACCACCGATCACACCTACTACTGCTCCACGGACTTCGCCGACGACTACGGCAACTGGGTGCAGCGCCTGGCCCATGGCCTGGGCGGCGGCGGGTTGAACCTCGGCGGCGCCACTGGTGGTTGCCCGCAGGATGGCGGTGGCAGCCGTTCTTACGCCAAGTGGGGCGCCAAGGTGGCCGACGTGGTTGAACAGTTCAACACCAACCGTGGGGAGTTGCGAGACGGCGTCCTGGTGACTCTGCTGGCCGGCCAGAACGACATCATGGCGGCCTACGCCGAGGTGGTGGCTACACCGTCGACCGAAGAAGCCGCCAAGATTCGGATGAGCGAACAAGGGGCGATCCTGGGGGCGCTCATCAAGAGCATTGTGGCCACGGGCGCCCGCGTGGTGTACCTGACGGTGCCAGACATGGGCAAAACGCCCAAGGCGGTGAGTGATGGCAAAACCACACTGGCCAACGACTTGACAAAGGCCTTCAACGAGGGGTATCTCGACAAGGGGGGCCTGACCTTCAGCACGGGGACCAACGGCCACAAGATTGTGAAAGTGGACGGCTACAGCCTGATCGCGTCACTCGGCGCCAGCCATTCCGCCGCCGCTTGCCAATCAGACCCAACCACAGTCACGATGCCCAATGGCAAGACATTGACGGCTGCCTTTCCCAGCATCGATTTCGGTGCGCTTGTGAATGCTGACTTCAGGGCCAAGGCACTGTTGCTCAATTGTCGGTCCAACAATTTGCGCGTGCTCACGCCAAGGGTTTTGAACCCCATATCGCCTGCCGTGCCCAACGACGAAGTCCGCGCTTTTTACCGTGACTACCTGTGGGCCGATGACCTGCGCCTTGCCCCATTGGGCCATGGCAGCCTGGCCAACCTGGCCGCCTCCCGCATCCGCGATCAGCTCTGATCCCGGCGCATGAACCTCACCTTCATCCCCAAAATGGCCACCGCCAAGCTGAGGGTGACGGTGTTGGCCACGGTCATGGGCCACGAGCCCAACGCCAGGCCGTAGACCAGCCACAGCAGCACGCCCACCGTGAAGGCGCTGTACATCCCCAGCGAGATCCCGCTGACATCGCGCGTGCGAAACGTCAGCAGGGCCTGGGGGATGAAGGCGCCGGTGGTCAGCATGGCCGCCGCCGAGCCAATCGTCTCCACGCAGGTGGGATCCAGAAAAGTCACCAGGGTTTGAAGCGCGTTCATTGGTCGTGCACCGTCCACTCGATCAGCGCCTTCAGCAAGGGCCGGGCAGCGTCGGCCTTGGGGTCGTTGACCACGCCCACGACCACGTAACGTCGGCCTGAATCACCCAGCACCACGCCGGCCACCGAGGCCACGCCGTCCAGCGAGCCGGTCTTCAGGTGGGCTCGGCCCGCCACCGACGCCATCCTGCGCGCCGTGCCATCCACACCCGCCATGGGCAAGGAGGCCAGCAGGTCGGGCATGGCCGGGCTGGCCCACAGCGCCTGCAGCCAGCGCCCCACGCACGCGGCCGAGGCCTGCTCCGTGCGCGACAAGCCCGAACCGTTGTCCATCACCAGCACCCCGTTGCCGCAGGGCGATGTGCCCGTGGACGACTCGGTGGTGGCCTGCACCACATGCTTCGTCACCCGGGCGCGGGCGGCGTCCAGCGTGGCCGGGCCCAGCGGGCTGAGTTCGGTCGGGGCGGCATCGCGGCCCAGGGTCAGGAACAACTGCCGGGCCATCACGTTGTTGCTGAACTTGTTGATGTCGCGCACCACGGTGGCCAGCGGCGGCGATTCCCAGGTGAACCAGGCGGGCGTCTCGAAGGGCCACGGGCCCGAAGCCTGGACCTGGCCTTTGAGCAGGCCGCCCGCGCGGCGCCAGGCCATGTCCAGCACGCGCTCGGTGTGGTCCTGATGCACGCCACCGGGCCAGTGCACGGGCCAGTCGCGCTCGCCACAGGCCGTGGGGTAGCGGCCTTTCAGGGTGATGGTCCAACCCAGTGCGGGCGGCGCATCCGGGCGCAGCTCCAGGGCCATGGACTCGCGCCAGTCGCTGCAGGCCGCCTTGTCGTCCAGCGGGACCTTGGCGTCCAGGCGCACGCCGCCCAACTCGGGCTCCATGCTGACCCTGGCCCAACCCGGGTTGGCCACGTCGGGCCGCAGCCTCAGGGTCAGGGCCTGGTGGGCGACCAGCAGGGCGTCGGGGCCGGCGTTGTGGGTTTTCAACGGTTGCTTGTCAAACGCGGCGGCATCGTGCTCTGGCACGGCGGCAAAGGCCGATCGGTCCAGCAGCCAGTCGCCATGAATATCGCGCAGGCCGGCGGCGCGCAGGCGGCTCATCATCAGCGCCACCCGCTCGATCACCAGGCTGGGGTCGCCATCGCCGCGCATCAACAGCGGGCCTTCCAGCACGCCGTTGGGCCGCAGCCGCCCACCCAGCGCCACCTGCGTGCGCCAGGTGAAGGCGGGCCCCAGGGTTTGCAGCGCCACGCCGGTGGTGAACAGCTTCATCACCGAAGCCATGGTGCGTACCGTGTCGGCGCCCGTGCTGAGTCGGGGCGGCCCCCCATCCACCGGGATCACCAGCAGCGACACCGCCGAGGCGGGGACCGCGGTGGCTTGCAAGGCCTGCTGGAGGGCCGGTGGCCAGCGCGGCTCATCGGTCGGCGTGGCGGGGGGCTGGGGCGCGGCCTGGGCTTGGCAGACCGCGCTCTGTGGGGCTAAAAGCAGTGCCAGAATAAGTGCGCCCAGCCAAGGCGCGGTGGGGCGATGTGAACAAGTGACCGTCATGGCCGCATCATAGAAGGGCGGCGTTGGCTACACTTCCGGCCATGTCGCTTGCTGATTCGATTTCCTCTTTGCCCACCGCCGCCAGCGCTGCCCTGGCCAAGCCCCGCCTGCTGGTGCTGGACACCGCGACCGAGCTGGTGCACCTGGCCCTGGTGCTGGGGGATGAAGTGCAGGCGCTGCACGTGGGCGGCGGCGCGCAGGCGTCCAGCACCACCTTGCCGGCCCTGCAAAAGCTGCTGGCCGACGCGGGCTTGAGCTGGTCTCAACTCGACGCCATCGCTTTTGGCCGAGGCCCCGGCGCGTTCACCGGCCTGCGCACCGCCTGTTCACTGGCGCAAGGCCTGGCCCTGGCGGCCGGCTGTCCCGTCATCTCGCTGGACACCCTGATGGCCGTGGCCGAAGACGCCCGCCAGTCCGATCCCGCCGCCTGGTCTGAGGGTGACACCCTGTGGGTGGCCCAGGATGCGCGCATGGGTGAGTTGTACGTGGCGGCTTACCGTTGGCAAGGCGCCCACTGGCAAGCCCAGACCGACCCCAGCCTGTGGGCCCTGGGCGTGCCCCGTGATCGATGGGCCGAGACCCCCGGCGTGCACCGCGTGGCCGGCAACGCCCTGCTGGCGCACCCTGCGGCGTTCGACGGACTAACGCAGATGACCTGGCCACAAGCCGCGCCCCGTGGCGCCGCGCTGGCCGCCCTGGCCCGACAAGCCTGGGCGCGCGATGAGCTGCTCGACGCCGCCCTGGCCCTGCCCATGTACGTGCGCGACAAAGTGGCGCAAACCACTGCCGAGCGCCTGGCGGCCAAGCGCCTGTGAGCGCGACAATCCACCCCATGTCCGCGCCCTCACGCTCAACGTCACCCTTCAGCGCATTGGCCGAGGTGGCCGAGGCGTCGGCCTTCGCCGACCGGGCCATGACCGAGGCCGACATCCCCGCCGTGCTCGACATGGAGCGCCTGGCCTGCCCGCACCCAGCGCACGCCTGGTCCGAAGACAACTACCGATCCTCACTGCGCAGTGGCTATTGGACGCGGGTGCGCACCGGGCCTGACACTGACCGCATCGTCGGCGTGTGTGTGGCCATGGATGGATTCGAGGAAATGCACCTGCTCAACATCGCGGTCGATAAAACCCTGCATGGGGCTGGCCTGGCGCGTGGCCTGCTGGACACCTTGTACGCGTTTTGCCGTCAGGCCGGAGTGCCCTTGCTGTGGCTGGAGGTGCGTCCCTCCAACGAGCGCGCGCTGGGGGTGTACCGGCGCCAGGGCTTTGTGCAAGTCGGCGTGCGCAAGGGCTACTACCCCGCGCCCGGCGGCCGCGAAGACGCGCTGGTGATGCGCCTGGATTTGAACAAGGCGGCCCAGCCATGAGTTGGTCCGAACGCCAACGCGCCATGCTGCGCGAAATGGGCATCCCGGCGTTCTGGCCGGTGCCGCCTTCCGCGCCGGCGGAAGACGTGCCGATGGTGGCAGCCGCTGTTGCTGACGTGGCCCCAATTGCACCTGCGCCCGCGCCTACTCCTACGCCTACGCCCCCATTGGCCAGGCCGGCCCGCCCCGAAGTCAAGCCCCCGGTGTCGATTGCGGCCGCCGCCACGGCGGGCATCCAAGCCATCCTGCGCGAACGCCCCGAAGGCATCGACCAGATGGACTGGCCCACTCTGCGCCAGGCCGTGTCCGGCTGCACCGCCTGCGGCCTGTGCGAAAGCCGCAAACAGACCGTCTTCGGTGTGGGCCACCAACACGCCAGCGTGATGATCATTGGCGAAGCCCCCGACGAGCAGGAAGACAGCCAGGGCGAGCCCTTCGTGGGCCGCGCCGGCCAGTTGCTCGACCGCATGCTCAGCCCCATCGGCCTGACCCGCGCCGACGCGGATGCCAACAGCCAGGTCTTCATCGCCAACGTGCTCAAGTGCCGCCCGCCCGGCGACCGCAACCCGCTGCCCGCCGAAGTCGCGCAGTGCGAGCCCTACCTGATGCGCCAGATCGCGCTGGTCAAGCCGCGCATCATCATCGCCATGGGGCGCTTCGCGGCGCAATCATTGCTCAAGACCAGCGAGCCCATCGGCCGCCTGCGCGGGCGCCTGCACGATTTGCAGGGCACACCGGTCATCGTCACCTACCACCCCGCTTACTTGCTGCGCAACCCGGTCGACAAGGGCCTGGTGTGGGATGACCTGTGCCGGGTGCGCGAGCAACTCAATCAGCCGACCTGACCCGAGCGCTCAATGCGTCATTGCGCCAGGTAGCGCTTGCGCCTGAACAGCATCACCAAGGCGAGCACCACCCCCGCCATCAAGCCACACGCCACCCAGAAGCCAAGCTTGGTGTGGATCAGCGGCAAGAAATCGAAGTTCATGCCAAAAACGCCGGTGATCAGGTTCAGCGGCAGGAACACCGCCGTCATCACCGTGAGGGTGCGCATGATGTCGTTGGTGCGGTTGCCCTGCAACGAAAAATGCATCTGCACCGCGCCTTCCGACGACGACTCCAGACGCCGCACATGGCCCAGCACCCGCTCGATGTGTTCCTGCACGTCGCGCGAACGCACGCGCAGCACCTCGCGTTCGCGCGCGGCAGTGGGCTCGGTCGGCATGGGCCAGTCGTCCAGCGCGTCGATCCACTCTTGCACGGCGCTGCGCTGATCCTCGCACGTGTCTTCCAGCAAGTGCAGGGTGTTGCGCGCCTCCAGCAGCGACTGCCAGTGGTTGAACTGCTTGCGGTCGCTCAGCAGTTCTTGCTGCAGATAGGCCGACTGCTTTGTCAGCAGGCGGCGCAGGTCCAGGTAGCTGTCGACCATGTGGTTGACGATGCGCACCATCAGGTCGGCCGAGCTGGGCGGCAGGCGGCTGACCGAGCCGCGCCCGTCGGTGCGGTTCTCGTTGCGCTCGTCGGCGCTGACCATCTGGTTGAGTCGGGCCTCGAAGAAGTCGCGCACCGAGCAATCGGCCGGGTGCACGGTCAGTAGAACGCGGTCAAACACCACGAAGCCCACCGGGCTGGTGTCGATGCTGGCCAGGGCTTGCCTCGCACTGCTGGCGGTGCCATGCGTGTCGTCCAGGAACATGCCCTCCGTGCCTTGTGCGGCGGCCAGGCGGCGGAACACCAGCATGTCGTACCAGGAGGTGTAGTCGTACTGGGATGGCAACTGCGAGTTCAGCAAGTCCATGACGTGCAGGTCCACCAGATTGCCGCCGGCCAGGTGCAGCAACTGCGCTTGGACTTTGTCCAGGCCGACCTCGAACTCACGACGGGCTGTGGTCACCCACAAAAAGCCTTGGGTGGGCGGGGTGTCCGGCCAATCCGGCAGCTCCTGGAAGCGATCATTGATCAGGAAAAAACGCACTCAGACAACTCCAGCGTTCATTCGTTCATTCAGTCGCGCAGCAACTCGGCGGCCTGCAGCGCGAAATAGGTCAGCACGCCATCGGCGCCCGCGCGCTTGAAGGCCAGCAAGGCTTCCATCATGGCGGCATCGTGGTCCAGCCAGCCGTTCTGGGCGGCGGCCTTGATCATGGCGTACTCGCCGCTGACCTGGTAGGCGAAGGTGGGCACGCGGAACTCGTCCTTCACCCGCCGCACGATGTCCAGGTAAGGCATGCCAGGTTTGACCATGACCATGTCGGCGCCCTCGGCGATGTCCATGCCCACCTCGCGCAGGGCCTCGTCGCTGTTGCCCGGGTCCATCTGGTAGACCTTCTTGTTGCTTTTGCCCAGGTTGGCCTTGGAGCCCACCGCATCACGGAAGGGGCCGTAAAAGGCGCTGGCGTACTTGGCACTGTAGGACATGATCCGGGTGTGGATCAGGCCCTGCGATTCCAGCGCCTGGCGGATGGCGCCGATGCGCCCGTCCATCATGTCGCTGGGGGCCACGATGTCCACACCAGCTTCGGCCTGGACCAAAGCCTGGCGGGTCAGCATGGACACGGTCTCGTCGTTCAGGATGTAGCCCTTGTTCTGGGGATCCGGGTCCAGCAGGCCGTCCTGGCCATGGGTGGTGAACGGGTCCAGCGCCACATCGGTCATCACGCCCAGCTCAGGGAAGCGCCGCTTCAACTCGCGCACAGTGCGGGGCACCAGGCCCTCGGGGTTCAGGGCCTCTTGGCCATCCGGCGTTTTGAGTGCCGGGTCAATCACCGGGAACAGCGCCATCACCGGGATGCCCAGCTTCACGCATTGCTCAGCCTGGGCCCACAGGGCACCACGGCTCAAACGTTGCACGCCGGGCATGGAGGCAATGTCTTGCACACCGTCGTCTTGATCCAACACGAAGACGGGGTAAATCAAATCGGCTGAAGTCAGGGCGTGCTCTCGCACCAGTCGCCGCGTGAATTCATCACGGCGAAGGCGGCGAGGGCGGTGCTGCGGGAAACGGTGCAAAGAAGACATGCGGGACAAATGATGAAAGCAGTGTGAAGGAATGCAAAGAGAACAAAAAAATCGGTGGCAATCCCCGGTTTGCGGACATGCGTTGCAGACATGACGCTGCAAGCCCTCTATAATCGATCCTGAA
Source organism: Aquabacterium sp. (assembly GCF_014378415.1). Lineage (GTDB taxonomy): Bacteria > Pseudomonadota > Gammaproteobacteria > Burkholderiales > Burkholderiaceae_C > Aquabacterium. Next base: position 21,205 of record NZ_JACMNS010000011.1, read on the forward strand.
TGATACGCCGCAAGGCCTTCATTCCCTGCTTTTCCTCCCTGAGCAGGTGCCTTACCGTGATGACAGCGTTAAGGCTTCCATAGCCCCGGCCATGCCGGGGCTCTTTTTTTTGTGTCGGCCATGTTGCGCCGCGCAATCAGTCTTCAAATCGATCCCCGCGTTGGCCATAATCGGCCATGCTCTGGATCAAAGCCTTTCACATCGTCTTCGTCGCCAGCTGGTTTGCCGGCCTGTTCTACCTGCCGCGGTTGTTCGTCAACCTGGCCATGGTGCCGGGCGACAGCCACGCCGAGCGCGAGCGCCTGTTGCTCATGGCGCGCAAGCTGTACCGCTTCACGTCCCTCTTGATGATCCCGGGCGTGGCGCTGGGCCTGTTCCTGTGGCTGTACTACGGCATCGGCAAGGGGCCAGGCAACGGCTGGATGCACGCCAAGCTGCTGCTGGTGGTCGGCGCCATTGGCTACCACCACGTCTGCCGCAAGATCCTGCGTGAGTTCGAGCAGCTCAGCAAGCGCCGCACGCACCAATGGCTGCGGGTGTTCAACGAGGGGGCGGTTGTCATTTTCACGCTCATCGTCATCCTCGTGGTGGTCAAGCCTTTCTGATCCGCCCTCGCTTGAAGGCCTGCTGATGTCTTTGCACCGCAGCACCGCCTGGCCGCTTACCTGGGTGGCGGTGGCCCTGATCGTCTACGCCACCTTGTTCCCCTTGGCCGGCTGGCATTGGCCGGATCGCCACGTGTTCACCTGGGAGCTGCCCAAGCTGCCCCACGAGGTGCCGTCTGATTTGGTGGCCAACCTGTTGGGCTACTTGCCTCTGGGCCTGATCCTGACGGTGGCCCACCTGCGCAGCGGGCGGGGTGCTTTCGTGGCGGCGGTGCTGGCCTTGCTGTCGGGCTCGGCCTTGTCCTACCTGCTGGAGCTGGCCCAGTTCACGGTGCCCAACCGCGTGCCCTCGATTTCCGACTGGGCGCTCAACACCCTGGGCATGGCCTGGGGCGCCCTGGCCGCCGTCACCCTGAGCGCCCTGGGCCTGGTGGACGTGTGGCACCGGCTGCGCGAGCGCTGGTTCATCCCCCAGGCGGGTTTTGGCCTGGCCTTGATCTGGATGTGGCCGCTGGGCCTGCTGTTCCCGCCGCCGCTGCCCCTGGGCGAAGGGCAGTTCCTGCCGCACCTGCTCATCGGCCTGATGGAGTTGACCCGCGACACGCCGTGGCAGGCGTGGGTGCTGCCCGCCGACCCCTTGAGCCTGTGGACCGACAACATCTCCGCTGACCCCGGGTCGCTGTGGCTGCCCGCGCGCGAGGCCTCCACCGTGGCACTGGGCCTGCTGGCCCCCATGTGCGTGGCCTGCGCCCTGGCCCGCCCGCGCAACACCCGCGTTTTTCTGTTGGTGGGGGCCGTGGTGATGGGCGTGGGCACCACGGCGCTGTCCACCGCCATGAACTTCGGCCCCGAGCACGCCCTGACCTGGATGAGCGTGCCCACCATCACCGGCTTGCTGGTCGGTGCGCTGGCGGGCACCTTGTTGCTGGAGCGCAGCCGCACCACCTGCGCCAGCCTGGGCGTGGTGACGCTGGCCGGGCTCATCGCCCTGGTGCACCAGGTGCCGCCCGACCCCTATTACGCCCTGGCGCTGGAATCGTGGGAGCATGGGCGCTTCATCCGCTTCCACGGCTTGTCGCGCTGGTTCGGCATCTTGTGGCCCTACGTGGCCATGGCCTGGCTGATCACCCGCATCTTCGGGCGCGAAAGCCGGCAGGCCGATGCGCCCACCTAAAATCCACCCACCCACCTTCGGAGCAATGCATGGCCCAGGTCCTCAAGATTTTCGGACAGCAGCTTGAGCGGATCACGTTGAAAGTGTTCAATCCCGAAAGCTGTCTGGCCGACCACGCGAAGACCGGCGAGGTCATGCAGGTGTCACGCATGGCGGACCTGGCCATCGTGCTGATCGCCTATGCCGACGACACCACCGCCACGACCTACGTCGGCAAGTTCTCGGATTGGACCGGCCCGAAGCTGGACGAAGGCATGAGCCAGATGTCCTCGCCGTGGGATGAGCCCAGCGAGGAGCCTCTGGATTGACCACTGAATCGAACGCCATGTACTACGAACGCCACATCTTTTTCTGCCTCAACCAGCGCATCAGCGGTGAAAGCTCCTGCGGCGACCACGGGGCCCAGGATGGTTTCGACCACTGCAAGAAGCTGGTGAAAAGCGCCGGCTTGAGCGGCCCGGGCCAGGTGCGCGTCAACAAGGCCGGTTGCCTGGACCGCTGCGCTGGCGGCCCGGTGGCCGTGGTCTACCCCGAAGGCACCTGGTACACCTTCGTCGACCAATCCGACATCGAAGAGATCGTCGAATCACACCTGGTCAAAGGCCAGGTCGTTGAGCGCCTGGTGCTGCCGCCGGACGTGGGCCGTTGAACCCGCGCGCCAAAGCAAAACCATGATCGGACGCCCTGACTCCACCACCATTGACGGCCCGGCCGGCTTGCTCGAGGTCGTGCTTGAAGACCCCGCCACCGCGCCCATCGGCCTGGTGGTGATCGCCCACCCGCATCCGCAGATGGGTGGCACCATGGACAACAAGGTGGTGCACACCTTGTCGAAAGCCTTTGTGCTGGCGGGCTGGCGGGCTGTGCGCTTCAACTTCCGGGGCATCGGCCAGTCCGAAGGCGCCTGGAACGAAGGCGTGGGCGAGGTCGATGACCTGCTGGCCGTGCTGGCCCACCACCGCACCGACCCGGCCGTGCAAAGCTTGCCCCTGGCGCTGGCCGGGTTCTCCTTTGGTGGGTTCATTGCGGCCAGTGCCAGCGCGCGGCTGACCGAGCCGCCCAGTGAGCTGGTGCTGGTCAGCCCGGCCACCCGCTACGCCTTGCCGCATGTGCCGGCCCACACCCTGGTGGTGCAGGGCGAGCAGGATGATGTGGTGTCGATGGCAAGCGTGCTTGATTGGGCGCGGCCCCAGGCCTTGCCGGTCACGGTGGTGCCGGGCGTGGGCCATTTTTTCCATGGCCAGCTCGGCGTCCTGCGCGACCGCGTGCTGCGCCACCTGCGCGGCACTTCGGGCACTTCGGCCTGATTGACCTCACCTGATTGCCTGATCCCATGCTGTTTTCCCTGTCCCGACGCGGCCTGCTGGTCGCGCTGACCGGCGCATTGTGCTGGCCCCTGGCCTGGTCCCAAGCGGCGCCCGTGGCCCCGCCCGTGTTTCCCTTCGCCGCGCCCAGCGCCACCATGCCGCTGCCGCCCGAGCTGGCCGCGCGCGCCTTTGTCCTGCAAGACCTGAGCAGCCAGCAAACCCTGGCCGCGCGCAACGCCGACCAGCCGGTCGAGCCCGCCTCGCTGACCAAGCTGATGACCGCCTACCTGGCGTTCCAGGCCGTGCAGTCGGGCAAGCTGACTCTGGTGCAAGAAGTGCCCGTGTCCGAGCGTGCCTGGCGAGTCGGCATCACGGGCACGTCGCGCAGCTTTCTCGCCGCCAATAGCCGCGTCAAGGTCGACGACCTGCTCAAGGGCATGATCGTGCAGAGCGGCAACGACGCCAGCGTGGCCTTGGCAGAAGCGGTGGGCGGCACGGTCGAGAATTTCGTGTCCATGATGAACCGGCAAGCCCAGGCCTTTGGCCTGAAGGCCACCACGTTCAAGAACCCGGAAGGCCAGACCGCGCCCGGGCACCGCAGCACGGCGCGCGAGTTGTCCGTCATCGCCCTGCGATTGGTCACCGATTTCCCGCAGGCCCTGCCTTACTACGCCAGCAGGGAATTCACCTTCGGCGGCATCCGCCAGCCCAACCGCAATCTGCTGCTGTGGCGCGACCCCACGGTCGATGGCTTGAAGACCAGCTACACCGACGCCTCCGGCTATTGCCTGATCGCCACAGCCTTGCGCGCCACGCCCGCCGGTCCGCGCCGCCTCTTGAGCGTGGTGATCGGCGCGACCTCGCCCGAGACCCGCGCCAACGAAAGCCAGAAGCTGTTGAACTGGGGCTACGGCGCGTTTGACATGGTCAAGCTGTTCGATGCGAACAAGGCCGTGGCCAATGCGCCGGTGTGGAAAGGCCAGTCGTCCACCGTGCGCCTGGGGCGCGTCCAACCCGTCGTGGTGGTGGTGCCGCGTGGCCAGGCCGGCGGCCTGAAAGCCACCGTGGCCCGCAACGATCCCCTGGTGGCCCCCTTGGCGCAGGGCCAGACCGTTGGCTCGCTCAAAATCACCCTGGCCAGCCATCCCTGGCAGGATGTGCCCCTGCAAACCCTGGACGCCGTGCCCAGCGCCGGCTGGTTCGGTCGCCTGTGGGACGCCATCCGCCTGGGCGTCAAGTGAAGCAAGAAGCCGTGAGCAAGGAGTAGCCGCATGAATGAACCCGTTGTTCCCCCCGAGATCCCGCCCGAAGAGTCGCTGATCAAATACCCCTGCGCCTTCCCGATCAAGGTGATGGGCCTGCACGAGCCGCCTTTCCTGGAAACCATGGTCGCGTTGGCCATTCAGCACGATCCCGAATTCGACGCCAAGACGCTGGAACTGCGCCCCAGCAGCGGCGGCAAGTACATGGGTTTGACCATCACGGTCAACGCCACCAGCCGCGCACACCTGGACGGCATTTACCGCGCTTTCACCGGGCATCCCCTGGTCAAGTACGTGCTCTGAAAGGGACTCACCCCCACGGCATACAATCGAATGGATTTGGCCCGCCTTGGTGGCCGTCCGTTTGAAGGATTTTTACCGTGTTCATTTCCGACGCTTTCGCCCAAGCCGCTGCCCCTGCCGCCAGCGGCCCCGCAGGTCTGCTCAACAGCATGTTGCTGCCGATCGTGATGATCGTGGTCCTGTACTTCGTCATGATCCGCCCGCAGATGAAGCGCCAAAAAGAGACCAAGGCCATGATGGACAGCCTGGCCAAGGGCGACGAAGTGGTCACCCAAGGTGGCGTGATCGGCAAGATCAGCAAGCTGGGCGAAACCTTCGCCACCGTTGAGGTGGCCAATGGCGTCGAGCTCCAAGTGCAGCGTTCGGCCATCGTCCAGGTCTTGCCCAAGGGCAGCTACAAGTAATCAATAAATCGCAGGATTACAACCATGAACCGCTACCCCTGGTGGAAGCACCTGATCATCGCCGTCGCCTTGTTGGTGGGCCTGATCTACACCTTGCCCAACTTCTTTGGCGAGGCGCCGGCTGTGCAACTGTCCAGCGGCAAGTCCACGGTCAAACTTGACGACAGCTCGCTGGCCAAGGTCAACGCCGCTTTGGCCGAGGCCAAGATCACGCCTGATTTCGTCGAGTTCGACGGTGCGTCCATCAAGGCGCGGTTCGCCGACACCGACACACAGCTGAAGGCCCGCGACGTTCTCGGCCGCAGCTTCAATCCTGATCCGCAAAACGAGCGCTACATCGTGGCGCTGAACCTGGTGTCGCGCTCGCCGCATTGGTTGCGCACCCTGCACGCCAACCCCATGTTCCTGGGCCTGGACTTGCGCGGTGGCGTGCACTTCCTGATGCAGGTCGACATGAAGGGCGCGCTCACGCAGAAGATCGAAAGCCTGACCGGCGACATCCGCAGCTTGCTGCGCGACAAGGACATCCGGCACAGTGGTATCCGCCGTGATGGCCAAGCCATCACCGTGCGCTTTCAAGACGAAGCCGGGCGCAAGGCCGCGCGCAACCTGCTGACCGACGGCCTGGTCGACCTGCAATGGGCTGACGGCACCGACAGCGATGGCAGTGGCGCCCTGACCCTGGTCGGCAAGCTCAAGCCCCAATCCGAGCGCACCATCCAGGAAAACGCGCTCAAGCAGAACATCACCACGCTGCACAACCGGATCAATGAGCTGGGCGTGTCTGAGCCCATCATCCAGCAGCAAGGCCTGGACCGCGTGGTGGTGCAGTTGCCCGGCGTGCAAGACACCGCCAAGGCCAAGGACATCATCGGCCGCACTGCCACGCTTGAAGTGCGCATGGTCGATGACAGCACCGAGGCCCACGCGGCCCTGGCTGGTGGCACGGTGCCCTTTGGCACCGAGAAATTCGCCGACCGCCAAGGCGTGCCCGTCATCGTCAAGCGCCAGGTGGTGCTGACCGGCGACAACCTGACCGACGCGCAACCCGGCTTCGATGAGAACCACGAAGCCGCCGTGCACTTGACCCTGGACGCCCGTGGCGCCCGGATTTTCAAGGACGTGACCCGCGAGAGCATCGGCAAGCGCATGGCCATCATCCTGTTCGAAAAGGGCAAGGGCGAGGTGGTGACGGCCCCGGTCATCCGCTCTGAAATCTCGGGCGGACGCGTGCAGATCTCCGGCAGCATGCAAGGCGACGAAGCCGCCGATACCGCGCTGCTGCTGCGCGCCGGCAGTCTGGCCGCGCCCATGGACATCATTGAAGAGCGCACCGTCGGCCCCAGCTTGGGCGCCGCCAACATCGACCAGGGCTTCAAAAGTCTGCTGTACGGTTTTTGCGCCATCGCCGTTTTCATGATGGCGTACTACCTGCTGTTCGGCGTGTTCTCCACGCTGGCGCTGGGCGTTAACCTGCTGCTGCTGGTGGCGGTGCTGTCGATGCTGCAAGCCACGTTGACCTTGCCCGGCATCGCGGCCATCGCTTTGACGCTGGGCATGGCCATTGACGCCAACGTGCTGATCAACGAGCGCGTGCGCGAAGAACTGCGCAACGGCGCGGCGCCGCAGTCGGCCATCCAGGCCGGTTACGAGCACGCCTGGGCCACCATCCTTGACTCCAACGTCACCACCATGATCGTGGGCCTGGCCTTGCTGATGTTCGGCTCGGGCCCGGTCAAGGGCTTTGCCGTGGTGCATTGCCTGGGCATCCTGACCTCGATGTTCTCGGCGGTGTTTTTCTCGCGTGGGCTGGTCAACCTTTGGTATGGCCGTCAGAAAAAGCTCAAGAGCGTGTCCATCGGTCAGGTCTGGAAGGCCGCTGCCAAGCCCGGCAGCCTGTCGACCGACGTCGACCCCGTGGACCAATGACCCCCCGCACCCCCTGAAGGACACTCGCCATGGAATTTTTCCGCATCAAGCGCGACATCCCGTTCATGCGGCATGCGCTGATTTTCAACATTGTTTCGTTCCTGACTTTCGCCGCCGCCGTGTTCTTCCTGGTCACCCGGGGATTGCACCTGTCGATCGAGTTCACCGGCGGTTCGGTCATCGAGGTGCAGTACGCCCAAAGCGCCGACCTTGAGAAAGTGCGTCACGCCGTCGATTCGCTGGGCTATGGCGAAGTGCAGGTGCAGAACTTCGGCACCTCGCGCGATGTGCTGATCCGCCTGCCTTTGCGGGGCAGCCTCAAGCAGGCCGAGGTGGTGGACAAAGTGTTCGGCACCCTGTGCACCGCTGAAAAGGGCGTGGTCACGATGCTGGCGCCCACGCCCGGCCACCCCTCATCGACCAAGGCCTGCCAGGCCGCCGGCCAGACCAACCTGACCTTGCAGCGCAGTGAGTTCGTCGGCCCGCAAGTGGGCAGTGAGCTGGCCCGCGACGGCGCCTTGGCGCTGGGCGTGTCGGTGCTGGGCATCATGATCTACCTGGCCTTCCGCTTCGAGTGGAAGTTCTCGGTCGCGGCCATCATCGCCAACCTGCACGACGTCATCATCATCCTGGGCTTCTTCGCCTACTTCCAGTGGGAGTTCTCGCTGTCGGTGCTGGCAGCGGTGCTGGCTGTGTTGGGGTACTCGGTCAATGAGTCGGTGGTGATTTTTGACCGGATCCGCGAAACCTTCCGCCGTTACCGCAAGCTGAGCACGGCTCAGGTCATCGACCACGCCATCACCAGCACGACGAGCCGCACCATCATCACGCACGGCTCGACCCAGATGATGGTCCTGTCCATGCTGATCTTTGGTGGCCCGACTTTGCACTACTTTGCGGTGGCGTTGACCATCGGCATCCTGTTCGGCATTTATTCCTCTGTCTTCGTGGCGGCGGCGATTGCGATGTGGTTGGGCGTGACCCGTGAAGACCTCATGAAAAGCACTCAGAAAGAGGTCGATCCCAACGATCCGAACTCTGGGGCCGTGGTGTAGAGTTGATCAACCATGAAATGTTCGGCCAGGAAGGCCAGGCCGAACCCCGTTGATCAATTGACCACATGTCATCCATAGGCTCTTCGCGTGCATTGGCCATCACGGCCCGAAAAACCTATTTGGAAACCCTCTTGCGGGGCGCCTCCGGGTTGATCCACGCCTGTGCCAACGGTGGCAAGTTGCTGGCCTCGCAAACGGCGGAACCCGGGCTGTACATGCGCCGACGCGATCTGGTGCTGGACATGCCGCTGAGCCTGGATGCCTGGCAGCGTGGGTTTGAGCAGCGCATCCAGTCTGCCTTGACGGCAGTGCGTCTGGCCCGACCCTTGGACACCAAGCCCGTGGGGCAGTTGGTGTCCAACCTCACCCTGGTCGAAGACAGCGCGGTCGAACAAGACATGATGGCTTCCCGCCTGGGGCAGGCCATCGCCGACCGGGCTGGTTGGGAGTACACCGACCTGTGCTCGCGCCTGAATGCCCTGGAGGCCGGCAGCACCAACCACATTGACCCCGCAGGCGACGTGCTGCGCCCACAAGTGCTGGCGCGCTGGCTGATCGACAGCTGGACCGACGCTGGCCTGGGCGCCACGCACTGGATGACCTTGCAAACCGTGCTGCATGACGAGGCCACGCACCTGGCGCAAGAGGCCTATCACGACGCCAACCATGTGCTGTTGGACCACGGCGTCAAGCCTGAAATCGATTTGCGGCCCTTCATCCGGCGGACCAAGGACACGGGTGTGGGCCCGACCATTCATCGCTCCGCCTCGCCCTATGTGAGCGGCAGCGCCGCGCCGATGTTGAACTCCGGGCTGGGTGGCGCCTCGCAGATGGGCGGCAACAGCGGCTTGCAGCCCATGGGCGGCGCCCATGAAGAAACCCGATTGATGACGCAAACGCCCGCCTTGCGCCGCTCGGCGGTGCCGGCCCAAGCGGTGTTGGGCAAGCTCAACCAGTTCGTGTCCCACAAGGTGCCCGGCTTCGCGCTCACGCAGGTGCTGGGCAGCGCCAACGTCGTGGTGGGCGTGGTCGCGCCGGCGTTGGGCCAGGCCATCCAGGACGCCGGCCAGGCGGTGCGTCGCCACGCTGATGGCGAGTCGGGCGTGCCCACGGGCACCCCTGCGGCCTTGCTGCAAGATCTGCAGGACAGCAGGCGTGCCCTCAAGCAAGCGGCCAGCACGCCCAACGAGCGCGCCGTCATCGAGATCGTGGCGCTGCTGTTTCAAAGCATCCTGACCGAAGAGCGCTTGCCGGCCGCCATCCGCGTCTGGTTCGCCCGCCTGCAGATGCCGGTGCTGCGCGTGGCCGTCACCGAGCCCGATTTTTTCGCCACCATTGACCACCCGGCCCGTGCCCTGATCGACCGCATGGGCGCCTGCGTGATGGGGTTTGCCGCCAGCACCCGCGAGCAGGAAGACACCTTGCCCGGCGAGATCAAGCGCATCGTGCAGGTGGTCGAGGCTTACCCCGACACCGGTCGGCGCGTGTTCCAGACCGTGCTGCTCGAGTTCGAAAAATTCCTCGAGCGCTATTTCCGCGACGAGAACGAATCCAGTCGCAAGGGTGTGTCCCTGGCGCAGCAGGTTGAGCAGCGCGAAACTTGGGCGATCCAGTACACCATTGAGCTGCGCAAGATGCTGGCCGATGTGCCGGTGCACGAAGGCGTGCGCGAATTCCTGTTCCGCGTCTGGGCCGATGTGCTGGCCCACAGCGCGGTGCAGACCAGCCCGTCGAGTGAAGAAACCCGCGTGCTCAAGCGTGCTGCTGCCGACCTGATCTGGTCGGCCAGCGCCAAGCATTCGCGCGAAGACCGCGCCGACGTGCTGCGCCGCCTGCCGCCTTTGCTCAAGAAGGTGCGTGATGGCATGGGGCGCGCCGGCATGTCCGTCGAAAAGCAGGACGAGCACGTGCACGTGCTCAACGCTGCGCTGGCCGCGGCCTTCTCGGCCCGCTCGGCCACGATCTCGTCCGCCCATTTGAAGGAAGTGACCGAACGCCTGGAGGCGCTGGACGACATCCTGCCCAACCTGGCCGAGGTTGAACTCGACGCGCAAACTTTGCGCGACCTGTCGGGCCACGAAAGCGACGACCTCGAGGTGGTGGCCGAAGGCGGCACGATGCCCACGCCCGCCATGATGGCCTGGGCCCGCGAGTTGCAAATTGGCGCCTGGTTCCAGCTGGACTACCGGGGCAGCCAGGAGCCGGTGCAGTTCGCCTGGTCAGGCCTGCAAAAACAACTGGCTTTGTTCGTGACGCCGCAGGGGCGGGGCGTGCTGTTCCAGTTGCACCGCTTGGCAGCTTTTCTGCAAGCGGGGTTGCTGGTGCCGGTGGAGGATGAATCCCTCACTGTGCGTGCCACGCGTGAGGCCTTGGCCAAGTTGGATGCTGATCCGGCGCGGTTGCTGAATTAGTTTTTGCTTTGCTTAGCGCGCGAGGCTGGGCTGAGCCGGTGGCTGGCAGGGCGCCGATGGTGGCGGCGTCGTCGCCCTGCCACCCACCGGCTCATCCTTTGACGCCTCGCTGGTGGCGTGGCCCGAGGTGGCGTGCCACCAGCGGCAAGATTCTCGCCAAGGGGGCCGTGCCACACCACCAGCGGGGCGAAAAAGGGCTGGGGCGGTCTTCGGCGGGGCGCCTGGCTTGGTGCTGAGAAGCGCAGTGCCAAGGTGGGCGTGCGCAGCACGCATCAATAACTGACTGGCCGTGGTTGTTTGAACGAAGCGGATGCAATCCGCGCAGTGAGTTCCACGGCCCCACCTTGGCACGAGCATCGCAAGGCAGTCCCGCTAACAGCGGGACCACCAAGCTGAAGCCCTGCCGGAGACCGCCCCAGCCCGCGCCCCGCGCTGAATAACCAAGCGCCACAACGGTTGCCAAGCACCAGAACCCTACGAAGCCGGATTCTTCGCCGTGGCCGCGATGCGCGCCAGCGCATCCTTCGCCGCGCTGTCCCGGCTGTGCTCCATCAGCAAAGCCTCAAAAGCAGGCTCGGCCATCGGGCGGGCCAGGAAATAACCCTGGCACTCGTCGCACCCGTGCGCCTTCAAAAACGAGTACTGCGCGTCGTTCTCCACACCCTCGGCCACGATGCCCACTTCCAGCCGATGAGCCATCGCGATCAAGGCAGCGGCCAGGCGGCTGTCGCCGGGCGAGCTCGGTACATTGCTCAAGAATGAGCGGTCCATCTTGAGCCGGTCTACCGGCAACTCGCGCAAGTACGAGAAGCTGGAATAGCCCACGCCAAAGTCGTCAATGGCAATGCCCACACCCAAGGAGCGCAACTGCGTCAACACAGCGGCAGCGCGCAGCGATTCACGCACCACCACGCTTTCGGTGATCTCCAGCTCCAGCGCGGTCGGCGGCAATCCGGTTTCCTTCAACACGCGGTCCACCACATCGACGATGTCGGGCTGGTCCAGCTGGATGGCCGACAGGTTGACGGCGATGCGCATGGGCCAGCCGCTGCGCTCACGCCAGGCCTGGGCCTTCTGGCAGGCGCGGCGCAGCACCCATTCGCCCATGGGCACGATCAGCCCAGTCTCTTCGGCCAGGGGGATGAAATCGGCCGGGGGCACCAGCTTGCCGCCATGCTCCCATCGCACCAGCGCTTCGGCACCCGTGATGCGGCCGGTCATGCAGTCGAACTGGGGCTGGAAGTGCAGGCGCAACTCGTCGCGCTCCAACGCCTTGTACAGGTCGTTTTCCAGGCGCAGGGTGTCCAGCGTGGGCGACTCCATGTGCTCGGTGTACATCTGCACGCGGTTTCGGCCGTGGCTCTTGGCCTGGTACATGGCCAGGTCAGCGTGGCGCATCAGCGTGATCGCGTCGGTGCCGTGCGCAGGGTAAATCACCAGGCCGATGCTGGGCGTGACGCGCAACTCGTGCGGGCCCACACGCAGTGGTTCGGCAAAGATGTCCAGCAGCTTTTGCGCGACCACGGCGCCGTCTTCCGCCAAGGCGATGCGCGGCAGCATCACCACGAATTCGTCGCCGCCCAGGCGGGCCACGATGTCGGAGGTGCGCATCTCGGAGCGCAGGCGGCGCGCCACCTCGATCAGCACGCTGTCGCCGATGTGGTGGCCCAGCGTGTCGTTGATTTTCTTGAAGCGGTCCAGGTCCAGGAACATCAGCGCCAGGCTGTTGCCGTCGCGCTCGGCCAGGGTCACCGAGGCCTTGAGCTGCTCCTGCAGCATGTTGCGGTTGGGCAGGCCGGTCAGCGAGTCGTGCAGGGCCAGGTGCTGCAACTGGCTCTCGGCTTCGCGGCGCGAGGTCACGTCCGAGGCCATGGCCAGGTAGCCGGTCATCTCATCGATCTCGTTGCACAGGATGGTGACGGTGACCTCGGCGGTGAGGTGGCGGCCATCGCAGCGCACCAGGGTCCACTCGCTGGGCAGGCCGGGCGATTCGTGCGCCAGGTGGGACAGCACCTGCATGTGCTCGATCGGGCGGTTCAGGCGCAGGGCCAGCATGCGGGCGCGCTCGTTCACCTCGTCGGGCTCGAAGAAGCGCTCGGCGGTGCTCTTGCCGATCAACTCGTTGGATTTGTAGCCCAGCAAGGCCTCGCCCGCCGGGTTGACGGTCTGGATGATGCCGTGGCGGTTGAGCACGAAGATGGCGTACGGCGCGTTGTGCACGATGACGCGGCGCATCTCGTCCACCTCGTTGAGCTGGCGTTGCGCCTCTTGGACGGACTGCTCCGCCAAGTATTCGGAACTAAGGTCGCGCAGGATGCCGACGCATTGTTTTTCGCCATTGACGTCCATGTGGCTGACGGCCAAGTCCAGCGGCAAGGTACGGCCGTCCTGGTGCTTACCCTCCACGCGGTGCCCCACGCCGTCAAAGCTCATCTGCTGGGTCAGCAGGAAGTCTTCCATGGGTTGGTCCAGGCCGTGGCTGCGGATGCCGGGAATCAGGCGGCTCAAGGGCTGGCCCACCATCTCGTCTGCGTCATGCCCGAAGATGCGGCTGATGGCCGGATTGACCGTCAGCACGGTGCCGGCTTCGTTCACGGTGACGATGCCATCGACCGTGTTGTCGATCACCGAGCGCAGGTGTTTTTCGCTGGACAGGGCTTGGCTGCTCAAGCGGTGCGCCATGCGCGTGGCCCGGCCGTATTGCGTGGCAAAGCCGCGCAGTGCCAACCACAAACCGGCGGTGACCAGCAGGCCGCTGATCAGCAGTGTCATCGGGTAGCGCTGCCATGCCGCATTGACCGGCGGGCGCACCATGATCAACTCCCAGCGGCGGCCGGCCGCTTCCACGGTTTGCAAGCGGTGGTCCTCATCGGCCACAGGCCGTTGGGGCTTGAAGGCGGTGCTTGCCAGTTGCGCAGTGTCGAACAACTGCTGCGGCTGAGCCAACGCCACGGTGCGCTCGGCAGGACCGACATCGCGCACCACCCACCGGCGTGAAGCCCAGTCGTCGGGGTTGATGATGGTGCCCAGGATGGACTCGGCCTGGAAGGCCGCGCCAATCTGCCCGATGAAAGCCTGGCGGCGTTGCTCCACGGTGGCCAGCGGGCTGTGGGGCTGGTAGAGGGGCGCGCGGATCACGAAGCCCAGGGCCTGGCGGTCGCCGGACACCAGGGTCAAGGGCGCCGATGCTGTGGGTTTGCCGCTATCACGTGCCAGCTCGGTGGTTTCGCGCCGGCTGGTTTCATGGATCTGGTCATAGCCCAGGACTTTCTCATTGTTGACCGTGGGCTCCACATAGGTCACCGCCATGTACTCTGGGCGCTTGCCCGGGGGGTGAATGGCATAGCCAGGGTTGCCTTGCTCGCTCAAACTTTTGTCGGCGCGCACCGAGGCCTCAAACGCGGATTTTTTTTCTTGCGGCACCCGTTTGGAGAACTGCACGGCCACCAGGCCCGGGTAGCCGCTGTCCACGTTCAGGCCCAGAAAATGGCGGTGAAAGTCGCTGCGGGAGACCGCGTCCGTGGACGTGAACAGGGCCTGAAAACTGCCAATCAAGTTGACGTAATAAATCAGCGCCTCGTTGAGCCGGTAGGTGCTCTCCATGGCGTCGCGGTTAAACCGGTCGTCCGCGTCGCGTTGCACTTGCCTGGCCGCGTTCTGCCAGGCCAGCAGGCTCAAGCAGATGCCCACGATCAGGGTCACCCGGGACAGCAGTTTCCAACGGTCCGACCAGCGGGTGACTTGATCCAACGTTTGATCCATGCCTTGTCCTTGTGACGACGCAGCCTTCGGGAAGACGAAGGCTCGCTGTAAGGACTATCGGTAGGAATCAAGGGGCCTTGAACTCAAAACCGTTCGTTCGCCACACCTGGGTGCATGGCGTGTGACATTAAGCCGCGCCGCGTGCCATGGCCATCAAACGCTCAACGCGCTCCTCGGTGGAAGGGTGCGTGGAAAAAAGGCCGCGCAATCCGCCCCCCGACAGCGGGTTCATGATCATCATCTGGGCGGTTTCAGGGTGGCGCTCGGCCGCTTCCATCGGCATGCCTTGGGCATGGCGGTGGATTTTTTGCAGGGCACTGGCCAGGGCGTGCGGGTCGCCGCTGATCTCGGCACCGCCCCGGTCGGCCTCGAACTCGCGGGCCCGGCTGATCGCCATCTGGATCAAACCAGCCGCCATCGGCGCCAAAATGGCCACGGCGATGCCGACCAGTGGATTGGAACGGCGGCCATCCTGGTCACGCCCGCCAAAAAACATGGCGAAATTGGCCAGCATCGAGATGGCACCGGCCATGGTGGCGCTGATGGTGCTGATCAGGATGTCGCGGTGCTTGACGTGGGCCAGCTCGTGCGCCATCACGCCGCGCAACTCGCGCTCGGTCAGCACGTTCAAGATGCCGGTGGTGGCGGCCACGGCGGCGTGCTCGGGGTTGCGGCCCGTGGCAAAAGCGTTTGGGGCCGATTCGTCGATCAGGTAAACGCGGGGCATGGGCAATTGGGCGCGCTGGGCCAACTCTTGCACCATGGCGTAAAAGTGTGGCGCGGTCGTGGCATCGACCTCGCGGGCCTTGTACATCTTCAGCACCATGGTGTCGCTGAACCAGTAGCTGAAAAAGTTCATGCCAATGGCCACCAGCAGCGCGATCATCATGCCGCTGCGCCCGCCGATCATGGCGCCGATGGCCATGAACAGGCCCGTGATGGCGGCCATCAGAACAGCGGTTTTCAGAATGTTGAACATGGGGCGGGCCTCCTTGACCCAAAGGGTTTGGCAGTTAAATCAGGGCTTGTTCTGTGATTTCAAGCCAAGGATGCGGGGGGCGGCGGGGCCATTGCGCAAAAAATCCTCTGCGCCCTGGCGTTTGCCGCCGGGGCGTTGCAGGGTGTGCAGGGCCAGCGCTTGCGCGCCGCAGGCCACCACCAGGGTCTCGCCCTGGGCATGCAGGATGTCACCGGGCTTGCCCGAGGCCGGTACCACGCTGGCCGACCACAGCTTGATGGTGTCCGCGCCCGGGCCATCGGCCCACTGAAAGGTGGTGCCCGGAAAAGGATCGAAAGCGCGAACGCGCCGCGCGATCTGGCTGGCTGGCAGCGTCCAGTCGATGGCGGCCTCGGCCTTGCCGATCTTGTGGGCGTAGGTCACGCCGGCGTCGGGTTGCTTCACCGGCTTCAAGCCACCGCAGGCCGCCAGTTCAAGCGCCTCAACGATCATGCGGCCACCCAGGCTGGCCAGCCGGTCGTGCAGCAGCGCGGTGGTGTCCTCAGGCCGGATGGGCTCGCGCTCCATCAACAGCATGTCGCCGGTGTCCAGGCCCTCGTCCATCTGCATGATGGTGATGCCGGTCTCTGAATCGCCCGCCTCGATGGCCCGGTGGATGGGGGCGGCGCCCCGCCAACGTGGCAGCAGTGAGCCATGGATGTTCAGGCAGCCCAATCGCGGCAGGGCAAGCGTCCTCTTCGGCAGGATCAGGCCATAAGCGGCCACCACCATCACATCGGCCTGCACCGCTTCAAGCGTGGCTTGCGCGGCCTGGGCGGCTTCGGCGTGCTTGCCATCCAGCTTCAGGCTGGGCGGCTGCGCCACCGCGATGCCATGGTCCTGCGCAAACTGCTTGACCGGCGAGGCCTGCAATTTCATGCCCCGGCCCGCCGGTCGGTCGGGCTGGGTCAGCACCAAAGCGATCTCGAAACCCGCGGCGTGCAAGGCGGCCAGCGCTTCCCGGGCGAATTCGGGCGTGCCCGCGAAAACGATTTTCATGGAGGTGGTCAGTCCGAGGTCTCGTCGTCTTTGCCGCGTTTTTGCAGCTTGGTCTTGATGCGGTTGCGCTTGAGCGGCGACAAATACTCCACGAACACTTTGCCCATCAGGTGGTCCAGCTCGTGTTGAATGCACACGGCCAACAATTCGTCGGCGTCGAACTCATAGGTTTTGCCATCGCGGTTCAAAGCGCGCACCCGCACGCGGGCGTGGCGTTCCACCTTGTCGTAGATGGTGGGCACCGACAGGCAGCCTTCTTCCCAGATGATCATCTCGTCGCTGGCTTTGATGATCTCCGGGTTGATCAGCACGCGCGGGTCGTCGCGCTCTTCGCTGGTGTCGATGACGACCAGGCGCTCGTGCACGTCGACCTGCGTGGCGGCCAGGCCGACCCCTTTGGCGTCGTACATGGTCTCCAGCATGTCATCGACCAACTGGCGGACGCGGTCATCGACCAGGGCGATCGGGCGTGCCACCTTGTGCAGGCGGGCATCGGGGTAGCAAAGGATGGACAACAGGGCCATGGGACTTCTCAGCGGGGAAAATGGCCGGTCAAGGGCCAGGTCGGACAAGGGCAGGGTGTTCCCGCTCGGATGTGGAAGCGGCGCAACGAACCCCAAGGCGCCCCGGTAAATTCACCGGGCCAGTGTGGACAATTTTCGTTGCGATCGCTCGTCTTTTGCGGGCAGAATCAAACGATCATTGACCAGATTTTGCCGGTTATTGGGAATCCTTATTGTCAGGGATCCCATCGGCGGGTGGATTGGAGAGAGTTTTCATGACCCAGCGATTGCTGCCCCTTGCTCATGCCCTGGCCTTGTCGGCCCTGGCATCCCTGGGTATTTTGGCCCCCACCGCACAAGCTGCCGATGGCCCCAACTTCCCCATCACCACCCAGCAAAAGGCCACGGCCAAGCAGGTGTCGCAAGCCGGGGTTCCGCTGTCCGAGCTGTCACCCAACGCGCCTGATTCGTACGTCGTCAAGCGTGGCGACACGCTGTGGGACATCTCCAAGATCTTCCTGAAAAGCCCTTGGCGCTGGCCCGAGCTGTGGGGCATGAACCTGCAGCAGATCCGCAACCCGCATTTGATCTTCCCTGGCCAGGTGCTGTACCTGGACAAGTCCAACGGCCGCGCACGCCTGCGCCTGGGTCAGCCGGTGGGCACCAATGGCGATGCCCGCCTGTCGCCCCGCGTGCGCGAAGGCTCGCTCGAAGACGCGATCACGGCCGTGCCCCTGCACCTGATCGAGCCTTTCTTCAACGAGGCCGTCATTTTTGACAGCAGCCAAGAATTGCTGAACGCGCCGCGCGTGGTCGCCACGCAAGAGGGCCGCGTGATGTTGTCGCGTGGTGAAACCGCCTATGTGCGCGGTGACCTGGGCGGCCGCCGCGAGTTCCGGATTTTCCGCGAACCCAAGCCCCTGCGCGACCCCACCACCAAGGAAGTGCTGGGCTACGAGGCTGCCTACGTGGGCACCATGAACCTGGTCCGCGAAGGCTTGGAAGGCACGGGCGCCGATGGCAAGCCCATGGTCATCCCCTCCACCTTCACTACCAGCATCCTGCGCCAGGAAGGCATGATTGGCGATCGCCTGGCCTCGGTGCCCCCGCGCGAATTCGACAATTTGGCCCCGCACGCGCCAACCCAAGATCTCAGCGGTCAGATCGTGTCCATCTACGGCGAAAGCCTGACGGCCGGCCAGAGCCAGATCGTGTCGCTGAACAAGGGTACCCGCGATGGCATGGAGCGTGGCCATGTGCTGGCCTTGTGGCGCGAAGGCAATACCATCCGCGACATGACCTTGCCCGACAAACCCCAGATCAAGCTGCCCGATGAGCGCCATGGCCTGCTGTTCGTGTTTCGCACCTTTGACCGCATGTCCTACGCCCTGATCCTGAGCGTGAAGGACCCGGTCAAGCCCGGGGACAAGTTCACCCAGCCCTGATGATCCTGTGAGTTGACGATGGAACGCGACGAAATTGGCGCGTGGCTGCGGCTATTGCTGACGCCGCGCGTGGGGCCGGCCTCCGCCCGGCGGCTGTTGGCGGCGCTGGGCTCGCCCCAGGGGGTGTTTGCCGCCACCCGTGAAGCCCTGGCCCAGGTGGTGCCCGCCCGCGAAACCACCGAATTGCTGAAGACCCCGGCAGACCTGCCTGAGCAACTGGCCGCCACCTTGGCGTGGCTGGAGTCCGCCGTGCCTGGACAAGACCGCACCTTGGTCACCCTGGGCGACGAGCGTTACCCGGCCGCTTTGCTGGAAACTGCTGATCCACCTTTTTTGTTGTTCGCGCAAGGCCGGTTGGCGCTGCTGCAAAGGCCCAGCGTCGCCATCGTGGGCAGCCGCAATCCCACCGCGCAAGGCAAGGAAAACGCGTTTGCGTTCGCCCAGGCCTTGAGCCAGGCGGGCATCACCGTGGTATCGGGTCTGGCCCTGGGCATTGACGGGGCGGCGCACGAAGGGGCTTTGGCGGGCGGTCGCCTGGGCAGCACCGTGGCCGTGGTGGGCACCGGGCTGGACCGCGTCTACCCCAAAACGCACCGAGACCTGGCGCACCGCATCGCGCAAGACGGCCTGCTGATCAGCGAGTTCACCTTGGGCACGCCGCCGCTGGCCGCCAACTTCCCCAAGCGCAACCGCATCGTGGCGGGCCTGTCGCGCGGCACTTTGGTGGTCGAGGCGGCGGTGCAATCGGGCTCGCTGATCACCGCGCGCCTGGCCATGGAGATGGGCCGCGAGGTGCTGGCCATCCCCGGCTCCATCCATTCGCCGCAAGCCAAGGGCTGCCATGCCCTGATCAAGCAAGGCGCCAAGCTGGTGGAAACCGCGCAGGACGTGCTGGAAGAGATGAACTGGCGAGTCGCCACATTGGCATCGGCCGACCAGGGCGGCGACGAGGCCAACGAAGCGTCTGGCCACGAAGACCTGCTCCTCAACGCCATGGGCTACGACCCGGTGGGCCAGGACGCCTTGTCTGCCCGCACCGGCATGGGCCCGGCCGACCTGGGCGCGCGCTTGCTAGAGCTGGAAATGATGGGCCAGGTGGCCCGCCTGCCCGGTGCCTTGTTCCAGCGTGTGGGCTTGGGCTGATGTTGACCAAGCTGCTGGGCCGGGTGGATTACGCGCCCACGGCCCAGGCCATGCAGGCCTTCACCGAAGCGCGCACGCCCGAGACCCCCGATGAACTCTGGGTCTGCGAGCACCTGCCCGTGTTCACGCAAGGCTTGGCCGGCAAGGCCGACCATGTGCTGTTCAACCCGCCCGGCCCCGACCACATCCCCGTGGTGCAGGCCAACCGGGGCGGCCAGGTCACGTACCATGGACCGGGGCAGGTGGTGGCCTACCCGCTGGTCGATTTGAAGCGCCAGGGCATCTACGTCAAGGAATACGTGTTCCGCCTGGAGCAGGCGCTCATCAAAACGCTGGAAGCGCTGGGCGTGACCGGCCACCGCGTGGCGGGCGCGCCAGGCATCTACGTCAGGTTGGACGACCCCGCCGGCCACTCGGCCCTGACCGCGCCGGCGGACCCTCGCGATCCCTTCAAAGGCCTGGGCAAGGTCGCGGCGCTGGGCATCAAGGTCAGCCGCCATTGCACCTACCATGGCGTGGCGCTGAACGTGGCCATGGACCTGTCACCCTACAGCCGCATCAACCCTTGCGGCTACACGGGCTTGAAGACGGTGGACCTGGCCTCGCTCGGGGTGAACGTGCCGTGGGATGAGGCCGCCGAGCTGCTGGGCGGCAAGCTGGGTACCTGGCTTTCGCCCTGATCGGCTAAAGTCGCGGCATGGCCACCGATCCCAAGCAGTACGACCCCACCATCAAGCAAAAAGCCGAGGCCAAAATGGCCCGCATCCCGATCAAGGTGGTGCCCATCGGCGAGGTGCTGAAAAAGCCCGACTGGATCCGCGTGCGCGCCGGTTCGCCCAGCACGCGTTTTTACGAGATCAAGAAGATCCTGCGCGAGCACAAGCTGCACACGGTTTGCGAAGAAGCCTCCTGCCCCAACATCGGCGAGTGCTTTGGCAAAGGCACGGCCACCTTCATGATCATGGGCGACAAGTGCACGCGCCGTTGCCCGTTTTGCGATGTGGGGCACGGCCGCCCCGACCCGCTGGATGCAGAAGAGCCCGCCAACCTGGCCAAGACCATTGCGGCTTTGAAGCTCAAGTACGTGGTGATCACCAGCGTAGACCGCGACGATCTGCGTGATGGTGGCGCCGCCCACTTCGTCGAATGCATCCGCCAGGTGCGCGAGCTCAGCCCGGGCACCCAGATCGAGATCCTGGTGCCCGACTTCCGTGGCCGTGACGAGCGCGCCCTGGAGATCCTCAAGGCCGCACCCCCCGATGTGATGAACCACAACCTGGAAACCGCGCCGCGCCTGTACAAGGAAGCGCGTCCCGGGTCCGACTACCAGTTCAGCCTGAACCTGCTCAAGAAGTTCAAGGCCCTGCACCCGAACGTGCCCACCAAGAGCGGCATCATGGTGGGCCTGGGCGAGACCGATGAAGAGATCCTGCAGGTGATGCGCGACATGCGCGAGCACCACATCGACATGCTCACCATCGGCCAATACCTGGCGCCCAGCGGCCACCATTTGCCGGTGCGCCGTTATGTGCACCCGGACACCTTCAAGATGTTCGAGCAAGAGGCGTACGAGATGGGCTTCAGCCACGCGGCAGTCGGCGCCATGGTGCGGTCGAGCTACCACGCCGATCAACAGGCGGCGCATGCCGGGGTGTGATGACGACGCCGTGAAGGGATCCGTGGCATGGACATGCTCCATGCCTGGGTAAGCCACCACCTGCTGTCCCTGCACGGGCTCATGGTGATCCTGGGCCTGGGCACCTACGTGATCGCCTCGCACGCACGCCGGCAGCGTCGGCATCCCTCGGCCGCGATTGCCTGGGTCGTGCTGCTGGCCTTGCTGCCCTACATTGCGCTGCCGCTGTACCTGCTGTTCGGCAACCGCAAGGTCTTGCGCGGGCAGCCCTTGCGCTTGGCGCCCGCCACGCTGTCCACCGACGAGCCCGGTGACCAAACGACCGTGGCCCGCTTCCAGCATTTGGCGGGCGCCTTGGGCGTGCCTCCTGCGGCGTCTTACCGGCAACTGGCCATCCACGACGATGGACAGGCTGCGTTGACGGCACTGCGCGCGGTGATCATGGGCGCCACCCGCACCCTGGACCTGTGCACCTTCCTGATGGGGCGGGATGCCCTGGGGCAGGAGATCACCACCTTGCTGATGCACAAAGCGCGCGGGGGCGTGCGCGTGCGCTTTCTGATCGACGGCATCGGCGTGTACCTGGGTGGTCGCCCACCCTTGAGAGCGCTGAAAGCCTCCGGTGTCCAGGTGGCCCTGTTCGTGTCGCCCTGGCGCTCGCCCTTGCCGGGCCGCACCAACCTGCGCAACCACCGCAAGCTGGTCATCGCCGATGGCGTACGCTTGTGGACCGGGGGGCGCAACCTCGCCGCAGAGTATTTTGTGGGCGACCTCGACTGCCAAAAAACACCCTGGATCGACCTGAGCTTTGACCTGCGGGGCGAGCTGGTGCGCCAGACGCAGGCACGCTTCGACCAGGACTGGGCCTTCGCGACCCGGGGGCCGAGACCGGCTGCGTGGCCTGTGCCCCAGGACATCGCCCCCGTGGCCAAGGCCGCCTGCCGCGCCCAGTTGATCGCCAGCGGCCCGGACCAGGCCGATGACACCCTCTACGCCTTGCTGGTGGCCAGTTGCTTCAACGCGCAGACCCGCATCCTGGCGGTGACGCCCTATTTCGTGCCCGACGCCACGCTGCTGATGGCCTTGACCCTGGCCGCCCGGCGTGGTGTGGCCGTGGACCTGATCCTGCCAGCCCAGTCCAACCACCGGCTGGCCGACCTGTCGCGGCACGCGGCCCTGCGCGAGATGTCGCAAGCCGGGGCCCGCGTCTGGCTGGCCCCGCGCATGGTCCACGCCAAGGCCATCGTCATCGACAGCCACCTGGCTTTGGTGGGCTCGGCCAACCTCGACGAACGAAGCCTGTTTCTGAACTACGAGCTGATGGTGGCCTTTGATGACCCGGCCGATGTGCGGCGATTTGCGCAGTGGGCCGAGCGGCCACGCGCCGGTGCAGCGCTGTACCGCGCGCAAGCCCCTGGCGTGGTGCGAGGGATCGCCGAAGGCCTGATCCGCTGGTTGGCCTTTCAGCTTTGAGACCAGCGGCGTTGCACACGCGTTTTGTAAAAATTGGAGATCCCTCCTGTCAATCCGATCCAATGGCGGGTGTCATGGTTCGAGGACGCCTTCCTCTGATCGTTCACTTGATCAGCTGACGATGGGCAGGGCATGGGTTGATCGCAGCCTATTTTTTCATGGCGGGGTGGTGGTGCCGCGCCGGGCCATTTCAATGCAGGCCTTGAAAATACTCAGGCAGTTGTGCAGCACTTCGTCCAGCGGCGTCTTGCATTTCTCGGCCACCCATTGCGTGGCAATGCGGTTGCTGGAGCCCACCAGGCCGTCGGCGATGATGGTGGGGTTCAGGCCCAGTTCGGCCATGTTCGGGAAGAACTGGTGCACGAAGGTGCTCACCAGTTGGGCGTAGTCCTGGCTGGCCTTGTTGGCCAACGAGTTCATGCCTTCGCCCACGTTCAGGGCATCGATCAGGGCCACGCGGGCGCGGCGCGGATCCTCCTGGATGAACCCCAGGAACGTGCGCAAGGCCGCCTCGGTCAGCTTCTCGGGGTCGGGCGGGCACTGGGCCAAGGCCATGATGGTGGCCTGCATCAGTTCGCGGCTGATCGAGGCGTAGACCGAGCGGAACAGCGCCTCCATGCTGTCGAATGACTCGTAGAAATAGCGCGATGTGAGTTTCGCCTCCTTGCACACGTCCCGCACCGTGGCCGGATGGAAGCCCTTTTCGCCAAACACCGCCAGCGCGCCTTCAACCAGGCGCGCCTTGCGCTGGCGTTGGCGCTCTTCTGGATCGACCCCCGCGTAACGCCGGCCGGTTGTCCCCGAAGTAGAGGGTGATTCGGGGTTAACCCTGATTCTGGAAACGGCCATTGTCAAATACTATTTTTGATGTTGACCATTGTCAAAATGGTGCAGTGCGGCAGTGGACTCGGAGACAGATGCATGAGTGAGCGAGCAGGTGTGGTGATCGTGGGCACGGGCTTTTCGGGCCTGTGCATGGCGATCCGATTGAAGCAGTCGGGTGTGGATGATTTTGTCATCCTGGAAAGGGCCGACGACGTGGGCGGTACTTGGCGTGACAACCACTACCCGGGTTGTGCGTGTGATGTCCAGTCGCACCTGTATTCGTATTCATTCGAGCCCAATCCCGATTGGTCGCGGCAGTTCGCACCCCAGCCCGAAATCTGGGCCTACCTGCAGCGCTGTGCTGAAAAGTACGGCATCTTGCCCCACATTCGCTACAACGCCAATGTGGTGGCGTCGCGTTTTGACGAAGCCACCTCCACTTGGGTGGTGTCCACCGAAGACGGCCGCCAGTTCAACGGCCAGGTGTTCGTCTCGGGCGCTGGCGCCTTGAGCAATCCTTTCGTCCCCAAGACCGAAGGCAGCGAAACCTTTGCTGGCGAGATGTTCCACTCGGCCGATTGGCGCCACGACGTTGACCTGCTTGGCAAGCGCGTGGCCGTGATCGGCTCGGGCGCCAGCGCCATCCAGTTCGTACCCCAGATCGCGCCCAAGGTGGCCCGCCTGGATTACTTCCAGCGCACGGCGCCGTGGGTCATGCCCAAGCCCGACTGGAAGCGCTCGGAGCTGGCCAAGCACATCACGCGCCTGATTCCCTTCACCCAAAAGCTGCACCGCTGGACCACCTACTGGATCCTCGAAGGCCGCGTGCTGGGCTTCGTGATCTCGCCCAAGATCCTGAAGGTGCTCGAGGTTTTGGGCCGCCGCCACATCAACAAGCACGTGAAGGATCCGGCCAAGCGCAAGGCGCTGACGCCCAACTTCAGCGCCGGTTGCAAGCGCGTGCTGGTGTCCAACGACTATTACCCCGCTCTGGCGCGCGACAACGTCAAAATCGTCTCCGACAACATCCAGCGCATCACGCCCCAAGGCATCGTCACGGCCGATGGGGTGGAGCACCCCGCCGACGTCATCATCTGGGGCACGGGCTTTCGCGTGCAGGAGCTGGTGCCCCGTGGCGCCTACACCGGCCTGGGCGGGCGCGACCTGTCCGATGGCTGGGCCAAGCAAGGTGGGCCGGAGGCTTTCCTGGGCATGTCGGTGTCGGGCTTCCCCAATTTGTTCTTCCTGATGGGCCCCAACACGGGCCTGGGCCACAGCTCCATGGTCTACATGATCGAGTCGCAAGTGCAGTACGCCCTCGACGCGATCCTGAAGATGCGCAAGGAAGGCATGGCGGTGGTGAACGTGCGCGCGGAAGCGCAGCAACAGTTCGTCGAGAACATGCAGTCGCGCCTGAAGGGCACCGTGTGGGCTTCGGGCTGCAAGAGTTGGTATGTCAACGACAGCGGCAAGAACACCACCTTGTGGCCAGGCTTCACCTTCCGCTACCGCCAGGCCACCAGCTCTTTCAAGCTGGCCGATTACGTCATCAAAACCAAATAAGAAAAACTCATGAAAAACTTCAAGAACAAAGTGGCGGCCATCACGGGCGCCGCGTCCGGCATGGGCCGCACGCTGGCGCTGCAACTGGCCGCCAAAGGCTGCCACCTGGCTTTGAGCGACGTCAATGAAGCCGGCTTGGCCGAGACGGGCGCCATGGCGGGCAAGCTGGGCGTCAAGGTCACCACGCACAAGCTGAACGTGTCCGACCGCGAAGCCATGAACGCCTGGGCCGACCAAGTGGTGCTCGACCACGGCAAGGTCAACCTGATCTTCAACAACGCGGGCGTGGCCTTGGGGGCCTTGATCGAGAGCGTCAAGCCCGCTGACTTTGAATGGATCATGGACATCAACTTCTGGGGCGTGGTCTGGGGCACGCAAGCCTTCCTGCCGCACCTCAAGAAGTCGGGCGAAGGCCACATCATCAACACCTCCAGCCTGTTTGGCCTGCTGGCCTTGCCCACCCAGGGTTGCTACAACGCCAGCAAATTCGCGGTGCGCGGCTTCACCGAAGCCCTGCGCCAGGAGCTGGACATCGACAAGTGCGGCGTCAGCGCCACCTGCGTGCACCCCGGTGGCATCCGCACCAACATTGCCCGCGATGCCAAGATGGACCCGGCCATGAACGCCAAGACAGGCGGTGACGCCGAGAAGGCCCGCGAGCGTTTCGACAAGCTGCTCAACACCACCACCGCCGAAAGCGCGGCCCGTCAGATCATCCGCGCAGTGGAGGGCAACAAGCGCCGCGCGCTGGTGGGCCCCGATGCCAAGTTCCTGGACCTGGTGGTGCGCCTGTTCGGGTCCTGGTACCAGCCGATGACGACCTTGTTTGCCAAAAAAGGCATGATGGGCTAATCCATGAGCGACTCCAATGCTTTGAATGCCGAAGGCCCTGACGTGTCTGACGACGCAGCTTCCACGGCCTCGTCCGAGCCCGTGATCCGCCGCTACCCGCCGCTGCCCGGTTTGCTCGAATCGGTGACAGCGTTGGCCATGCGCACCAGCTTGCGCGTGTTCTTCAAATCGATCATGAAGCCGCCCTTGCCGCCGCAATTGCAGCGTGCCGTGCTGCACATGCTGTCGGTCGTCATGCCGGGCACGGGCGGCGTCACGGTTGAGAAGACCAAGGTGGGCAACATGACGGCCGAGCGCCTGACGCCCAAGGGCCTGAGCAAGCCCCAGCATGCCGTGTTGTACCTGCACGGCGGTGCGTTTGTGGCGGGCAGCCCGCGCAGCCACCGCAGCATCACCAGCCGCCTGGCCAAGTTCGCCAATTGCCAGGTGCTGGCCATTCACTATCGCCGCGTGCCCGAGGCACCGTTCCCTGCGCAGATCAACGACTCAGTGACCGGCTACAAGCAGTTGTTGAAAGACGGCTTCAAGCCCGAGAACATCGCGATCGCGGGCGATTCGGCCGGTGGCACGCTGACCTTGCTGGTCACCAAGGCGCTGGAGCTGGAAGGCATCGCGGGCCCCAAGTGCCTGGTGATGATGTCGCCCGCCTTCGATGCCAAGCTCGACAGTCAGAGCGTGAAGAAGTATCGCAAGCTCGATCCGATGATCAACATCGAGTGGGGCCACCAAGGCTTCACGTGGTACCGCCCGCAGCACGATCATCCGCTGGCCTTCCCCAAGCGCCAGAACCTGGCCACCTTGCCGCCCACGCTGGTGCAGGTCGGCGAGATCGAGGTGCTGCACGATGACTCGGTCTGGCTGGCGCACGCCGCCAAGCGCTTTGACCGCCAGGTCGAGCTGGAGATCTACGAGGGCCGCTGGCACGTGTTCCAGATCCACGCGGGCATCATGCCCAGCGCCACGCTGGCCTTGCAACGGCAGGCGGCGTTTTTGAAGAAGCAATGGGGCGTTGTCTCCTGAGCCACTGACTGACCGCCCCATGAAAGAAGGCCGCATCAAGCGGCCTTCTTTGTTTTTGCAGGGGCACAGGCCCCCCGGGCCTCAGGCCGCTTTCTGAGCCTTCTGGCGCAACGCCATGTCGCGGATGGCTTCATCGCGCAGGTCCTTGCGCAGGATCTTGCCCACGTTGGTCATGGGCAGGTCTTCGCGGAACTCCACGTACTTGGGCCGCTTGTAGCCAGTCAACTGCGCCTTGCAGTAATCGGCCACCATCTTCTCGGTCAGGCTGTAGTCCTTGCGCACCACGAACAGCATCACGGCCTCGCCGGCGCGGTCGTCGGGCACGCCCACCACCGCGCACTCGGTCACGCCGGGGTGCAGGCTCACCACCTGTTCGATCTCGTTGGGGTACACATTGAAGCCCGACACCAGGATCATGTCCTTCTTGCGGTCCACGATCTTGATCAGGCCCGTCTCGTCGAACAAGCCGATGTCGCCAGTGCGGAAGAAACCATCGGCGGTCATGACCTTGGCGGTTTCGTCCGGGCGATTCCAGTAGCCGGACATCACTTGTGGGCCGCGCACCGCGATTTCGCCGGGCGTGCCGGTGGGTTGCACGTTGCCGTCGTCGTCCAGCAGCACGATCTCGGTGGAGGGCAGTGGAAAGCCGATGGCGGCGTTGTAGTGCGTGTTGTCCAGCCGGTTGACGGTGAGCACGGGCGCGGTCTCGGACAGGCCGTAGCCTTCAACGATGGCCACGCCGGTGATGCGCTTCCACTCTTCGGCGGTCGACTGCTGCACGGCCATGCCGCCGCCATTGCACACGCGCAGGCGCGAGAAATCAAGGCTGGCGAAATCGGGCTCTTCAACCAGCGCGTTGTACAGCGTGTTGACCGCTGGGAACTGCGTGATCTTGTACTTCTTGAGCGTCTTGATCAGGCCAGGGATGTCGCGTGCATTGGGGATCAGCACGTTCATCGTGCCCATGCGCGCACTCAGGAAGAAGCACACCGTCAAAGCGAAGATGTGGTACAGCGGCAAGGCCACCACGTTGATCAACTGGCCGCCCAGCTTGTCGAGCTCGGGCTTGAACCAGGCCTCGCACTGCAGGATGTTGGCGGTGACGTTGCGGTGCGACAGCGTGGCGCCTTTGGACACGCCGGTGGTGCCGCCCGTGTACTGCAAGAAGGCCGGGTCGGCGCCTTGGATGGCGGGTCGCACGTACTGGCCTGAGCGGCCCTTGGCCAGCGCCGTCTTCAAGGGCGTTTGCTTGCAACGCTCGTTGTCAGGCAGGGTGAAGGCCACCACGTTCTTCTCAAGGTGGCGCGTGTTGAAGGTGA
This sequence comes from Aquabacterium sp., assembly GCF_014378415.1. GTDB lineage: Bacteria > Pseudomonadota > Gammaproteobacteria > Burkholderiales > Burkholderiaceae_C > Aquabacterium. The sequence goes on from NZ_JACMNS010000011.1 coordinate 49,192, forward strand.
CCAGCGGGCCTTTGATGGCGCCGAAGACATCGCCCATGGCGCTCAGCACGATGTGCTTGAGGGGCGTGCGCTCGACCACCTCTTGCAGGGTCACGGCGAAGTTTTCGAGGACGATGATGACCTCGGCGCCCGAGTCGGTGAGCTGGTGCTCCAGCTCGCGCGGCGTGTACATCGGGTTGACGTTGACCACCACCATGCCCGCGCGCAGCACGCCGGCGATGGCCACGGTGTATTGCGGCACGTTGGGCATCATGATTGCCACGCGCGTGCCCTTGGCCAGGTTCAATGATTGCAGCCAGGTGGCCAGGGCCTTGGAGTGCGCATCAATCTCGGCGAAGGTCCAGCGGGAATCCATGAACGCGGCCATGTCGCGCTTGGCGTGCGTCTTGAAGGCGGCTTCCAGCAGGTCAACGAGCGAGGCGTACTCGTCGGGGTTGATCGTGGCGGGCACACCTTCGCCGTACTGAGTCAACCAAGGTTTGGCAATCGACATGAATGTGTCCTGTGGAAAAGGCGGGGATCAATCTGAAAACAACTGCTGTCATTTTGCAATGAATCCGGACTTTTGCCATCCCTCAGTCAAGTGCGGGGTTGTGCCCAGGCATGAAAAAGGCCCTCCGAAGAGGGCCTGTCGCATGGTGCGTTGCACCAAAGGCGATCACTGGAAGGTGAAGTGATCGTTGTTCATCTGCATGATCGAGCTGGTGGGCGAGAGCATGGTGGCCTTGTGGCCATCGGCGCGGGGCAGCAGTCGCTCGAAGAAGAACTCTGCTGTCTGTCCCTTGGCGGTGTAGAACTCCTTAGACTCAGCGCCCTTGCCCGACGACAGCGCCTTGCTGGCGACGATGGCCTGCTTGAGCCAGAAGTGGCCCATCATCATGTAGCCCGCGTACATCAGGAAGTCGTAGGAGGCCGCGCCGACGACATCGCGGTCCTTTTTAGCGCGCAGCATCAGTCGCACCGTCAGCACTTTCCACTGGATGGCGCGCTTGAAGGCGGTACGCGCCATCTTGCCGAGCGGGCCACCGTCCAGCAGGTAGGGCTTGGCCTGGTCGATCATTTCGCCGGTAAAGCCGAAGACGACCTTGCCACGCGATTGCAGCAGCACCTTGCGGCCCAGCAGGTCGAGCGCCTGGATGCCGGTGGTGCCTTCGTACAGGGTCGAGATGCGCGCGTCGCGGGCGATCTGTTCCATACCGTAGTCCTTGACGTAGCCGTGGCCGCCGAAGACCTGCATGCCCAGGTTGGCACACTCCAGACCCAGTTCGGTCAGGAAACCCTTGAGGATGGGGGTGTAGAAGCCCAGCCGGTCGTCGTATTCTGCGTACTTGGCATTGTCGCCCTCGGCCAGGCTCGCGACCATGTGGTCGGCCAGCTTGGCAGCGTGGTAAATCATGGCGCGGCCACCCTCGGCCACAGCGCGTTGCGTCAGCAGCATGCGGCGCACGTCGGCGTGCCAGATCAGGGCATCGTTCGGGTGGTCCGTGTCTTTCTTGCCGGTCAGGGCGCGCATGGAGCGGCGGTCCTTGGCATACGGCACGGCGCCTTGGTAGGACAACTCGGCGTGGGCCACGCCTTGCAGAGCGGTACCAATGCGGGCTGTGTTCATGAAGGTGAACATGGCTTCGAGGCCCTTGTTCTGCTCGCTGATCATGAAGCCGGTGGCACCGTCGAAGTTCATCACGCAGGTGGCCGAGGCGCGGATGCCCATCTTGTGCTCGAGCGCGCCAGCCTTGACGCTGTTGCGCTCGCCCAGGCTACGGTCCGCGTTGACCATGAACTTGGGCACGATGAACAGCGAGATGCCACGGGTGCCCTTGGGGGCGTCGGGCAGGCGAGCCAGCACGATGTGGATGATGTTCTCGGCCAGGTCGTGTTCGCCCGACGAGATGTAGATCTTGGTGCCGTAGAGCTTGTAGGTGCCGTCGGCCTGGGGTTCGGCCTTGGTGCGGATCTGCGCCAGGTCGGTGCCGCACTGGGGCTCGGTCAGGCACATGGTGCCCGTCCACTCGCCGCTGACCAGAGGGGGCATGTACAGGTTCTTCTGCTCGGTGTTGCCGAACTGAAAGACGGTGTTCATGCAGCCCAAGCTCAAGCCGGGGTACATGGTGAAGGGCCAGTTGGCCGTGCCCATCATTTCCGACTTCAGCAGGTTCAGCGACATGGGCAGGCCCTGGCCGCCGTATTCCTGTGGGTGCGACAGGCCTTGCCAGCCGCCAGCCACGTACTGGGCGTAAGCTTCCTTGTATCCCTTGGGTGTGGTCACCACGCCGTCGGTGATCGAACAGCCTTCGTGGTCTCCGGTGGCGTACAGGGGGGCCAGCACCTCTTCGCAGAGGGTGGCGCAGCCCTCAAGGATGGCGTCGACCATGTCTGGCGTGGCGTCGCCACCGTTGGACAGGCTGGCGTAGTGGCCGGCATAGTCAAACACTTCGTTGAGTTGGAAGCGCATGTCGCGCAAGGGCGCTTTGTACTGCGGCATAGGGAATCACCTCTTTGTGAGCCGCGTGAACAGCGGCCGGGCCATGGGAGCAATCTGGGATTTTCGAACGACCGTGCTTTTCAAACGATCGTTCGAATTAAGGTCGCATTTATACCGCAGAGTGGAGCGTTCGGGGGATGTCTTGACGCCGCAAGGTCAAATTTGCTGGCCTTGTCGACAGTTTCCGCCCCCTGTAGAGGGGGGTGATTCGGAGATACCCTGCCTGGCTTGAATGCCTTGCGTGCAACGATCGCTTTCGTAACGCGGATCCGAATCGAGGAAGTGGCAGTCATGTTAATGATCAAAAAACAGCGCTCAAAAATCGTTTGGGTGGTGGGTGGGGCCGTGGTGGCCATGCTGGGTGGCGCGTACTACGCCAGCCGCACGCATTCGGCCGATGCCCAGCCCACGCCGCCGCACGTCGAGGCCTACGCCAAGATGCTGGACAGCGAGCCGCCGGCCGCGGCGGACTCGTCCTCAGGCACCCACGATCTGGAGCGCCCGGCCGACATCGACCCCAAGGAGTGGCAGCAGCTGGTGGATGCCTTGCGCAACCATCCGCAGCGCGACCAGGAACTCAAACGCCTGGTGGGCTACCTGCGCTTCAAGCGCGACATGGACAAATGGACCGCGCTGAAGGACCAGCCCAATGCGCTGGAGCGCGCGCAAGTGGGCCAGCGCATCCTGGACGCCTTGCCGGTGCGCTTTGCCAATCAGGAGGTGACCGGGCCTGAAGCCTTGATGCTGCAGGCCGCGATCTACGCCGACATGATCCCCGACGAGGCGCAGCGCAGGCCCATGGAAGAGGCCGCGCGCCAATCCCTGATGCGCGCCCTGGAGCACGACGCGGCCATGGATGCCAAGCTCAAGTCAGAGGATGCCCAGACCGCCGACTACAAGGAGCGTGAGGCGGTGATCATGAAGCGCTTCAAGGATCAGCTGATTGACCAGGGGCAGATGGAAAAAGAGTTGGACGTGGCTCGGGTGGCGGCTTACCAGTGAGGCCCGCTGGCTGAGCGGCGTGTACGGCGGCTGAAAGCCAGAAGGGGCAACAGGCCCACGACGATCAGCGCTTGGGTGGATGCTTCCGGCACCGGGGATGCGAATGTGCCCGAGGCGCTGGCACTGCCCCACAGCGCGCTCATGACGCCCTTGTACAGGGTGGATTGCGGATCCACGGGCGGTTCGCCTGCCAGCCGGTACAAGCCATTGATCACGATGTCTGCGGCGGCCGAGGTTAGCATCAGGTCTGCGGCGGTGCTGCCACTGGCCTGGCCATTGACAATCAGTCCTTGTGTGCCATTTGCAATCGGTGCCATGCTTTTGAACACCGCGAGCCTGCCGAAATCGGCGTAGATGGGAAAGTCTTCACCCGTGCCGTAGTAGCTTGACACATTGGCGTATACCGAGGCGTTGCCGAGATCGACCGCGATGTTGTCGAGCGCGATCACACGGTAGAGCGTTGACAGCGGGTTGCCATCATTGTCTTCCCTCGTCATGCCGAAAAACAATTCCACGTGGGAGTTGGCGGCGCTGAAGGTGACTTTGCCATCGGCCGCAGAGACGGTGGCACCGTCGTAGGCGAGCGAGACCACCCTGGTGTCTCGGTCATAGCTGGCCGTATTGGCAGGTAGGCTGCCAGGATTGATGAGCTTGGGTGTTGTGCTGATCCACAAAATACCCCCTCTGCGCAGGTAATTGTCCTGAAAGTTCAGGGTGCCGGTGCCCGACAAGAATGTCTCGGTGGGGGCCGCGATGGCCGTGCCCACGCTGAGCCAAATGGCCAAAGCCATTGTGAATTTGAATGTGGTTTTCATCTGTCTCCCTTGAAATGCTTGGGCAGTCTAGCGGCAATTCGCCCCTGCGCCTTCCCCTTGCCTGGAGGGGCGAGGCGATCCGACTGATCCGCTTCTCCTTGCCCCGGGTTCACTGGATAAAAAGGAAACAGCACCATGGCACACGGCGTGGCCCGCATCGGGTGCGATCAGTACAGCAAGCGAATTGAGGTTGGAGGCCATGACCTGGTTTCTGGCGAGCCTGAGGCCCTGGGTGGCGCCAACGCAGGCCCCTCGCCCTGCGACCTTTTGTTGGTCAGCCTGAGCGCTTGCACGGCCATACCCTTCGCATGTACGCGGACCGCAAGGCCTGGCCGCTGGAACACGTTGAGGTGGGGCTGCGTTTCTCGCGCGGCGACGATGGTGCGTTTGGGACGAATGGGCATGAATCCTGTACGGAATGAACCCACGGGTTCATGATGCGCCGGGACACTGAGGGCTCCATTCACCACCAAGGAAGCACCATGTCCCGCGTCACTCTTCTCCAAGCCGCTCATGCACCCGCTGCCAGCCAGGCCATCCTGGGCCAGATCCAGCAGGCCTTTGGCGCCATGCCCAACATGTTCAAGGCCGTGGCCAACTCGCCCGTCGCACTGCAAAGCATGTGGGCTGCCTTTGGCGCCTTGAGCAAGGGCAGCCTCGGTGCCACTTTGGGCGAGCAGATCGCCGTGGCGATTGCCAACCGCAACCACTGTGAATACTGCCTGGCGGCCCACACGGCGCTGGGCCAGAAAGCCGGTGCGTCAGCGCAGCAGATGGCGGATGCGCAGATCGGCCAGTCCACCGACCAGCGCTCGGCCGCTGCCTTGCGTTTTGCGCTGAAGGTGGTCAGCGAGCGCGGCCAGGTCACGGAGGGTGATGTGGCCGCCCTGCATGAAGTGGGTTTCAAGGATGAGCAGGTGGTCGAGATCCTGGCCCATGTGGCCTTGAACCTCTTCACCAACTACATCAACGTGGCCTTGAACGTGCCCGTCGACTTCCCCAAGGTGGCCTTGCAGCATGGCGACTCAGCCCATTGATCGACTGTCCTCGCTGCTCGAACGTTTCAGCGTTCGGGCGCACCTGTTCCACACCGGGCCTTTGTGCGGCGTGACCACCTACGCCGCCAAGCCCGGGCGTGGCTTTCTGCATGTGCTGCGGCAAGGCGAGATGGCGGTCACGCACCGCGCCAGCAAGGGGCTGTGCAAGCGCATCCAGGTGTCTGAGCCCAGCCTGCTGTTCTACCCCAGGCCGCTGGCGCACCAGTTCCACAATGCCCCGGCGGATGGCGCCGACTTCGCCTGCGCCACGCTCGATTTCGAAGGCGGCCCCACGCACCCGCTGGTGCGGGCCTTGCCGTCCCTGGTGCTCTTGCCTTTGAGCCGGGTCGAGGGGTTGGCGCCCGCGCTGGCCTTGCTGTTTGCCGAAACCGAGCGCGTTCAGTGTGGCCAACGGCTGCTGGCCGATCGCCTGTTCGAAGTCGTCTTGCTGCAGATGCTGCGCTGGCTGCTGGACCACCCCGAAGACGGTGGTGTGCCTGTCGGCATGCTGACCGGTTTGGCCGATTCGCGGTTGGCACGCGCCCTGGTTGCCATGCACGACCACCCCGGCCAGCCATGGAGCCTGGACACGCTGGCGCAAGAGGCCGGCATGTCGCGCACCGCTTTCGCGGCCCGGTTCAAAAGCGTGGTGGGCGCCACCCCGGGCGACTACCTGGCCAACTGGCGCATGAGCCTGGCCCAGACCGGACTGCGCCAGGGCAAGGCGGTCAAGCTGCTGGCCTCGGAGCTGGGGTATGCCAACGCGTCGGCCCTGTCGCGGGGCTTTGCGCAAAGGATCGGGGTATCGCCAAGGCAGTGGCTGGCGCAGTCGCGCGAAGAGATTTGATTTTTGACCGGTGAGGTGTGAGAACTGGCGGGTGGCCCCGACTACCTCCTTGTCCAGAACGAAAAACAGCGTTCGGGCCTTGTTCACAAACCCATTTTTGACCCCATCGGAGAATCACCATGACCCAACGCACCACCTCTTCTTTCGCTGGCCTGGCCGCCGCTGCTGCCCTGATCGCCATGTCGGGCGCCGCCTTCGCAGCCGAAGCACCTGCCGGCAGCATGGGCTCGGCCGTGGCCGCCAGCGACAAAGTGCATTGCTACGGCGTGCATTCTTGCAAGGGCAACAGCGATTGCAAGACCACGGAAAGCGCTTGCAAGGGCCAGAACGCCTGCAAGGGCCACGGCTTCAAGGCCATGGACGCCAAGGCCTGCCTGAGCAAGGGCGGCACCATTGGTGATCTGGGCGCGGCCAAGTAATCCCATGACCACGCGGCCTGCCGCGCTGACGCGGCCCTCGCCCGGATTCGGGTTGGGGCTGCGCACCGTGCACTACCCCGACTTTCTGGCCGAACCGCAAAAAGTGGACTGGCTGGAGATCATTTCCGAGAATTACATGGTGCCCGGCGGCAAGCCCTTGCGCATGCTTGATGCCCTGCGCGAGCGCTACCCCATGGCCATGCACGGCGTCTCGCTGTCCATCGGCTCGGTGGCAGGGCCCGATCCCGATTACTTGAAGAAACTGGCCGCGCTGGTGCAACGCGTCGATCCTCTGTAGGTGTCAGACCACCTGTGCTGGACCGGTGTGCATGGCCGCCAGCTGCATGACCTCATGCCCTTGCCCTACACCGACGAAGCGCTGGCGCTGGTCGTGCGCAATGTGCGCCAGGTGCAAGACGCGCTGGGCCGGCGCCTGGTGCTGGAAAACGTGTCCAGCTATGTTCAATTTCAAAGCTCGCACATGACGGAGTGGGACTTCATTGCCCGCCTGTGTGACGAGGCCGATTGCCTGTTGCTGCTGGATGTGAACAACATCCACGTCAGCAGCGTGAACCATGGCTTTGATGCTTTGGACTTCATCAATCACATCCCCGTGGGCCGCGTGCAGCAGATCCA
>NZ_JACMNS010000108.1 GCF_014378415.1 Aquabacterium sp.
CCCATGTGAATGGCGTAATCGGTGGCGATGTCGCAGGCGTGCAGCGCAATCATCACGTTCACGGTGCCCGCCTGGTAGTTGCGCACGTCGCCATGGTCAAAGCGCAGGCCTTGGAGGCCCAGCTTGCTGGCAGCCGTGTTGCCCAGCTCAACCATGTCTTGCTTCAAATCAACGCCCGTCACCTGCGCATTCAGGGCCAGGCTGTTGGCCAGGTAGTCGTGGATGGCAAAGGTCAGGTAGCCCTTGCCTGAGCCAAAGTCCACCACGTGGATGTTTGGCGACTGGGCCAGTTGAGACGACGCCAGGGCACTGCTGAACACCTCGATGAACTTGTTGATCTGCTTCCATTTGCGCGACATGGCCGGGATCAGGGTCTGCTTGGCATCGGTCACGCCCAAGGCAGTCAGGAAGGGGCGGTCAAGTGCCAGCAGACGTTCTTTCTGGCGGTTGTGTTCCTGGCTGGTGGGTTCGTGGTTCTCGCTCTTGCCAAAACGCAGCGTGGCCTTACCTTTCTTGCTGATGGCCAATTGGATTTCCTCGGTCGGTGTCAGCAGGTGGGCGTTTCTGAACTCCTGGCCAACCATGCTTTGCAGCGCTTTGAGGCCTTCGTCCACCGGTAGGTTCTTGATGATGTCCTTGGTCTGATGGCGGTGGACGAAAGACAGGCAAGCTTGCCCCTTGATCGTCACCGGACGCACCTGCACGCGGACCAGGTCAGTGATCGGGCCGACGTAGTTGCCCAACACCAATTTGACCAGCGTTTGCTGGTTCAGGTGCTCGTGCACCAAGCTGAAAAATTGATCGTGCGGGGTGGGCATGCAAAGCGCCTTTGGCTGGAAACGGGGCAAGGCGATGATTGTCGATTGCATTTGACCCAAAGCAAAAGCCCGGTCGTTCAAAAAACGCCGGGCTCTTGAGTTCGACGACCACCATCGGGCCGTCTTACCTGCCGGGGTGAGTCCTGGCCGGTCATGTCCCCCAAACGATCAGGGGGGCCGTCTCACCGACGGCGTGATGCTGGCAGATTCACCCTGCCAGCCTGCGGTTAGGCAAGCATTGCACCCGTTCGAGCCACCGTTACCCGGTGTGCCTTGCGGTTGATGGAAATCCCATCGATGACCGCCATTGCAGTGTGTTCCAACTGTGCCTGTGGCTGCAAGTGGGGCCATGCACATCGCGTGCATTGACGTGAAAAGCTGCGCGACTTTCTCCATCGGTAACGGGATGTAAGGCAGACTCGGACGATTGGGCTGACAAGGTGAGACAAAGCATGAAACGTACGGCGCTTTTGACCGTGGCAGAGATGGCGCAGGCAGAGAACTTGACGATGCAGGCTGGGACACCCGGCCAAGTGTTGATGGAGCGGGCCGGTCGGGCCGTGGCCGAGGCCATCCTGGCGCGCTGGACCACCCGGCCCGTGGCGGTGTTGTGCGGCCCCGGCAACAACGGCGGAGATGGCCTGGTGATTGCCCGCTGCCTCAGTGAGGCGGGCTGGCCAGTGCGCGTGGCCTTGCTGGGCGAGTGGTCGGCCTTCCAGGGTGATGCCCTGATTCAGGCGCGCCACTGGGATCCGGCCTCTTGCGTGCCGGTGCACCCCGATGCGCTAGATGGCGCCGAATTGGTGGTTGATGCCCTGTTTGGTTCCGGCTTGAGCCGACCTATGGTTGACATGGCGGCCATCACATTGCAAGCGGTGGCCCAGTCTGGCGTGCCCATGGTGGCCGTTGATGTGCCCAGTGGTGTTTTTGGTGACACGGGGGCCAACGCGGGCGCCGTGAAGGCCACGTTGACGGTGACTTTTTTCCGAAAGAAGCCCGCCCATGTGCTGATGCCGGGTCGGGCTTTGTGTGGCGAGGTGGTGGTGGCCGACCTTGGCTTGCTGGCCGACGTGGGAGAGTTCGTACAACCGGCCACTTTTGAAAACACGCCCGAGTACTGGCTGGCCGATTGGCCCAGGCTGGCAGACGATGACCACAAGTACCAGCGCGGTCACGCATTGGTCTATGGTGGCGGCGTGATGACGGGGGCCTCGCGTTTGTCGGCGCAGGCAGCCGCACGTGCAGGCGCGGGCTTGACCACGGTGGCGGTGCCCGAGTCAGCCTGGCCGGTCTATGCGGCGGCCTTGAACAGCATCATGGTTCAGCCCATGAGCGGTCGGGACTCGGTGGAGCTGGCCGCGAGCTTGCGCGAGGTCTTGGGCGATGCCCGCATCAGCGCGGTCTTGCTGGGCCCGGGTGCGGCCGGTGGCTTGGCCAGGGGCGTGCGTCCTTTGGTGGAAGTGGCCCTGGCCAGTGGCCGCCCTGTGGTGCTGGACGCCGATGCCTTGTCCGCCTTTGAGCACGACCCCGAGGCCTTGTTCGCCTTGATCAAGTCGGCGCGTGCGCCGGTGGTGCTGACGCCGCACGAGGGTGAGTTCGCGCGCTTGTTTCCTCAGGCCAAGACCTTGCCCGCGCCTGACAAGCTCAGTCGGGCGCGTTGGGCGGCGCAGCGCAGTGGGGCTGTCGTGGTGCTCAAGGGCGCGGACACGGTGATTGCCGCGCCGGATGGTGCCGCGCTGGTCAACACCAACGCACCGGCCACGCTGGCCACTGCGGGTGCTGGTGATGTGCTGGCGGGCTTGATCACCGGGCTGCTGGCGCAAGGCATGGCGGTGTTCCATGCCGCCGCCGCGGCAGTGTGGTTTCATGGCGAAGCGGCTCAGGCTTTTGGAGCCGGCCTGATCGCCGATGACCTGCCTGATCAGTTGCCGGCCGTGTTGCAAAAACTGGTGGGAGGACCGGACTGATCCGATAGCTCAGCCGATGCAGGTGCGGTTCTTGCCCGTTTGCTTGGCCTCATACAGGGCCACGTCGGCGCGGTCCAGGGCGGCCTCGATGGCTTCATCGGTGCGGTATTGGGTGACGCCCGCCGAGAAGGTGATGAACACCTTCTTTTCGTCCTGCGTGAAGAATTCGGCGCTCAAGGTCCGTTGCAGGCGGGTCAGAACCAACTGAGCTTCATCCACCGGCGTGTCCGGCAACAGCACGACGAATTCTTCGCCGCCGTAGCGGGCCAGAGAATCACTGGGGCGCAGGCATTCGCTCACGCGGCGCGACAAAAACTGCAGGGCCAGGTCGCCCGTGTGGTGCCCCATCTGGTCGTTGAGCTTCTTGAAGTTGTCCACGTCCAGCAGGCCAATGGCAAGGGCGCCGCCACTGCGCTGCATGCGCGCGCGCTCGGTCTCGAACGACTTGGCCAGGCCACGCCGGTTGGCGATCTGCGTGAGCGGATCGGTGGACACCTCGTCAGACAAGCGGCGGATTTCGTCTTCGAGGGAACGCACGCGGTCCGTCAACTCGGAGGCTCGCTCGTGCTCGGCCTGCATGCGCGTTTGGGCTTGGTTGACCAGGCCATGCACGGCACGGCTTTCGTCCACCATGTCGCGCACCATGCCGGCCAGGCTCTCCAGCGAGTCGGCCTGGCCGATGGTCTCGGCATAGCGCCACAGGCTTTGCTGGAAGCGATCGGTGGTGCTGCCCAATTCGGTGATCTCTTGCAGCATCTGTTGGATGAACTGCTTGAGCGACTGGCGCGCAGAATCACGCTCCAGTTTGAGTTGCTTTTGCCGCTGCCGGGTGCCTTCCAGCAGGTCCTGCATGTGCTTGACGCCACGGCTGTTCAGGCCGTCTTCCAGCTGGAACTGCATGGCCTGGCACTGGCCTTGCACCCAGGAGTCGTCCTCGGCCAACTCGACCAGGCTGTCGGTCAGGGTGTGGCACAGCTCGTTGAGTTGCTCGACCAGGTGGTAGCGGTGTTCGATGATGCGCCGCGCCTGGTCGCAAGCCTGGGTGATCTGGTCGCGCGTGGCGTCTAGATCGGGTGGCTGCAGACCTGATTGGCGGCTTTGGGCGAGGGCGCTTTGCAAGGCGGCCTTGGCTTCACGGGCCTGGCCAAGGCTGTCGGGCAGGGCCGTGATCAAAGCGCCGTGGGTTTGGGTGAGGGCATGCTCGGCCAGAGGGGGCCAGGCCTCACTCTGGGTGGGTACGATCGACTGGACAGCTCCTGGGGCCGTGGTCGAAGGAGTCGCTGCTCGCGCTGACGCCGACTCCGCGTTGGTGGACTCTGACGGTGCACTGTCCTCCGTGCTGTCCACCACTTCCAGCAGGCCCTCATCGAGGGTGTCGCTGTCCCAGCCGCCCACCAGCTGGGTCAGCCGTTGGTGCAGGCGGTTGGCGGAATTCTTGCTGCCTTCCAGCACGCGCTGCAGGCTGTCTTTCTTGCGGCCGGCGGTCCATTGGCGCCCGCCGCGCTCGGCGCCGCGCACGATGCGGCCAATCAGTTGCGACCAACGCTCGCCATCGGCGGCCGGGGTCATGGCGGGGGCCGCATCAAGCGCCGCCGACTCGGTGGGCGCGGGGCTCGCACCTTGCTCGGCCTCGTAGGCCTTGCGGAAATTCTCAGGCGTGGGTTCCAGCCTTTGTTGTGCCAGCTGGCGCAGGGCGGCCTTGGCCAGTTGCGCGGGGGTTTGCTGTGCAGCGCCACTTCCCGATGAACTGCCCATGGTCGATTCCTCGGTGATTTAAACGGTGCTGCTGATGGCTGAACTGCCAATGTCATCGCTGAGCAGGGCAACGCGGGGCAGGCTTTGGTCGGCCGCGGTGTTGGTCAGCCACGTGGCCACGTCGGCCGCTGGCATTGGCCGTGCGAAGAGGTAACCCTGGCAGATGTGGCAGCCCAGGTTGTAGAGCGCTTCCATCTGCGAGACCTCTTCCACGCCCTCGGCGATCACGCGCAAGCCCAGCGCACGGGCCAGCGCGATGATGGCCGAAACCACCGCCGAGCTTTGCGGCGTGGTGCCCAGGTCATGCACGAAGGAGCGGTCGATCTTGAGCTCGCTGATCGGCAGCGTGGTCAGGTAGGCCAGCGACGAATAGCCGGTGCCGAAGTCGTCGATGGAGATCTCGATGCCCATCTGGTTCAGGCGGTGCAGCGAGGGCACCACGCCCTGCAGATCCTTCATCAGACCAGTTTCGGTGATCTCAAGCTCAATGAAATGAGGCGGCACGCCTTCTTGTGTCAGGATCGCCTCGATCTTGTCGACCAGGTTGGGCAGCTCGAACAGGCGGCTGGGCAGGTTGACGGCGATGGACGCGTCAAAACCAAATTGCTTTTGCCAGACCTTGGCCTGGCGCGCGGCCTGGGTGATGGCCCACAGGCTCATCGCGTTGATCAGGCCCGTGGCTTCGGCCAGCGGGATGAAGTCAATCGGAGGGATGATCTTGCCATCGCGCACCCACCGCATCAGGGCCTCGGCGCCCACCATCTTGCTGGTGCGCACGTCGATCTTGGGCTGGTAATACAGCACCAGCTCATTGCGCGCCAGGGCCTTGTGCAGCGCGGTGTCCAGTTCCAGTCGGACGCGGCCCTTGCTGGCCAGTTGCAGGTCATAGACCAGTGCAGTGTTGCGGCCCTGGCTCTTGGCCATGTCCATGGCCACGTCGGCAGTGCGCAGCAGGTCGGCGACGCTCAAACCATGGGCCGGGAACAGGGCGATGCCGATGCTGGCGGTGATGAAGCATTCCTGGCCAGCGGCCACCATGGGGTCGCGCAAGGCTTGCAGGATGCGCGTGGCCGTGTCCATGGCCTCGGCTTCGTTGACGATTTCCGGCAGAAGCACCACGAACTCGTCGGCGCCCAGGCGGCCCACGGCTTCCAGGGTGCGGTGACCGCGCATGCCGGTCATCTCCATATTGCCTTCCATGACCTGCTCGGAGTGCTTCACGCACGAGCGCAGGCGGCGCGAGACCTCGATCAGCAACTCGTCGCCGGCATGGTGGCCCAGGTTCTCGTTGATGATCTTGAACCGATCGACGCCGATTTGCAGCAGGGCCACGCAGTGGTTCAGGCGCTTGGCATGCTCGATGGCGCGCTCGCTGCGCCAGAAGATCTGGCGGCGATTGGGCAGGCCGGTGAGCGTGTCGAAGTTGGCCAGTTGCTTGATCTTGTCTTCAGCCACACGCCGGTCGGTCACGTCCTGGACGATGCCGGTGTAGCCGATCAGGGCGGCCACTTCATTGAATTCGGGTTCGGCCTCGATGTGCAGGATGCGCTGGCGGCCATCGTGCAGGTTGACCTGGATGTCGTTGCACAGCACGGTGCCGTGGTCCAGCACCTCGCGCAGGATGCGCTCGAAACTTTGGCGTTCTTCGGGCGCGATCATGCGCAGGATGCGCCTCAGCCCCAATCGATCACGTCCGCCCAGGCCGAACACGCGCATCCCCTCCATGGAGAAGATGATGTCGGTCACGCCCTGGCGCCAGTCGAAGCTGCCCATGCGGGCCAGGTCTTGGGCGCGTGCCAGCGTGGCCTTGCTGCGCTCCAACTCGTGGCGGGTGCGTGAGGCGCGCAGCAGGTAGCGCAGGCGCCCGGCCAGCAAACTCCACTGCGTGCACTTGATGAAAAAGTCGGTGGCGCCCACTTCGTAAGCGCGGGTGATCGAGGCTTCGTCGTCCAGGCCGGTCAGCATCAGCACAGGCACGGATTCGTAGCCGGGCAGGTGGCGCAGTTCCTGGCAGGTGGCAAAACCGTCCAGCCCGGGCATGACGGCGTCGAGCACCACCACGTCGGGCAGCCATTCGCTGATGATTTGCAGGGCTTGTTCGCCGGAACTGGCCTCGGTGATCGAGAAACCGCGCTCGCGCAGGGCGATGGAGGTCAACAGCAGGTTGACTTCGTCATCATCCACCAGCAGCACCTTGGGCTGCTCTTGTGGGTGATCGGTCCCCAAGGCGCTGAGCCGGTTCACAGCTGAGCCTCCAGCAAGTGGCGCAAGCTGGCGGTCACCCGTTCCACTTCGGGCCGTATGGCACTGATGCGACTAGTCAGATCTTCACCTGTTGAACGCCTGATCATGGCTTCGATTTCGGCACACATTTGAGATAACTTGAGCGCGCCGATGCTGGCTGACGAGGATTTAAGAGTGTGCGCCACATGCGCAATACCTGCATGATCGCCGACTTTGATGGCATCTTCGAGTTGTGGCAGCATCCGCCCGACAGAATTTTCAAAAGCTTTTGACACTCGCTCGATCAATTTGTTCTCGCCCTTGGGGTCCAGGTCTTGCAAACGCTGCAAAGCCTGGCGGTCGAGGACCTCTTCCCAGCCGGCGCTGAGCGATTCGTCGGTGGTGCCGTGCAGTCGGCCGGGCTGGGTGTCTTCAACCAACTGACCGTGCAGAGGCGCCGGCACGGTGATGGGTGCGTCGGGCAGGTCGTTGGGATCGACGTGGGTGTGTTCCACCAACATTTTGTGCAACTGGCTCTGGCGGAAAGGTTTGGACAGGTAGTCGTCGAAACCCAGCCCCAGGAAGCGATCTTCGTCACCCTCCAGCGCGTTGGCCGTGACAGCGATCACTGGCGTGTTCGACGGTGTGATGAATGAGAAACGACTATTCGAGCCGCGGCGGAACCAACCCAGGGCCTCCACGCCGTCCATGCCCGGCATCTGGATGTCCATCAGGATCAGGTCGAAGCGCTGTTCGCCCAGGCGGCGCAGACCTTCCAGGGCTGAACTGGCGACACGCACCTCGCAACCCAGGCGCTTGAGCATCTGCGAGCAGACTTCCTGGTTGACGGTGTTGTCCTCGATGACCAGCACGGCCTTGTTGATGCGCTGGGCTTCCTGCGCCTCGCCACGTTCGGCCGAGATGCCCAGGATGGCCTGGCGCAACTCTGCCTTGCGCAGCGGCTTGGCCACGAAACGCTGGAAACCGACGTCTTGCGCGCGGCGCACGTCGTCAGGTGACGACACCGACGACAGCAAAATCATCTTCAGCTTGGGGTAGCGGCCGCTGGTGCGCACCGCTTCGGCCAGGCCCATGCCGTCCAGGTGGGGCATGTTCATGTCCACCAGGGCCAGGTCAAAGGGCGCATCTTGCGAGGGATGCGCCATCAGCACCTTGAGAGCTTCGCAGCCATCGACGGCCAGCACCACGTGCATGCCCCAGGCCGTCAGCATGTTTTCGATCACGGTGCGGTTGGTGTCGTTGTCGTCCACCACCAGCACGTTGAAGGAAGGCATGTCGGGCTCTTCCAGCATGGCCATGTCGGCTTGCGTGGTGCCAATGCACACCGGCACGCAGAACAGGAACTCAGAGCCGACACCGGGTGCGCTGTGCACCTCAATCTGGCCACCCATCAGCTCGACCAGTTGCTTGGAAATGGCCAGGCCCAGGCCGGTGCCGCCATAGCGCCGGGCCATGCCGCCGTTGGCCTGCACGAAGGCGCTGAACAGGCGAGGCAGCACCTCTGAGGGGATGCCGATGCCGGTGTCTCGCACCATGAACTTCAGGTCCATCGTCTCCGTGCTGCCAGGCCAGGGCAGGTCGACATTGCCATCGATGGCCCGGCGAATGTCGACAACGATCTCGCCGTGTTCGGTGAACTTGATGGCATTGGCCACCAGATTGGTCAGGATCTGGCGCAGCCGCAAGGGGTCGCCATGGATGACGGACGGCAGGCCGGGCTGCTCGTGGAAGCTCAGCTCCAGGCCTTTTTCGTGGGCGCGCGGGGCCATCAGCTCCAGGGTGTCTTCCACCAGGGTGCGCAGCACGAAGTCGCAGGTGGCCAACTCCAGCCGGCCGGCTTCGATCTTCGCGAAGTCCAGGATGTCGTTGATGATCTCCAGCAGGCTTTCGCCGGATCGGTACACCGCCTGGGCAAAGCGGCGCTGCTTGTCGTTCAGCGGTGTGCCCAGCAACAGTTCGGTCATGCCCAGGATGCCGTTCATGGGCGTGCGGATTTCGTGGCTCATGTTGGCCATGAACTGGCTCTTGGCCTGGCTGGCGGCCTCGGCCATGTCGCGGGCGCGTTGCAACTCCAGCGCCTGGCCGTGCTCGTCGGTCACGTCGGACACCAACCCGTAAATGCGCGATTGCCCGTCGGGCAGTCGGCGGGCACGGGTGCGGTGGCGCAACCAACGCAGGCCTTTTTCCGGGTGCTGCAGGCGCAGCAGGGCGTCGGTCGGCTGGTCCTGATCTTCCATGGCCTCTTGCTCAATCAGCAAGGCCCGGTCTTCTGGCACGACCAGGGATTTCAGGCGATCCGGGTGTGCCTGGATGTCTTCGGCCGACACGCCCCACAGGTCTTGCGTGCGGTGGCTGAGGTAGAGGTAGCTGGCACGGTGTTCGCTGGCCACGTAGACGCAGTCGTCCATCGATTCGACCAGCTCGCGGAAGCGGCGTTCTGACTCTTCCAGGTCGGCCTGGGCTTGGCGCGCGGCGGTGATGTCGCGCACCAGCGAGATCAACAGGCGGGGGCGGCCATTGCTGTGCCGCAAGGCAAAGTGGCGGGCATTGACGATGCGCTGCTGCGAGGCGTTTTGCCACTGGAAGTCGTGCTCGATGGTCTGGCCGGTTTCCAAGGCTTCCTGCATCGGGCCTTCGGTCAGGTGCAGCACCGATTCACCCAGGGCCTGGGTGATGGATTTGCCGACCACTTGGTCGCGCTGCAGCTTGAATTCGATCTCGGTGTAGCGATTGATGGCCACCACATTGAGGTTCACCGGATCGAGCACAAACAGGCTGACCGGCAGGTTGCCCAGCAGGGCCTCCAGAAACTCTCGCTCCTGCTCGCGCACATGCTCTTGGGCCTTGCGCTTGGTGATGTCGTTGAACAGGCACACGTACTGGCTGCGCCCGCCCGTTTCGTCCAGCATCTGGATGGCGTCGATCTCGCCCCAGTAGCGGGTGATGAGTTGGCCACCCTGGCGGGCCGCCTCGTAAGACAAACGAAAAGGCATGCCCCGGGCCAGGTGGTCTTCCAGCTCGCGAACGGTGGTGGGCGCGCTGACTTCCTGCTCCAGCAGGTCGCCCAACTTGCGGCCCAGGACCTTGTCTTCGGGCCAGCCGGTCAGGGCGACAAAGGCGCTGTTGATCCACTCGATGGTGCCGTGGCGGTCGGTGATGGCCACGCCGCTGCTGATGCGCGAGGCGACCAGGGCCAGCCGACCCAGGTGCTCGGCGCTGGTGGCCATGTGGGCCAGGTTGGCATCGCGCTGCGCCACAAATCCCAACTGGATGGCGGCAATGTCCAGCACGTGCGACAGGCCGACGCAGTCCTGCTGCGGATCGTCGAACTCCAGCAAGGCCAGAGGCCAGCCTTCGACTGAGACCGGGACGGCCAGGACTTTGTGGGTTTGTGCCGATCGCCATGGGCAACTTGACAAGGGAGATAGCTCGCCTACACCCTGGGCCGAACTGGGGCGCAGGGTGCTCAGGGCCTGGCCCAGCGGGCGTTCATCGCGGTGGGTCGTGGCGATGGCCGTGATGTCGATGATGTCGCCAGCATCGCTGTCGGCGTTGACCCAAGGGCGCAGCAAGGCCGACTCGCCATTCCAGCCATCCACCCGCAGGCAGACCCAGGCCTTGGAGCCCATGTGCTGGTGCAAGGACTGGCCGACCCGTTGCAGCGCTTGGGCCAGCGAGTTGGCACCGTGAGCGGCCTCGACGATTTCTTGGCTCAGGGCGAGCCAGTGCTGCGCGTCGGCGTTGTGCTCAGGCGACACTCTTTCGGTGAACTCCTCGTCCAGGGCCGCGTCGGGCGGACGTGTGGTGCCCGGCTGGTCGGCGGCTGGCTCCTGACGCTGGCGTGCCAGATAGCCGATGCCGGCGGTTGCCCAGCCAGCCAAAGCCAGTCCGAGCCCGCTCAAACCCCAGCCCACGGTCGCCACGGTCGTCATGGCCAGGGCGCTCAGGGTAAGAATAAAGGTCCAGGTAAAGCGCATGATTTCCTTGTCCGGGGATATCGCGTCACGATCCTTGGGTAAGCCAGCCCCGTTGCCTGGAGACCGCAGGGGCATACTGTGTCAATTCGTTAACTAATCACGCACTTTACAGGCACAGTGAAACGGTCAACCAGCAGAAGAAACCCGTTGCGGTCCTTCTTACAATCATTTGAATGCCGGGTAATCATTCTTTGTTAAGTCAGTTCTCTCTCCGTCGGCGCTCCTGCATCCACTTGATGGGGTGGGGTGCGGCGGGTTTGTTGACGCTTGTCTCGATGGTGCTGTTGGGCGCGCCGGCGTGGGCGCACAGCCTTTTCCTGTTGTTGTGGTGCGTGGTGTGGGCAACCGTTTTGGCATGGTTACCCGCGCCAGAATCAGGGATCAGGCCAGACGTGCCTTTGATTCCGCCGGTTGAGGCGATCAACGAGCCCGCCATGAGCGAGTCTGACCAGGAGGTCCTGCGCTATGCCTTGTCGCACGACTTGCGGGCGCCGCTTCGCGTGGTGGATGGCTTCACGCGCATCCTCAAGGAGGACTATGGCAAGGTACTGGACCGGGTGGGCAATGATCACCTGGACCGCGTGTTGGCAGCCTCCAGTCGCATGAACGGCATGATCGACGCCATCCTGGCGCAGGCGCAACTGGCGCGAGAACCCGTCGAGCGCAAGCGCATCGACCTCAGCCTGCTGGCCAAGGATGTGGTCAGAGATTTGTCCGATCTGGAGCGCGACGAAGGCTTGGTGACCGGGCAGGCCAGCCGCCGCGCCGAGTTCAAGGTGGCCGACGGCATGGTGGCCGAGGCCGATCCCACGCTGGTGCGGCGCGTGCTCGATAACCTGATGGGCAATGCCCTGAAATACAGCGCCAAGGTGGCGCAACCCTGCATTGAAGTCGGCGTGATGCCCGCGACCAATCCAGCCGTGTTTTACGTGAAAGACAACGGCGCCGGTTTTGACATGCAGCACGCCGACAAGCTGTTTGGCTTGTTCCAGCGCCTGCACAGCGCCAAGGAGTTTCCTGGCACCGGTGTGGGCCTGGCGGGCGTGAAAAACATCATCTCGCACCATGAAGGCCGGGTGTGGGCCGAGGCCCAGTCAGGGCAAGGCGCCTGTTTCTACTTCACGCTGATCAGTGCTGCCCAAGCGCAGGCCCAGGGGCGCAGCGGTTGATCAACCTGGATTAGGTCAGTTCAGCGGGCCCAAGCCTGACAACACATCCTGGGCGTCCAGCAGGCGCTCGCACCAGGCCTCAAGGGAGCGGCCCTCTTGCTGTGCCTGTTTGCGCAGGCGGTCCAAGGCCTGGCCACGGGCCATTGAATGCCGGTGCATGACGATGCCCACGGCCAGCGCCACGGTTTGCGCCAAAGGGTCAGCGCTGGACGAGGATGCAGACGTTTTGGCCTGCGTGCTCGTCTGCCTAGCCTGGGCTTCGGCTTCAGCGGCATTTTTGCGCCGGTTGGCGAAGGCTGATTCCACTGCTGGCACGATCTGCTGGATGTCCAGCGGCTTGACCAGGTAGGTCACGGCGCCCAGCTCCTTGACCTGTGCCACCGTGGCCTCGTCGGCAAACGCCGACAGGAACATGAACGGAATCTGGCAGTACTCGCGCAGGTAGGCGGCCACGTCGAAGCCGGTTTTGCCTTCCATGCGGATGTCCAGCAGGGCCAGTTCGGGCTTGTGTTCGTGGGCCAGCAGGATGGCGTCGTCGCCGTTGTCGGCGTCGATCACCTCGTAGCCGGCTTGTGACAGGCCGTGGGTCAACGTGGCCAGTACCAGCCGATCATCGTCCACCACCAAAATTTTGCCTTTGTGATTCACGCACATCCTCATTGGGCCGTGAAGCCCTGGAACGCGACGGAGACCCAGGGCCTCAGATCACGTCATGACTGATTCGCTATTTTGCACGGCATTCCTCTTTCATTGTGGCCAAAGTGCAATCTGCTGGCCCGATGGAGCACCCAGGATGTGGGGGGTGGGCACCAAACTGATGCCTGGCGGATTCAGTTCGATCCGGGTCACGACCTGTTCGCCCTCCTGGGTCATGCTCAGCTTGGAGCTGCGGCGGGGCAGCAGGGCGCGGACCAGGCCCAGGCCCGACACGCCGCCAGGCACCCGGTGAACGTTGAAGCCTTCGGGCAACAAGCCGGCGTTGCGGATCTCGATGCACACCTGTTGCTCGCCGCAGATCAGGGAGCAGGTCAGGGCCTCGGCGGCCAGGCCGTGTTTGTGGGCGTTGGTGAGCAGTTCGTTGAGGCTGAGCGCAATCGGGATGGATTCGGCCTCTGGCAATTGCCATTCCGAGGCGTTGCTGCCCTCAACCACCAAGGTGATGGTGCGGCTGAAGGTGCGCTGCACCGACTGGGCAATCGCTTCGATGACATTTTTAAGGCGCAACGGGCCGCCTGCGCCCACTTGCAGGCCATAGACCTGCGCGATCGCCTGAACCTGGCCGACCACCTCGGAGATGGCCGAGGCGACTTCGGGCTTGCGGGCCGCGATCTGCTGCAGCAGGCCTGCCACGCCTTGCAGGTTGTTTTTGATGCGGTGGTGCACTTCCTTGACCAGCATTTCACGTTGAGCAATGGCGGCCTCCAGCCGGGCCTGCTCAGCGGCGCGTTGCTCGCTGACATCCGACGCCACCAGCAGCAGTTGGTCGGCGGTCTGGCCGTCGTGTGACAAGGGCAGGTAGCTGACGTCCCAGGTTTGCACGCTCGAGCCCGGACCCTGCTCGAACTTGTATTCGCGCTGCAGCGGTTTGGCCGAATCGAGGGCCCTGAGCATGTCGGTGCGCAGCTGGCGCCCCCGGTTCGCGCCGTGGATCTGTTCGGGGGTGAGGCCTGCCGCCTTGGCGGGCTCGATCTTCATGAAGGCCGAGGCGGCCTGGTTGGCCTGGATGACGGTCAGGGTCTTGGCATCGCACAGGGTGATGGTCATGGGCGCCATCTCGATGATGCGCTGCAGGGTGGCCTGGGCTTCCGCCGTCAGGGCTTCGGCCTCGCGGCGCCGGTCGATGTCCATCAGGGCGTAGGTGATCTGGCGCTCGCCGAACTCACCCAGCGTGACCACGGCGTTGCCGACCACCCAGAACACGCGCCCGTCACGGCCCATGACCTGGCATTCGAAGGTGTGTGATTGGCCATCAAGCAGGTCATCGAGGTAGCCGGTCAGGCGGAAAGGGTGGTCGATGTCTGACGTGGCAACGGTGCTGAGCGGATGGCCCAGGAAATCGGGCAGGTCGCCGCCGAACATGCGCCGGGCCGAGCGGTTCATCCAGGCAATGCCGCCGGAGTCCAGCGTGACGATGCCCACGAACACCGAGTCGAGGATGGCGCGGGTGCGGTCAGCCTGCAGGGTGAGGTATTGTTCGGCGCGGTGGCGGTCGTCGACGTTGACAAAGGACGCGATGAAGCCTTCTTCGGGCTGGTCGGGTTTGACCAGGCGCAGGTTGACTTCGGCCCACAAGGGCGTGCCGCGAGGATGCCTCAAGGCACGCTCGCCTTGCCAGTGGCCGTGTTCGCCAAGTTGCGCGAGGATCTGGTCGTCGGTTCTGGCCAGGGTGCTGGTGTCGACATCGGTGATGTACAGGCTGGCCAGGGGCCGGCCGGCCATGTCTTGGTGGTCCAGTCCCAGCAAGCTGGCCAGGGCCGGGTTGGCGCTTTGCACCAGGCCGTCGCGCACGAAGGCGATGCCCACGCCAGACATGGTGAACATCAGGTCGCGGTCGCGGCCCAAGGCTTCCAGCTGGGCTTGTTGCGAACGGATGCGCGTGATGTCCGACAGCACCGCGATCACCTCCAGGGTGTCGGTGCGGGGGCCGATGCGGCGCACCGACAGCGCATACCAGCGCGTGGGGAAGCCGGGGGCAACGATCTCCAGTTCGCTTTCGAACTGTCCGGTGTTTTTCAGCTCGACCGTGGATTGATCGACCACGCGGCGGATGCGCGGATCGCTGGCCAGCAGGGCGTCCAGGTGCTGGCCAGTCAAGGTACCAGGGTTCAAGCCCAGCATGCGTTCGAAGCGGCGGTTGCAGCGCACCAGGATGTTGTCGCGCACGTAGGCGATGCCGGCGGGGCTGCTTTCGAGGATGGTGCGCAGCTCGTGCAGCAACTGGTCTTGGTCGAACTCCATCAGGCCGGTGGGTTCGCCGCTGGTGTTGGTGAAGTCGGGGGGCTGCGGAGTTTGCACTACCAAGGCCAGGGGGTTGGTGTCGTGCACCACGCACAGAAAACGCTCGGGTTGACCGGGGACGGCGGGGTGGGCGTGCACCTGGCTGCGCAGGTAGCGCCGGTTGGAGGAGCCTTGGTCGATGAAGGCCAGGTTGGTCATCGGTGGGGCCCCTGGGGCCAGCCCGATCAGTGCCAAAGGGGCATCCCAGCCGGTGAGCTGCTGCAGGGCTTCAGACTCGTGGCCCAGCAAAGCGCCTGGCGCAGGCGCCTTGCCGAACATTCCGGCAAAGGCCGCATTGCTGCGCAGCAGGTGGCCATGCTCGTCAAATTCAATCAGGGCCTGGGGGACCAGATCGAACCAGGCATCGTCGGTGCGGTGAGTCATGGCCAGGGCGGTGGGTTTCAAGCGTCAGCTTTGGGCACAACGGTCACGCCTGGCAACTTGCCGGAGTAGTCTTTGGGCAGCTTGGACAGGCCGGCGGCCAGGCGTTGGGCCATGTCTTTGTACAGCGCTGCCAACTTGCCATTCGGATCAGCGGCGACCGTGGGGTTGCCGCTGTCGGCTTGCTGGCGGATGTTCAGGTCCAAAGGCATGGAGCCCAGCGAGGGCACGCCGGTTTCTTCGGCCAGGCGCTTGCCACCGTCTTCACCAAAGATGTGGGCTTCGTGGCCGCAATTGGGGCAGTGGTAAGTGGCCATGTTCTCGACCACGCCCAGCACGGGCACGCTCACTTTTTCGAACATGCGCAGGCCTTTTCTAGCGTCCAGCAGGGCGATGTCCTGTGGGGTGGTGACGATCACGGCGGCGGTGAGTGGCGCGCGCTGGCACAGGGTCAAGTGGATGTCGCCGGTGCCGGGGGGCATGTCCACGATCAGGTAGTCCAGGGGGGCATCGGGCGCGCCCCAGCGGGTCTGGCGCAGCAGTTGTTCGACCGCCTGGGTGGCCATGGGGCCGCGCCAGATGGTGGGCGCGTTTTCGTCGATCAGCAGGCCGATCGACATCATCTGCAGGCCATGGTTGCGCAGGGGCTCAATGCTTTTGCCATCGGGGCTGTCGGGGCGGCCGCTCAAGCCCATCATCAGCGGCTGGCTGGGGCCGTAGATGTCGGCATCAAGCATGCCCACACTCGCACCTTCGGCGGCCAGGGCCAGGGCCAGGTTGATGGCGGTGGTGCTTTTGCCCACGCCACCTTTGCCGGAGGCAATACCGATCAGGTTCTTCACGCCGGCCAGTGGCGCCTGGCCGCGCGGCGCGGCGTGAGTCTGCACCTTTGTGGTCCAGTTCACCTCGACGCTGGAAATGCCGGGCACATCGTCAAGCGCCTGCATCACCAGGGCGGTGTAGCTGGGCCAGCGCGACAAGGCCGGGTAGCCCAGGGTGATGTCCACGGTGGCCTGGCCTTGCTCTACCCGCAGCGATTTGAGCTGCTTGCCGCTGACCCAATCCTGACCAGTCAAGGGGTCGATGACGGCGGTGAGCGCGGCGCGTGCGGCGGTTTCAAGGGCGGATGGTGCGGGTAGGGTCATGCTGGCGGAGGCGGTGTACAGGCGGGAGGGAAAGGGGGATGAGAAAACTAATCCAGGCAGCCAGTCTAGCGCGGCCTAAAATCAAGGACTTTCCCCAAGCCCTTGTCGCCATGCCACGTCAGCTATTTGTCACGACAGCCCTGCCCTATGCCAACGGCCACTTTCACGTGGGCCACATCATGGAGTACATCCAGGCCGACATATGGGTGAGATTTCAGCGCCAGCAGGGGCATCGCGTTCACTTCGTGGGGGCCGATGACGCCCATGGCGCCCCCATCATGATCGCGGCCGAAAAGGCTGGCAAGACGCCGCAACAGTTTGTGGCCGACATCGCGGCGGGCCGCAAGCCCTACCTGGATGGCTTCCACATTGCGTTCGACCACTGGTCGTCCACCGACAGCCCCGAAAATCACTCGCTGGCCAAAGAGATCTACGTGAACCTGCGCGAGGCCGGCCTGATCACCGTGCGCCCGGTGGAGCAGTTCTTCGACCCCGAAAAGAGCATGTTCCTGCCCGACCGCTTCATCAAGGGCGAGTGCCCCAAATGCGGCGCCAAGGATCAGTACGGCGATTCGTGCGAGGTGTGCGGCGCGGTCTATTCGCCCATCGAACTGAAGAACCCTTATTCGGCCCTGAGTGGCGCCACGCCAGTGCGCAAGACCAGCGACCATTATTTTTTCAAGCTGTCCGACCCGCGTTGCTCGGAGTTTTTAGAAGCCTGGACGCAAGATGGCAAGCTGCAGTCCGAGGTCGGCAACAAGATCCGCGAGTGGTTCACCAAAGATGAAAACGGCGAAGGCGGCTTGAGCGATTGGGACATCAGCCGCGACGCGCCTTATTTCGGCATTGAGATCCCTGATTTGCCCAAGGACTCGCCAGGCAAGTACTTCTACGTGTGGCTTGACGCGCCGGTGGGCTACCTGGCCTCGCTGAAAAGTTATTTCGCGCATGGTGGTCCCAAAGCCAAGTATGGCGAGACCCGCAGTTTTGACGAGTTCATGGCCGACCCGGCGGTGGAGCAGATTCACTTCATCGGCAAGGACATCACTTACTTCCACACCCTGTTCTGGCCCGCGATGCTGAAGTTCAGCGGCCGCAAGCTGCCATCGCAAGTGAATGTGCATGGCTTCATGACCATCAACAATGGCGACAAGATGAGCAAGAGCCGGGGCACCGGCCTGGACCCGCTCAAGTACCTCGGCCTGGGCATGAACCCCGAATGGCTGCGTTACTACATCGCGGCCAAGCTCAACAGCAAGGTCGAAGATGTTGACTTCAACCCCGAAGACTTCGTGGCCCGCGTGAACAGCGACCTGGTCGGCAAGTACGTCAACATCGCCAGCCGCTGCTCCAACTTCATCCACAAGTACTTTGAAGGCAACTTGGCGCACCTGGGCTCGGGCGACGAAGGCAAGCTGCAAGAGATGATCCCGCTGCAGGCCGTGATCAGCCGCGAGGCCTTGATTGCCGAGTCGCTCGACAAGCGCGAGTTCGGCAAGGCCCTGCGCGACATCATGGCCGCCGCCGACGAGATCAACCAGTACTTCGACACCGCCAAGCCCTGGGAGCTGGCCAAGGACAGCGCTCAGCATGCCGCCAACAGCGCCTTGCACGAGGTGCTGTCGGCCTGCATGGAAGGCTTCAAGTATTTGACGCTGTTCCTCAGCCCCATCCTGCCGGACGTGACCCGCCGTGCTTTCGACTTCCTGGGCTTTGATCAGCCCTTGAACTGGGCCGAGCGCACCACGCCAGTCACCACCATCCGCAAGTATGAGCACCTGATGACCCGGGTCGATCCCAAGATGCTGGAAGCGTTGTTCGAAGCGCCGGCACCCGCCGCCGTCGAGGCACCTGAACCCGGCGGCGAGGCCATTGCCCCCACGATCACCATCGACGATTTCGCCAAGATCGATCTGCGCATTGCCAAGATCGTCAACGCTGAACACGTTGAGGGCTCGGACAAGCTGCTGCGCCTGACCCTGGACGTGGGCGAGGGCCGGATGCGCAATGTCTTCAGCGGCATCAAGTCGGCCTACAAGCCCGAAGATCTGGTCGGCAAGCTGACCGTGATGGTGGCCAACCTGGCGCCGCGCAAGATGAAGTTCGGTGTCAGCGAAGGCATGGTGCTGGCCGGCTCGCACGCCGATGAAAAGGACAACCCCGGCATCTACGTGCTGGAACCTTTCCCGGGGGCCCAGCCCGGCATGCGGGTGCGCTGATGCTGCTGGGGGCCTGGTTCAAACGATGGGGTTTGGACCTGGCACCGTTTCGTCCGCGCTTGCTCGATGACCTGAAGGGCTACAACCGCGGCCGTTTCATGACCGATGTGGGTGCGGGCCTCACGGTGGGCATCGTGGCCTTGCCTTTGGCCATGGCTTTTGCGATTGCCTCGGGCGTCAAGCCGGAGGCGGGCTTGTTCACCGCCATCATCCCGGGCTTTTTGATCTCGGCCTTGGGTGGATCAGGCGTGTAGATCGGCGGGCCGGCGGGTGCCTTCATCGTCATCCTCTACGGCATCGTCGAGCACCATGGCGTGGCCAATTTGCTGATATCGACGGCGATGGCGGGTGTGCTGTTGTTCGCGCTGGGTCTGTTCCGGCTGGGCGTGCTGGTGCGCTACACCATCAGGCGCACGCATGGTGGTGCTGGAAGCGCACCGATTGATCTCGATCGACACCTCCGGGCTGGACGCTTTGTTGCAGTTGCGACGTGCCCTGGCGCGCAAGGACATCCCACTGGTGTTGTGCGAGGTCAATGAGCAACCACTGGGCTTGATCCACCGTGCTCACCATGATGAAACCTTGGGGCCGGCCAATGTGGTCAAGGATTTGCCCTCAGCCTTGCTGCGGGCTCGTCAGTTGATTCAGTGACGTGGTGGCCGTTTGGCTCACAGCAGCGCTGTGAACAAGTCAAGGCAGAGCAGTGTGGTGGTGGGTGAGCGGGCCAGGGCGGCGGCCTGCTCATGGTCTTGCAGCGCCAGCAGCAAGGCCCGAACGTCGGGCATGGCACCCTGAGGGAAGGGATGCGCTTGACTCAGCAAAACCAGTTGCTGCAGGGACTGCCGCCATGACTCGATCTGCGGCAGTTGCGGGGCTGGGCTGGCTCCGACCGCGCTCATGGCGTCCGTGAATTGCTCCAAGGCCTGGGCCAAGTCGATGTCGACGCTGGCGTTCTGTGGCGCAGCCGTTGCCGGCACCTCACTGGCGGCCAGCCGCGCCAGCCGATCTCCCCGATGCGCCTTGGTCTGGGTGTCCAGCCAAAGGTGGTGGCGAAGCACCCAATCTCGCGCCATGGCGATGACCGCCATCGGGTGGCCGCTCACCAGTTCGATCTCTAATTCTTGCACCGCCACGCTCAGATCGCCTGCGTGGATGTGCCCCAGGTCCAATGCCAGCTCGACCACGCCGCCATGGGGTGTGCCTGGGCCCACCGCCACGCGGGCAGTCTGGCGCCAGATGTCGGTGCGGTACAACTCCACCAGCCCGGTGTGTTCGCCCCGGCGGTCCTGGCCTGGATTCCAGCCCAGCGTCTTGATCAGAGAAGCTTCGGCCGGCGAGCCCAGGTGCAGGCTCAAATCGATCTTGGCGGCGCTCCCCTCGGCGGGCGCAGGCGCGGGCTGGTTGTCTTCCAGTCTGATCATGGTGTTGGCGCCAGACGCTTTCAGGGTCTGAACCCAACGTTCGCCTTCCTTGCGCAATCGCAAGGCGCTGCGTGCCTGGCCCAGTCGGCGATCGGGCGTGTCAACGTAGTGAGCCTGCAGGCGCTCTCGTGCGTGACCTGGTAAGCCTTCAATTTCGGCCGACAACATCGCCAGAGAATCGGCCGGGATCTGGAATTTAAGTTCGATTTCCTGCATAAGGGCTGATTGTGGTGGCGACCCTTGGCCTCAAGGGCCGCGCAGACCGATAAAATGCCGGATTGACACTCTCTTTTGACTGGTGCCCACCATGCCGCTTTTCTGGAAGCCCTACAAGTCTGACGTGACCCAGTTCATCGACAGCCTCAAGCAGCGCGACCCCCAGCTGGAAGACCGCCAACGCCAGGGCCGCTCCCTGCTGTGGGACAAGGCCGTTGACCGCGACGCGCAGCAGGATTCCCGCGAATCGAACGTGGCGCAGCAGCCTTACGTCTACCAAACCAAGGGCGACTGACGGTCGTGAGCGGACAAGTCCTGGACGCGAGCCACCTGCCCGAGGTCGTTGACCGCGTGGCGATGGCGCGCCTGTATGGCGAGCCCTTGTTCTCGATGCCGCTGGATCTGTACATCCCGCCCGACGCGCTGGAAGTCTTCCTGGAGAAGTTCGAAGGCCCGCTGGACCTGCTGCTCTACCTGATCCGCAAGCAGAACTTCAACATCCTTGACATCCCGCTGGCCGACGTCACGCGCCAGTACCTCACCTACGTCGACCAGATCCGCAAGCACAACCTCGAGCTGGCGTCCGATTACCTGCTGATGGCCGCCATGCTGATCGAGATCAAGTCTCGGATGCTGCTACCGCCCAAGAAGTCGGAAGGCGGCGAAGAGGCCGAGGATCCGCGCGCCGAACTGGTTCGCCGCCTGATCGAATACGAGCAGATGAAACTGGCGGCGGCGGGGCTCACCCGAATCCCGCTATTGGGCCGCGATTTCCTGCGCGTGCAGGTGCACAACGATC
The DNA here is from genome assembly GCF_014378415.1 of Aquabacterium sp. GTDB lineage: Bacteria > Pseudomonadota > Gammaproteobacteria > Burkholderiales > Burkholderiaceae_C > Aquabacterium. The sequence continues at coordinate 21,109 of NZ_JACMNS010000108.1, forward strand.
CGTCGGTGCGCGTGCGCCACCCCGATGTCGCGCTGGTGGATTTGCGCGAAGCCTGGGCCGACATCCTCAAGCGCGCCAAGCTCAACACCCACCACATCATCACGCGCGAAGAGCTGTCGGTGCGCGAGCACATGGGCATCGTGTTGCGCCGTTTGCAGGGCCAGCGTTTTGTCGAGTTTGAACACTTGTTCGATCCGGGGCGCGGGCCGCAGGTGCTGGTGGTGACCTTCATCGCCCTGCTGGAGCTGGGCAAAGAGCGCCTGCTCGAGATCACCCAGGCTGAAGCTTTTGCGCCCATTTACGTGCGCCTGGCCTACCACCCGGCCTGATCAATCGGAGCGATCAATCGCTGCTGTTCAGCGCTCTGTGCGCTCCCAGTCGGGCGGCGCCCACAGGTGCTTGAGACGTTGCCACAGCGGCCCTGGCTTCATCGCATCGCGCCCCATGGCCTGCCACTCGTGGAACATCATCACCAGCGGGTTGCCGGTGTGGATCTGCTTGACGATGCCGTAGTCGCAGGGCGCGTCCTCCGGCACGAAGCTGCCAAACAGCTTGTCCCAGATGATCAGCACGCCCGCGTAATTGCGGTCCAGGTATTGTGTGTTGCGGGCATGGTGAACGCGGTGGTGCGATGGCGTGTTGAAGATCGCCTCGAACCACCGGGGCAGCTTGCGCACGGACTCGGTGTGCACAAAGAATTGATAGGCCAGGCTCACGGCCACCACCAGGATCACGTGGCGCGTTTCGAACCCCAGCCAGGCCAGGGGCAGCCAGAACACCCACATGCCTGAGATGGGGTAGGTGGGGCTTTGCCGCAAGGCGGTCGCCAGGTTCATGGTCTGGCCAGAATGGTGGGTCACGTGGCTGGCCCACATCCAGCGCACGCGGTGGCTGGCGCGGTGGAACCAGTAATAGCAAAAGTCTTGTGCCACCAGCAGCCCGACCACGCTCCACCAGGTGATGGCGATGTCGAACAGGCGGTGCTGGTAGATCAGGTCGAACAGGCCGACCAGCAAGGCCCAGGCGATGCCGTCGGCCACCGCGTGGCTCAAGGCCAGGCTGATGTTGATGGACGTGCCCTGGACCGTGTAAGTCTGTTGCCGCCGACGGTTCAGCCACCAGGCCTCAAAAGTCATGCAGGCGGCGAAAATCGGCCCCATCAAGAGCAGGAAAACCTTTTCCAGCCCGATTTCATTCAACTGCGTCCACCACGAGGCCATGTCTGGTCCAAACATCAACACGACAAAGCATCATGCTAGCCCCAGTCGCTCGTGGGCGCTTGCAGAATTTCCCGCGCACGCGGTGGCTTGTCGGCCTAGAATCGCGCCACTTTGGCACCCAACCCGCGTGAAATGAGCTCAGTGACCCCCGCTGCCTTGCCCGCCCGCAAACCCTTGAACCTGCACCGCCTGCGCGAGATGCATGCGCAGGGTGAAAAAATCACCATGCTGACCTGCTACGAGTCTTCGATGACTCGCATGCTGGACGATTGCGGCGTGGACTGCATCCTGATCGGCGACTCGCTGGGCATGGTCGTGCAAGGCCAATCCAGCACGGTGCCAGTGACCGTCGACGACATCACTTACCACACGCGCTGCGTGGTGAGCGGCAACCGCCACACCTGGGTCATCAGCGATCTGCCTTTTGGCAGTTACCAGGAGAACCGTGAGCAAGCCCTGCGCTCCAGCGTGGCCCTGATGCAGGCCGGTGCCCACATGGTCAAGCTCGAAGGCGGCGGCTGGACGGCCGAGACCGTGCACTTCCTGACCGATCGCGGCATCCCCGTGTGCGCCCACCTGGGCCTGACGCCGCAACGCGTGCACGCCTTGGGCGGCTACCGCATCCAGGGCCGAGATGCCGCCGGGGCCGAGACCTTGCGCCGCCATGCCAAGGAGTTGGCGCAAGCCGGTGCCGCCATGGCCGTGCTGGAGTTGATGCCTTCTGACGTGGCCGCAGCGGTGCAGACTGACAACCCCGGCATGATCACCATCGGCATTGGCGCGGGCCAGCGCACCGCCGGCCAGGTGCTGGTGCTGCACGACATGCTCAACATTACCAGGGGCAAGCTGCCGCGCTTCGTGCGCAACTTCATGGCCGAGGGCGGCTCCATCGACGACGCCGTCCGCCGCTTCGTGTCGAGTGTCAAGGACGGCAGCTTCCCCGACGAAGCCATCCACGGTTATTGATTGATCAACGCTGCGATCCCGATGAAGATCATCCACACCATCGCTGAGTTGCGCACCATCGTGGCCGAGGCCGCCAACGCGCCCGTGTTCGTGCCCACCATGGGCAATCTGCATGAAGGCCACCTGGCCTTGATCCGACAAGCCCGCGGCATCGCCGACCAGGGTGCATGGGGACGCGGGTTGGTGGTGGCCAGCATCTTCGTCAACCGCCTGCAGTTCGGGCCGCACGAAGATTTCGACCGCTATCCACGCACCTTGGCGCGCGATGCCGAACTGTTGGCCGGCGCGGGCTGCGACGTGGTGTTCGCGCCTGATGAGGCCGAGTTGTACCCCCAGCCTCAGGGCTACAAAGTGGCGCCCCCAGACGACCTGGCCAACCTGCTCGAAGGTGAGTTTCGCCCCGGTTTTTTCACGGGCGTGTGCACGGTGGTGGCCAAGCTGTTCAACATCGTGCAGCCGCGCGCGGCGGTGTTTGGCAAGAAGGACTACCAGCAGCTCATGGTGATCAAGGGCATGGTGCGGCAGATGGCTTGGCCCATCGACATTGTGGGCGGTGACACGGCGCGGGCCGATGATGGTCTGGCCTTGTCATCGCGCAATGGCTACCTGAGTGCCGATGAGCGTGCCCAGGCGGTGCAGTTGTCGCAGGCTTTGCAGCGGGTGCGGGACCTCGTCCTGGCAGGCCGCACTGGCTTGCCTTGCGATGGTGTGGCAAAGATCGAAGCGCAAGCCTTTGACAAGCTCGGTCAGCAGGGCTGGGTGCCGGACTACGTCAGCATCCGGCGTCAACGTGATCTGCTGGCACCATCGGCTGAAGAACTGCTTGGCAACGAAGCCCTGGTGGTGGTGGCGGCGGCCAAGCTCGGCAAGACGCGCCTGATCGACAACCTGGAAGTCTGATTGAACAGATGTGTCTGGCCACATCGCCAGCAAGCCCCGTCAAAGGGTGCTTAAAAAAGCAACTACTTCGTCTTCCTTGCGGCTGCGCTTCATCGGCGGCAGGCTTTGCCAGATGCGCTTGCCGTAAGGCTTTTCGATCAAGCGCACGTCGCCGATCATGAGCACGCCCCGGTCGGTCTCGCTGCGGATCAACCGGCCTGCGCCCTGCTTGAGCGCGATAATCGCTTGCGGCACCTGGTGTTCCATGAAGGGGTTGCCGCCTTCTTGCTCCAGCAACTCCAGACGCTTGGCCAGCACTGGGTCGTCTGGCGGCGCAAAGGGCAGTTTGTCGATCACCACCAGGGTCAGCGCGTCGCCCTTCACGTCAATGCCCTCCCAGAAGCTGTGGCTGCCTACCAGCACCGCGTTGCCCGTGCGCCTGAAGTCGTCCAGCAAGGTGGGGCGGGGAGCATCCCCTTGCCGCAACACCGGGAACGGATCACCGCCTTCTTCGAACAATTTTTTGAGGTGATCTGCCGCCCGCTGCACGGCGCGGTGGCTGGTGCACAGCACGAAAGCCCGGCCACGGTTGGCGCGGATCAAGGGCAGGGCGGCTTCGACCAGGGCTTCCGTGTGGTTGGCGGCGCTGGGCTGCGGCAAGCCCTCTGGCACGTACAGCATGGCCTGTGAAGGGTAGTCGTAGGGGCTGGACCAGGCCAGGCAGTGCGCATCTTCCAGGCCCAGGGCCTGGGTGAAATGCGTGAAGTCGTTTTTGACCGCCAAAGTGGCCGAGGTGAAGATCCAGGCGCGGCGCGGCGCTTCGGCGGGCGCCTTGGCTTGCGCCCCTTCGCTGTCGTCATCGGCCTCGAACGCGTTGTCGGCCAGCCCCAGGCGCTGGCGGCGGAACACGTCGGCCACGGAGATGGGCGTGCGGTGCAGTTGCAGGCCATGACTGCCCACATCGACCCAACACAGTTCAGGCTCATTGGCGCGCTCTGGCGCGCCCCACGCAGACAGGCGCTGCATCAACGCATGGGCGCGGCGCTGCAACTGGGCCAGGTCGGGGCTGCGGTCGGCCTGTGATTCGAGCGTGTCGCGCACTTCGGACAAGGCCTCGCGCACGGTGAGCAGGGCAGCGTGAAGCGGATGTGCCGCGCCCAGTTGCGGCTGGGCCAGGCGCTGTGTCTGCGGCCCAAAACACAGGCGCAGATCACGGGTGGCGCGGTCCAGTGGGGCCAGCACATCATTCCACTTCGCCCCATCGCGAGCCTGGGTCTGGCCGGTGGCCAGCGCATCCCTCAGCAGGTCCAGCAATTGCGCGGTCGAAATCGAATCTCCAAAGAACAGTGTGGCGGTATCGGGCAACTGGTGCGCTTCGTCAAAGATCACGGTCTGGGCATTGGGCAGCAGCTCAGGCACGCCTTCTTCGCGCAACATTAAATCGGCGAAGAACAGGTGGTGGTTGACCACGACGACATCGGCGTCCTGGGCCTCGCGCCGGGCCTTCATCACGAAGCAGTCGGTGTAGTGCTTGCACTCGCTGCCCAGGCAGTTCTCACGCGTTGAAGTGACCCGCGCCCAGATGGTGGCGTGCTCGGGCACGGTCGGGCATTCGGCTTTGTCGCCGGTGGGGCTGAGGTGGATGAAGCGGTTGATCAGGCCCAGGTCCTTGACCTCTTGGCGGCTGCTCAGCATGGCGTCCTGGTTGGCGCCATCCAGGTGGTGCCAGCACAGGTAGTTGCTGCGGCCTTTGAGCAACGCCACCTTGACGGGCACGGCCAAGGCCGCGCGCACGGCGGGCAGGTCACGGTGAAAGAGCTGATCCTGCAGCGCCTTGGTACCGGTCGACACGATGACCTTGCCGCCTTCCAGCAAGGCGGGCACCAGGTAGGCGGCGGTCTTGCCCACGCCGGTGCCGGCTTCCAGCACCACCGTGCTGGCGTCGTGGATGGCTTGCGCCACCGCCTGCGCCATTTCGATTTGCTCGTGGCGCACGTGGTAGCCATCGAAGGCGCGGGCCAAGGGGCCGGAGGCAGAGAAAATCGTGGGCAGGTCCATGGTGAGCATCAATTAGCAGTGCCTATTGTCAGGCCTGTCGGCTTCCCCCCTTCAGGGGCTTGCGCGGACCACCGATGCACTGAGTGCGCGCTTCAGGGTTTCGACGCAATCGCGGCGGTGCGCTTCCGAGGTGCCCGATGGGCTGCTGCCCCAGGGGCTGGAACTCAGTGTGGTCAGCAGACTTCTGGCTTGCCCGCGGACCACGGAGCGCACGTCGGCCCGGCTGCTGGCCGATCGCACCACCAAGGCGGACAGCCGATTCACGTGCTCGCGCTGCAGATTGCGCCGCCAAGGCGCATCGTCCCCCTGAGTCGCTGTCAGGGATGTGCCCCACACGGCATCTCTCACACGCTGGTGCAGTTCGCGCAGGGTGAGGGGTGCTTCATCTCGGTCACGTGTTCGGTCGATGTTGTCCAGCATGCGTTCGGCCAGCACATCGGCCATCAAGGTGTCCAGGACCAGGCGTTGCAGTGACAGCAACGTGTCGGCGATGGAAAAATCGGTCCGGGCACCGCTGCCCTCCACCCGCTCAAAGTAGTCTGGGGCCATGCGGCGTTGTAGCGCGGGGGACAGGCTCAGTGCCTGCGGTGACAGCAGCTCACGGGCAATCAGGTCCAGGGCCGCGCGTTGAGTGGCGGCGGGCAAAGGGTCCAGCGGGTCACGACCACTGCCTGCCGCGTTGCGCCGTGTGATCAGCCCACCGACCTGGCGCAACAGGATTTGCGAAGTGCGCCCGACGTCTCGCAAGGCATGGGTGACCCGGCGGCGCAGCAAGCTCGGGTCATCGGCGGCGCTGGATTTTTCCTGGGCCTGGCGCGCGATCAGGTCTTTGGCGATGGTCAAGCGCTGGCGGGCAAAGACCACGGGGTCGCGGCCCAGGTCAAAGGTCAGCGATTGCGGGTCCAGCCCCAGGTAGTCGTCCTCGTCGGAGCCAAAGTCCAGCTTGTCAGACCAGGCCGGGTCGGCGCTGCGTTCGGCGATGTGCCGCAGCTCAGGCGCCTCTGGGCTGCCCAAGGGCTTGTAGCCATACTCGATGGCCCAGAAGTCGTAAGGCCCCAAGGTGGTTTGAAAGGCGGCGGGCGCGGGCCGACCCGGCAAGGGCAGGTTGATCGGCGCGTAGTCCATCACCGAGGCGCTGTTGCCTTCACGCAGTGTCAAGGCCGGATCGGCCAGTTGTTCGGCGGTGTGCCAGCGCGAACCCCGAAAGTTGTGCCTCAAGCCCAAGGTGTGGCCAACCTCGTGCATGGTCGTGTCTTTCAGGTAAGCCAGCACGAAGGCTTGAACGTCCGGACTGTCCGGGTCCAGGCGCCCTGACGAGGTCATCAAGTCCAGGCCATAGCCCAGTTGCTCGGCCGCTTCGGCCGCGTGCTCGCATCGGCCGTCGGCTGAATGCGTGGATGGTGCTGCGATGATCTCGCTGCGCAAGGTGCGAATCGAGCGCGAGGACAGGCTTTCCAGGGCGATGTCCGCCTGCAGGATCTCGCCCGTGCGCGGGTCCACGTGTGTGGGTCCGATGGCACCGAAGCCTGGTTGGCTGTTGGTCATCCAGCGCACGGTGGCCCGGGCCGACCCCGAGGCCTCGTCCGCCTTGCCAGGCACCGGTGCGCGCACCTGGATCGCATCCTTGATGCCGAGGGCTTCAAAAGCCTTGTTCCAGGCCAGAATGCCCTCGGTGATGACCTGGCGGTAGGCCAGCGGGATGGTCGGGTCGAGTTGGTAGACGATGGGTTGCACAGGCTCTGACATGGCGGCGGCCGGGTCCTTTTTTCCCAGCCGCCAGCGGCTGATGAAGCGCTGCCGAGGGGTGCGTGCCAGGTCCTGAGTGAAGTCGGCTACTGTGGTGGTGAAGTAACCCACCCGTGGGTCTGCAGCGCGCGGTTTCATGGCGGTTTCCGGCAGTGACCTCAGGCTGTAGCGCACATTGATGAACAGGCTGCGTGGGTCGGGCACGGACGTGGGCACACCCGGCGCCACCCCGCCTGCCACGCCATTGCCCGCAGCGATGGAGCTGGTGGCGAAATGGTGGAGGATGTCAAAGCTCAGGTGGTCGCTCTGAGTGCGCGCCACCGACAGCGCAGAATTGCGCGAATCCAGCGCGTAGCTTTGCTTGTAGGCACGCTGAAGTTGCAGCCCCAACCCCAGCATGTCGTTCACCCACAAAGGGTTGGCCTCGATCAGGATGGCGCCCGTTTGGGCCTGAGGCGCACTGGCCACGCTCACGCTGGCCAGCAGGCTGGGCGAAAACGCAGCCTGAACCGCCAGCTCTTGGGGCGTGCCTTTTTGGGCCGTGTACGCCGCGTTCATGGCCAGCAGTTGCACCTGTTGTTGAATCCGGCGGAACTCCACCCACTGGGGGCGCCCCACCTGGGCCGAGCGGCTCGTGATCAGCCCGCCAAAAAGGCCCGCCTCGCCAATGCCCGTGACCACGGTGGGCGACAGGAAAAACGCGCGCCCCAGATTGGCGGGCGCCAATTCGATCCAGACCTTGTCTTGACGCTTCCACAAAGGCAGCAGGCCGTCCATGCGCTCGGCGCCCTTGATGACCGTGTCGAAGGCCGGGGCCTGCCCTGGCACAGGCGTTTGAGCGGGGGTGGCCGCCGTTGGAGGAACGGTGGGCGGGGATGTCCAGCCGATCAACTGAACAGCGCCGCTTTGCAAAGTGCTGCAACCGGACAGGGACAGGGCCATGGTGGTGACCAACAAGGCAAAACGGGTGCGGTGCAGACTCATGAAAGACCTGGGAATGGCATCAATGGCGAGTATCAATAAAAAACCCGGCCCGTGCGAGTGCAGGGGCCGGGTTTGTGGCGAAGTCGCCGTCGGACTTATTGGGTTGGGTGCGGGAACCAGTCTTTGATGAAGGCCAGTTGCGGGAAGTCTTGCACCGCCAGCGGCCCGAAAGCCACGATGGACAGGCCAATGGTCATCACCACCGTGGGCAAGATCCAGCGCTCATAGCGGCGGTAGAAGCCCAGGTGTTTGACCTCGCCATCGGCGATGTTGACTTCGGGCTCGCCAATCACTTGGCGGGTCAGCAACTGGTTCAAGGCCACGGGCGGCAGCAGGTAGCCCAGCTCGAAGGCCACCAGCACCATCATCCAGAAGTGAACGGGGTCGATGTTGTTGGCGAAGGCGATCGGGGCCAGGGTGCCTGACACCAGCACCACGGCGCCGAACGGATCCATGATCATGCCCAGGAACACCTTGGTGACCACCAGGAAGGCCATCGCCGTCCAGTGGTTCTCGAAGACGTGCGGGAAGTTGCTCATGACTTCCGAACGCTCGATCACACCACCCATGGCCAGTGACAAGGTCATCAGGCTGAGCAGCGCGCCAATGTGGCCGATGGTCTCGTTGGTGGCAAAGCGGATGGAGCGCTCCACGCCGGGCTGGCGGTGGCTGGCGTAATCCGGCGTGATCTCGGTCTTGCCCTTGTTGATGATCTTGTCGAAGATCAGGATGATCAACAGCATCACCGGCATGATCGTGGGTGCCGTGATTTCGTTCAGCTTGGTGTCCAGCGCGTATTCGTACAGGGCGATCACGACGATCACCACACCCACATATGGCAGCGTGGGGATGACAGAGCGCAAGGTGGCAGGAATGGCCACGCGGAACGACTCGATCTCAGCGCGTTGGGTGCGCAGCATTTGCGAGGTCAGGAAGAACAAGGTGGACGTCAACAGGAAGACGTAGAAGCCCCAGTGGTACAGGCCATTGGTGGTGACTTGCTTGTTCAGCGCGGCGATCAGCACCACCAGCAGGCAAGGGCGCAGCACCACGCCCAGCGAACCGGACATGGCCGTGGCGGCCAGCGCGAACTGACGCGAACCACCCGAAGCGCGGACCTCGTGGTAAATGATGCCGCCAGCGGCGATCACGAAAATACCTGACGCGCCGGTGTAGGCGGTAGGCACAGCAGCGGCCAGCAAGATGATGTAAGTCAGCAACTGGGGCGACAAACGCCAAGGACGCAGCAGGTCCATGAACAGGTCAACGATGCGGCTTTGCTTGAGCAGCATGCCGGCCCAGATGAACAAGCCCAGGTTCAGGAAGATCGTGGGCAGCTCCATCAACTGGTTGATGTAGATGGCCAGGCCGGC
>NZ_JACMNS010000109.1 GCF_014378415.1 Aquabacterium sp.
GAAGAAGATCTTGCGGCTGACCGTGGCAGCGCCAAACACCCCGGCCACAATCACGCAGCCCAGGAAGAAAACCTTGATATCGTGCCCGGCGGCGCCCAGAAACAGGCCCCACACCAACCCCGCGACCAGAAAACCGTTGTAGCACCTTCAACAGGGCGTAGCCCTCCAAGGCGGTGACCATGGCGTCGCTGCCCAAGGCCATCTCGGAGTCTTCAGCGCGGTCCAGCAGCGTGGTCAGCCTGGCAATGTGCGGGCGCAGCGCGTCAAACTGGGCCATGTCGTGCTGCACTTCGGCCACGTGGGGACGAAAAAAAACCGACTGGGTTCAGTAGCGACCGCCACCGTGGCCACCCGTGCCATATCCAACGTCCGAACGCTTGGCTGAACTGTAGCCAACCGCGCTGTTGCCGCCCGAGCCACCACCTTCTTCGCGGGGACGCGCCAGGCTCACGACAATCGAGCGCCCATCAACGGACATGCCGTGCAGCGCGGTGATGGCGGCCTGGGCAGCTTCAGCAGAGGCCATTTCCACAAACCCGAAGCCTTTGGAGTTGCCGGTTTCCCGGTCCATCATGACCTTGGCGGAGGAAACGCTGCCAAACGCGGCGAAGTTGTCTTTCAGGCTGGAATCAGTCACGGAGTAGGGCAGGTTGCCCACGTAAATCTTGCTGCTCATGGAGGAGCCTTTCTGGTCAGCAGGTGGAGGGATGCGGCAGGCACGTTTCCAGCCAGCCCTGGGTGACGGCAAAGAGCCGGGCAGCTTCGCGCGAGGCAAAGGTTCTGTCAAAACGGAACACACGGGCGTAGCTCCCGTTGCCCTGTGAGCGACGGACCGCGAAGGAGGCGCGGAAGCGGCCGCAGTCGGTCTGGTGTGTCGTGGGCGAAACGACGTACTTGCCCATGGAAATGGCGATGTTTGAAATATTGTTCAATCAGGGGGCGCTCAGGCTTGAATCAAGCTGCGTGAGCACGAGAGGCTCGATTGGCTGTAGCTCGGCAGACCAAAAGGGCGACGAGGTGTCGCAAAACGCGGTCAGCATGGACGAGTTGCAGCCTTTGGGAAAGGTGTCGCCGTGCTGCGCGAGGGCGAATGGTATCACCAAGGGCAGGCAAGCGGTGTCGAAACAGGGCCAGCTGCGTCGACCACCAGGAAGGCATCGCCGACGACGAGACACACGCTTTCTTCACCCGCCGCATGGACGAGGTCGGCACGATGCTGTGGGGCCGCGTCACCTGCGACCTGCGCATGGGCGTACAAAAGCTCAAGGACGCGACGCCAGACGGCGTACTCCTCGGTAGCGGCAAGCTCGCGACCGAGTTGGACCGGCTGGATCTGATCGACGAGTACCAATTGCTCGCGCTGACTTGGAGAAAGGTTTCAAACTTCTCGCCCATCGTTGTTTCGTGAAAAGTTGTCGTCTTTTCAATTCGTTCAGCTGCGGCATTTCATAAACAGCGCGCGAAGACGTAAACACACGGATGAATGATTCGCCGAGTTGCGCTGATGTCGAACGCGTGGTCGAGCCGCTCACTTCGGTTGCGCCGTGTTGACAGCCGCTCCCGCCACCCTTCGCGCGGAGCTTGACGAAAGCGGCATTCAAGCTTCTTCGTCAACAGTGCTCGGCCGGGCGATGCGCCGGTTTGTTCTGACGTTGCCAAGCTACGTGCTGGCGCTGCTCGTGCTTTATGCCGGCGCGTGGCTCAACCTGTTCCCGATAGAGCGAGCGCATTCGATTGCGGTTGTGATGGCAGGTGGCCTTGGTGCCTTTGCGGGATTGATCTGGTCAGGGCTCACACTTCGGTGGCGCGACCCATTGGTGGTCCTTCCACAGGTGTTGTTCAGCGTGGTGGTTGTCGCACTGTCGTATCACCTGATTGAAATCAGCCGAGGGGTGGCCTTCATGTGGCTGGCCGTGATCGTGGTCTTCGACATGCGTCGCTTGCCCGTGAAGCAAGTGAGGTTCGTCATCGCTGCAGCGACCGTGCTCCAGCTCGCCAACTCCATCAGCATTTGGGTGGCGCACCCGAACGGGCCCAAGCTGATCGATGAGTTGTTGAACCTCGGCTGCCTGGCATTGCTGCTTCCGACGCTGGCCATGGTTTCCACCCACGCGCGTAGCTTGGTGAAGCGCCGCAAGCAGCAAAACGTGGAGCGGGAAAAAGCGCTTCAAACCCTCAACTTCCTGTCCGTCCATGACACATTGACGGGGCTCTACAACCGTCGGCACATGTTGGCCTGCCTGGAGCAGGAGGCCCGCAAGACAGCACGCTTTGGTGTGCCATTCACGGTGGGGATGCTGGACATCGATTTCTTCAAACGTGTGAATGATCAGCACGGCCACGCCGTGGGAGACGCCGTACTCAAACGCTTTTCCGAGATCGCTTCATCGGTGTTCGAGCCATTCGAAACAGTGGCCCGTTGGGGTGGGGAGGAGTTTGTCGTGCTGATGCCGGAGGCCGACGGGCGTTCGGCCTATCGCCGCTTGCAGGATCTACGGGCGGCCATTCACCAGCATGATTGGAACGCCGTGCACCCTGGCCTGCGCGTCACGTTTTCGGCGGGCCTGGCAACCTACCGCGATGGCGCCGTCGAAGATCTGATGGCGCTGGCCGATCAGGCCTTGTACGACGCCAAGCATGCAGGCAGAGACCGAATCAGCCCTGAGTTTGCCAATGGCGAAGACCATGCCGCCTCGCGAGAAAGGGCGCATGCATCGTTGCCAGAAAGAGGGCCGCTTCCTGCACTGACACCTGCTGCTGCCCCGCCAGAGCGGAGCGCAAGCCATGCCACTTCAAGTCCGCTGTCCAAGCTGTTGTGGACCGACGATCCAAAGACGCGCACTTTGCTGAAGCTGGCATCGGCTGTCTCCGGCATGTATGTTTTCTGGCTTCTCTTCGTCATCGTTTATGCGATCCCGAAGCACATGTTTCCCCATTGGCTGGAACTTGTTTTGTTGGGCCATCTGACGATCGGGGCTGTCGCACCGCTGGCGATCATCCGAAGCGGCTGGTCCAAGCGCTTCAAGGATCCCATCTTCTTGATGGAGCAATGCATCTGGGCCAACTTGATGCTGGTGGCAGCGCACTTTTTTTCGCCGATTGGCAAGGGCGCGTTGTTGGGCGTGCTTTGCCAGGTGCAGGCATTCGGGTTTCCTTCGTTCTCGCCTCAACAGGCCCGCGGCTCAGGTACAGCCGTTATCGTGATACTGGTTATTTCCTGGATCGGCATGAGTTTCTGGGGTGGGCCAGGATTCGATGCCGCATCAGAGGGCTTGAGCATGGCGACAGCTTGCGCTGTCTTGATGATGCTCACCTGGCAGTCATACAACTACGCCCGCTCCCGCGAAAAGAACCACACAGAACGCAAAGAACTTGAGTTGGCCATCGCCGAAGTCGAGCGACTCACGACCATTGACATGTTGACAGGTCTGTATAACCGACAGCATTTGCATGAAGTCCTTGATCATGAAACCATGCGCGGTGGCATCGGCTTGCCTGGCTTCTGCGTTGCCTTGATTGACCTGGATCATTTCAAGCAGGTCAATGACACCCATGGACATCAGGTTGGCGATGAGGTGCTGCTTGGATTTGCCATCCTGGCAAAACCCGCCTTTCGAGACATAGACACGGTGGGCCGGTGGGGCGGTGAAGAGTTCCTGATCGTCATGCCCGGTGGGTCTCAGATGCCCATTGACCGCCTTCTGGTGGCGGTTGCCCAGGCCAAGCTTTCGAATCAAGTCCCAGAACTGCGCGTCACCTTCTCTGCGGGTCTGGCTCACCATCGCGTTGGAGAGAGTTGGGCAGACTCATTGGAACGCGCTGATCGCGCGCTCTACGCAGCCAAAAAGGCTGGGCGCAATCAATGCATCGCCGAAATCTAGCGATGGCCAGGGCGATGACCGCCTATCGGGCCAAGAACTTCAACTGCGGTGCCAGGACCTCTGGAAACAGCGAATCGAAGTAGGGGTCAAAGTGATTGGCGTCGATCAGCATGACCTGCACATTGGGGTTGCCGACCCGTTTGACTTTGTCGGCCACAAAAGGCGCCACCGTGTCGCCCGTCGCACCAATCATGAGCATCGGGATTTTCACGTCCTTCAGGCGCAGCCAGGGGCGGTAGAACGGCATGGTCAGCACGGACCTCGCGGCAACGCGGTTGTCATAGCTGCGGTCTTTCCAGGCAGCTAGCGCGACTTCCATGGCCTCCCAGGCCCCGTCGCGGTCCATGGTGGCGAACTCGCCTTCGCGGCCCAGCGTCGGCACGTAAATGGGTGCGCCAGGTTTGACCAAGTCCCACACGCCAAGGGCCACCAGCTTCAAGAGCCGCAGCGGTGGCGTGGCCAGCGTGGCGGTCAGGCCGTCCAGCATAGGCACCTGGATGATGGCGCCCTTCAGTTCGGGATGTTGAGAGGCCAGATCGACCACATGGCCGCCACCGAAGGACGTGCCCCAAAGGGTGATCTGATGGGCAGCCACCATGGGTTGCGATTTCAGGTGCGCCAGTGCGGTATCTGCCACGCGTGTGCGGCGCCATGGATCGATGCCCTGCCTGGGAAAGCCGCCACTGTCTCCCCACCCGGGGTAGTCAAACTCCATCACGGCAAAGCCCGCTTCGACAAAGCTGTGGGCAAACGATGAGGTCAGGGCCCTTTGAATGCTGCCCCAACCTCCGAGCATGAGGATGGTGGGCAGTTCCTGATCGGGCGCGGTGTCCGCTGGCACATAGAGCGTGGCGCCACAGAGGGCCCCTTCGGCCATGAAGGTGGACTTGATCGCCCTAAGGCGCACATGCGAGGTGTCAGGGTAACGGCGAGATTTCACTGTTGGGTTCCGAAAGTAATGCGATGTGAAAAGGGAGCATGCATGGTCAAAACGCCATGGCCCTGGAGATCGGGTCGCCGGCACTCTCATGCCACGCCAAGTGAGGCGTTTGTGCCTGCGTTCTTTGGCTGGCGAAGGTGGCCAAGCGTGTCACCGCGTTGGCTGCAGAGGCCAGGAATGCCGCCTGAAGTTGAAACACATGCCAACGGCCTGAATAGATTTCCAGGCGGCAAGGCACGCCGCAGTGCGCGGCGCGCGCATTCAGCCTGCTTGCATCGGATTCGAGGATCTCCTGGTCGCCCACTTGAATCAGCATGGGAGGCAGCCCATGCAAATCGCCGTCCAACAAGTGTGGCCCTTTGAAACCCGGCGCATACCAATGCACAGCCTGCTTAAGCCATGCCACGTTGAGCATGGGATCAAGCCTCGAAGCCGACCGGATGGTCTCGCCTGACAGGGTGTTGTCCAGGAAGGGCGACAGCAGCATCAACCCTGCGGGCATGGGCTCTCCTGCATCACGCAGCTTCAGGGCCAGCGCGAGGGCCAAGCCGCCACCGGCAGAATCCCCGCAAACCACGATCTGGTGAGCTGCCAAGCCTTGCTTGAGCAAGGCGCGGTAGCAGGTCAGTGCGTCCTCGACAGCGGCGGGCTGTGGGTGCTCAGGCGCCAAGCGGTATTCCGGCACCCAGACCGTCATGCCGGTGGCGGCCAGGCGCGTGGTCAAACTGCGGTGTGTGCGGGCACTGCCCGTGCAGAAGCCGCCGCCATGCAGGTAGAGGATGGTGGCGCCCCTGACTTGCGCCTGCTTTGGAGAGATCACTTCTGTGGTGACGCCATGGATGTCATGCCGTGCGACGTGCACATGCCGGTGGCTGGGCATGAGGTTTGACAAGGCGCTCACGATGAAGCGCTGCGCGCCCACCCCGAACGGCGGACGAATGAAGGCTTTGAACGTGATGCGCAACAGGGCTTTCAAGGTGCTGGCACTGAGTGATTCCACCCCGCCCGGCGGTTCAGCAAACCGAATCACATTCCCTGAGCCGCGATGTGGCTCGATGAAGTTGTACGCGTTGAGCGACGAATACCGCGTGAGCCAACGGTACCCAAAGGTGAAGCCAGGCCAGTTCGTGCTGTTGTGGCCGTTGGCATCGACGTACCAACTTTTGCAACCCTGCCACACCGTGGCCGCCAATCGCTTTTGCACGGTGCCATTGAAGCTGGCATAGCGTGCCGCATCGACTTCGATCGCGTTGGCGCCGGCCTTGTGCGCTGCCTTCATGCACCTCAAGGCATGCGCGATCTGGCTCTCGAGCATGTAGATGATGGAGCTGTGGCCCAAGTTGGTGTTGGGCCCATAGAGCATGAAGAAGTTGGGGAAGCCCGGCACCGTCATGCCCAGGTAGGCCTGCGCGCCCTTGCGCCAGGCTTCGTTCAGATTCAAGCCGTCCCGCCCGGTGATGGTCATCGGCGCGAGGAACTCGGTGGCCGCGAACCCCGTGCCATAGACAATCGCATCCACGGTGTGGTGCTGCCCGTCCGCAGTCTCGATGCCATCGGTCGTGATGCTTCGGATGCCTTCCGTCACCACCTTCACGTTGGGCTTGGCCATCGTGGCCAGGTACTCGTTGGACAGCAGGATGCGCTTGCAGCCAATGGGGTAGTCGGGCGTGAGCCGCGCACGCAGACCGGGGTCGGCCACTTGTCGGCGGAGCAGCGATTTGAAAGGCAGGCCCACGGCCAAGTCCATCAGCGCCTTGACGCGGGTGAACCCCACAGCGCGGCTTTCATACTGCGAATAGATGCGGGCCCGGTGCAGCTTCATCGTCCAGGGGGCAGCTTTGAACAAGGCCTTGCGCCAGCCCGCATAGGCGCCATCAGGACGAGGCAGGATGTAGGCGGCCGAGCGTTGAAAGACGGTGAGTTGATCCACCCGGTCCACGATCGCAGGCACGAACTGGATGGCCGAAGCGCCCGTGCCAATCACCGCCACGCGCTTGCCCTTCATGTCGTGGCTGTGGTCCCAGTGGGCAGAGTGGCAAACGTGCCCCTCAAAGCTTTCCATGCCTTTCAGTTTGGGGTACACGGGGCGGCTGAGCTGGCCTGTGGCCGTGACCAGGAACCGGGCTTGCAGGACCTGGCCGCTGGTCAAGGTCACGGTCCACAGCGCGAGCCCCTCGTGGTAAACGGCTTGGGCCACTTCACAGCCAAAACGGATGAATGGCAGCAGCCCGTACTTCTCGGCGCAATGCTTCAGGTACTGGTGGATCTCGGCTTGGGGTGCAAACACCCTCGACCAGTTCGGGTTGGGCTCGAATGAAAACGAGTACAGGTGGGAGGGGACATCGCAGGCCGCGCCCGGGTAGGTGTTGTCCCGCCAAACGCCGCCCACGTCGTGGCGCTTTTCAAGGATGATGAATTCGCCAAGGCCAGCCTTCTTCAATGCGACCGCCATGCCGATCCCCGCGAAGCCGGAGCCGATGATGATCGTGTTGATGGGGTTGTCTGTGTTCAAGCCGGTGCTTTGCATATTCTGAAACCTGCAATTGCGGCGAAAGGCCGCCGCCATGTGGGCCAATCATGCACAAAAGCGCCGCGATTGAGAATGTTGCCTGGGGACAAAGACTTTATGATTCGGGCCAATTCAACGGGATCGACCGGCCATGAGCTTTTGGAATTTCAGGCGCAGCGCCGCCAGCGTTCGGCTTTTGCTTGAGTTTGGCCAAGAGCAAGGGCTGGATGTCTCAAAGATCCTGGCCCGCTCCCGGCTGAAGGAAGCCGATCTGGCCGACCCCGCCATTGAGCTCGATGCCAGCCAGGAGCTTTGCGTGGTGCACAACCTCATCCGCGCGTGCAGGCAGCCGGGGCTGGGGCTGGAAGTGGGCATGCGCTACAACTTTGCGTCATACGGCTTGTGGGGCCTGGGCCTGGTCAGCAGCGCGACAGCGGCCGACGCCTTGGCGCTGGCCTTGCGTTTCATCCCCCTCACGTTTGCCTTCTGCCGGATTTCTGGCGGCCTGGACGGTGAGATGTGCACCGTCACCTTCGAGGCCCCGGACGTGGAGCCCGCGGTCCAGCGCTTCTTGGTTGAGCGCGATGTGGCAGCGGCTTCACGGCTGATGAAGGAGACGCTGGGCGCGGAGTTCACCTTGTCTCGGTTCACGCTCAAGCACGCCTTGCAGCCCGGTGCCGCCTTGCTGGCCAACCATCCCCGCATGTGCGGTGTCCGCCCTGAGTTTGGTGCGGCCAGCAACAGCTTGTCATTCGACAGCAAGCTCCTGAGCCTGCGGCTGCCTCAAGCCAATCCGGTCACGGTGGCCATGTGCGAAAGAGCCTGTGAGGAATTGATGGAACGCCGCCGCGCCCGCTTGGGTGCGGCCGAATGCGTGCGCCAGTACCTGGCCACCGCGCCCCTCAACCTGGCGCCGGATCTGCGCCAGGCCGCGCGCACGCTGGGCCTCAGCGACAGGACCTTGAAGCGGCGGCTCCAGGATGAAGGCGTGTCGTACAGGGTGCTGCTGGCCGAAGTGCGTGGCCGCCAGGCCAATGACTTGCTGGCGGATGACACGCTGTCGCTCACCCAGATCGCTGAGCGGATGGGCTTCAGCGACCTGTCCAGTTTTTCTCAGGCCTACAAGCGGTGGTTTGGTGTTGCGCCAAGCCTGGGGCGGAAGTCCGGCTTCTGAGCCCGGGCCGCAAGGTGACGATTTGATTTTTACGTCAAGTAATTTCCCATTCATGGCAAATCTTGATATAAATATCAAATGCAAACCCTCCAAGAACTGGGCGAGGCCGTCGCCGAGCGCCGCAAAGCGCTGAACCTGCGTCAGCAGGTGGTGGCCGAACAGGCCGGCATCACCCCCGAATCCTTGTCCCGCTTCGAGCGGGGGCGTGGCGCAGAGTTCGGCGCCCGCAAACTTCTGGCCGTTCTGTCCGTGCTGCGCATGGAGCTCGACATCATCCCTACCGGCCAGGCTGGCACGCTGGATGAACTGCGCCGTGAGCGCAACCAGGCATGAAGCTCTCGGTTTACGTCATGGGCCGCGATGTAGCCGTGCTGGAGCAATCGGGCGATTTCAAAAGCGTGCTGAGCTACCACGCCAACACGGCGCCTGACGACTTTGTCTCCCTCACGATGCCGGTGCGAACAGAGTCTTACCTGTGGGATGACCAACTGCCGCCCGTGCTGCAGATGAACCTGCCCGAGGGCTACCTGCTGCAGGTGCTGCAAGAGCAGTTTGGGCCGCACATTGGCGCCAGCCCGATTGCCTTGCTGTCTGTCATCGGCCGCAACATGGTGGGGCGCATCCAGGTGGCCGCCCCAGGTGCGGCGCTGAACCAACCGGCCAAACCCATCGAGGTGGCTGCGCTGCTGAAGGGCGACAACTCTGAAAAGGCTTTTGCCGAACTGGTCCGACAGCATGCCACCAGCGGTGTGTCTGGCGTGGTGCCTAAATTCCTGGACGCGGCTGAAGAAGCTGCTGCTCAGTCAGATTCGCCATTGGCCGCGCACAAGAAAGCCAGCCTGATCACGCGGCGGCACATCATCAAGGGCTCCAGCCAGCAACTGCCTTTTGTGGCCTTGAACGAGCACCTTTGCATGCAAGTGGCATCAAGGGTGATGCCCACGGCCAAGACCGAAGTTTCAAGCGACGGGCAGGCTCTGGTGGTGCACCGCTTCGATGTGGACGAGCAGGGCCAGCCCTGCTCAGGCATGGAAGATTTCTGTTCCCTGCTGGGCCTGCGGCCTGCCGCCAAGTACGACACCACCTGGGAGCGCATTGCCAAGGCCGTGCGTGACCACGTGCCTGCCGAGCGAAGGCTTGAGACCTTCAGGCAACTGGCCACCACCTTGCTGCTGACCTACGCCCTGCGCAATGCCGATTGCCATGCGAAGAACCTGGCGCTGCTGTACACCAGCCGGGCTGATGCGCACCTCTCGCCTGCCTACGACATGCTGACCACCAGCGTGTACGCAGGGTTTCAGCACAACCCACCGGCCATCGAGTTCATGGGCAAGAAGACCTGGACGCCTGGCAAGAACCTGCAGAAGTTCATGGCGGCCAACTTTGGCATTCAGCCCAAAGAGCAGGCGCAGATGGTGGAAGCGATCAGTGATGCCGTGGCCGATGTGGGCCCGCAGGTGCGGCAAGCCATGGCCCAGCACAGCGGGTTCAATGACATCGGCAAGCGCATGCTGATGGCTTGGGCGGAAGGCGTGCAGGGCTTGCGAGATCAACGCGTGTATGCGATGGGCGATTGGCGCGGCGCCACCCAAGCAAAAGATTGAAACGAACAAGATAGGCCGGTCCCCGCTATTGGGTAAGCGCTGAGCGAGGGCTGCGGGCTTTGAGCCTTGCGCGCAAGGCCCGCACACCCGGAGCCCCATGAAAAAAGCCCCCCGAACGGGGCTTGGGTACCTTGGGGGCCGGGATTTAAGCGGCGGGCGCCGGGCTTGGCGTGGCCCGGCGGAGATCGAAATCATGGACGCCTTGTAAAATAATCAATTTATTCGCATGAAGAATGCATAATTTATCTTTATTTAAATAAGATGTGAATGCAATGCTCGTCGAGTTCCGCACCAAGAACTTTCGCAGCCTGCGTGACGAGCAGGTGCTCAGCCTGGTGGCGTCCACCGACAAGACCTTGCTTGACACCCATGCCCTGGACACCGGCCTCAAGGCTGCTCCGCATGTGCTCAAGAGCGCGGTGGTGTACGGCGCCAACGCCAGCGGCAAGTCCAACCTCATCAAGGGCCTGCAGTACATGCGTGGCGTGGTCATGGGATCAGCGGCCTTGCAGCCGGGGCAGACTTTCACCCAGCTCCAGCCTTTCAAGTTGGACGCCACATCCCTCAGCCAGCCAACGGAGTTCGAGGTCACTTTCGTCATCGATGGCGTGCGCTATCAGTACGGCTTCGCCATGAACACGCAACGCATCGTCAGCGAGCAATTGCTGGTCTACAAGGCATTCAAGCCCCAACGCTGGTTCGTGCGCCACTTCGATGTCGACAGTGGCAAGGATGTCTATGAATTTGGCTCCGGCTTGAAGGGCGCCAAGAACCTGTGGGAAGGGGCCACCCGGCCGAATGCCTTGTTCCTGTCAATGGCCGTTCAGCTCAACAGCGAGGCTTTGCGGCCCGTGTTCGATTGGTTTGCTAATCACCTGGTCATCGTCAACGAGCACACGCCGTTGGTCCCGGATTTCTCGGTGCAGAGGCTCAAGCAAGAAGCCCCGCGCGCGGCCATCTGCGATTTTCTGCGCGCCGCCGACATCCGCATCGCCGACATCGAGGTGGTCACCAAGCAGGAAGTGGCCGAAGTGAAGTTCCACCACGTCACCGAGCATGGCAAGGCCGTTTTTGACCTGATGGACGAGTCCAGTGGCACCCGCAATCTGCTGTTCCTGACGGGGCCAATACTGGACATCCTCAGCAAGGGGCTCACGCTGGTGGTGGATGAGCTGGACACCAGCCTTCACACCTTGCTGGTGCAGGCTTTGGTGCGCTTGTTCCACCGGCCTGAAGTCAATACTGGGGGGGCGCAGCTCGTCTTCACCACAAACGACACCTCGTTGCTTGATGCCCATGGCCTGTTCCGCCGAGATCAGATCTGGTTTGTTGAAAAGCGACCAGATCAGAGTTCATCGCTGTACCCCTTGCTCGACTTCAGCCCGCGTAAGCATGAAGCGCTGGAGCGCGGTTACTTGCAAGGCCGCTACGGCGCGCTGCCCTTTCTGCGCAATGAGGCCTTGGGGATGAAGCACTGATGGGGCGCGACAACCAAGCCAAAGACCGGCAGTTGCGCTGCAGGGCGGTCAAAGGCGATTCAGCCGCTGACGGCGCCCATCGTGAAATGCAACGTTTGAACATGCAAGGCGTATGCGATGGCGCTGGAGCACACCGCCGTGAACAACAGCCACAGTGCGCGTCGGCCTGACGGCGCTGAGAATCCGACGATGGCCCAGGCCAAGGGAAACAGCAACTGCGCCATCTCCAGCCCGGCGAACCAGGCGGGGCAGGTGCCATTGCAGGCCACCGTCGCGAGTCTGTCTACAAGCACCACGAAGACGATGCCGGCCAGAAAGAAAAGGCCCGCAGGTTTGATGCGAGCTGTCACTTGACTTCCCAAAACAGGATCTCCTTTGCCTTGCCCAGATCAGAAAAACCCAAGATGCCGCTGGCGCTCAAGCCCAAGGTAAAACGCATGAAGCTGGCAAAGCCAGGCGTCAACCGATCCTTGTTCCAAAAGTCCACATGATCGCCTGAGGCATGGCTGACCTGGCCGTCCCGGGCCCAATAGTCTTTGAAGAAGATGATGCCCGTCTTGCCTTTGATTTTTTGCTGTCAGTCGGCCCCTGTGATGCTCTGCGGCTTGCTTGGCAGACCACAAAAGGGTTGCAGCTTCAGCCACGCCGTGAATTCTTCGGCTCGCATGGCTGCCCGCTGACCATGCAGCGGCACCGTGGCGCCGTTGAATGATTTCATCGTGACGCCGACATGGTGAAGGGCCGAACTCACCCGTATGGCGCACTGGTTGTCAAAACCTGCAGGCACCTTGCCCTGGCGTCTCGGTATGGGTCGCGCTCCTTTGGATAGGCGGCCCAAAGGTCTGCGAATTTGATGGGGGTGACCTGAATGGCGCAGATGGATTGGGGCGTGGCGTTGGTGCGCACCTTCGCTTGTTGCTTGAGCGTGGTGGCCATCCCAGTGGCCCTCCATCAGCAACAGGGCATCTTCACCCCAGAACACTTCGTACTCTTCTTCTGAGGCGGTCACGATGCGGGGCAATTCACCGCTTTGGTCCAAGCGGCCCGAGCGGGTCTGGCCGGACAAGGTTTTGACGAACCAGGGCAAGCCCACCAGCACGGCCGTGTCGCCGACGACCTCAAGTCGCGTTTGTTCGTCATAGGTGATGCGCACGTCGGACTTGACCCCAGGGTAGCCAGCATTGATTGCGTGGGCGACCTGGTTGGCGCTGGAGTCGGCCGGGCTGGAGGCTCAGCCGTCCGATGTCGTTGACAAACTCTGGCCGGCGATCAGGGTTGTTAGTGGCTTCTGAAAACCGCGCTTAGATGGCTTTTGGGCGCGGTTTTTGATCGGACTAGGGCCGACTGCAGTTTCGGCGACAGGTTTGGGATGTGCTGCGGCCACTGGGCTGCGCGTAGCGGCCGATCACTACCGACCCTGAGCCGACCTTCGACGCACGGGAATTGCTGCCCCAAAGCCGACAGCCGAATACCGCCTCGCGGTCGACGTCGTCCAGGGCGTTGGCCCGTGCGACGCACCGAGAATCGCCGCGAACGGAACCACAATGTGGACGGATGAATGCGCCTACGCAAGCCGCAGCGGCGGTACCGACCCGCGCGAAAGACGGGTGCAGCGCCTCGGGCGATCATCGCTGTCGAGGCGTGCCACAGACAATCCCGCTTGGATGCCTCGCGTGTCTCGCAGCTCGACAAGGGTTTCAGAGCTGGGCAGCGTTGTGCGCTACGTCCAGCGGCCAGTCCGACAGCTTGCCCATGACATTGCGGGGCAATTCGTCGCCGATCTTGAAGGCTTTCGGCCGCTCAGGCGCGCTCAGGTGCGACTCGGACCAACGCCATAGATCTGCTCGCAGCGCGGTAGGGTCAGTGCCCGGAGTCGGCACCACAAAGGCCTTCAGCCGCGATCCCTCTTCAGCCGTCATCATGCGCACCACCACATCACTCACCTGTGGGTGGTCAAGCAACACCTGCCGCACCCGCGACGGAAAGACGTTGTTGCCACCTACCTGAACTGCTTCATCCAAGCGGCCGCAAACCCTGAACTGCCGATCATCCATCCACTCCAGTCGGTCCTGGATGCCATGCGGACAGATGGATCCATCTTTCCCGGCACGCATCAGTCGAGGCTCCACCTGAGGGTCGCGCGACCAGTACGGCATCAGGCGAAACGGGGCACCGGCCGCAGTCCGGGTGCCAATGCCGGCTGTTTCCGAACTTCCGTAGACCTGCGTCAACGTCGCGAGCCCCAAGTCCTCAAGACGTCGCGCCAGAAGGTCAGGGCATGGCGCCGTTGACGTAATGCCTTGCACGCCGTGTGGTAACCGCACCGCGTGTCGCGCCAGGATCGACCAATGCGCAGGGTGACTGACCACCAAGTCGCCCGGTTGCAAGAATGACGCCACCACCGCCGGCGTCATCATCCGGATGTCGAGCACTTCGTTACAGCCCAAGCGGTCCGGCAGCAGAACCGTGAAAAGGAATCCGTAAATGTGGTGTGCCGGAACAGCGGCCAGAACGCGTCGGGTGTGCGGCACGAGGCTGGCCAGATGCTCAACCTCTTGCAGCAGATTCGCCAGCTCATGGGGACACGCCTTGGCGACCCCGCTGCTGCCCGAGGTACGGAAGGTCAGTCGAGCGTCGAACGCGGCCAAGCCTTCAGCGGCCACCTCCAGCCACTGTCCAAAGCGCCGCCGTGCCAACAGCAGGTCTTCAATCCCGCTCTCGTGCAGATGAAGTGCCTCACTGAGCGCCGAGGCAATGGAAAGGCGCTCCAGCGAGTCAAGACCGAGCCCCTGCTCGTCGATCGCCAGCTCGGACGGCCACGGCCGCTCGGGCAATTGCACGCCGCCCGGTCGCAGATGCGACAACTCGTGGGCAACGAGGTCGGCGACGAAGCGCGCCAGCGCGCTCTGCCGCCTATGCCATGACAGTGGCTCGGCCTGAGTCAGATCGACGGGCATGACGCTTAGGCGCGCTTGACGAATACCCAGAACGACTGCCCCAGGATCGCCTGCTTCATGTGAATCTTGACCTTGGTGGGCTTCATCTGATGGTCGAAGACGTACTCGAACATGGTGTTCAGGTTCTTCGCCCGAACGCCAGCGTCGAATACACCTTTGAACTCGGGACGGTTCGTGCAGGGCGCGACTTCGGTGAAGAAGTTCTTTCCGATGACGGCCTTGGGGTCGCGGCCGGTGATCTCGCCTTCGATGGCGTTGTACTTGAGGATCTTGCCTGCGGCGTCGAGCTCGATGGCTCCGAAGGCCAGCTTGTTGAGCTGCGCATCGTTCATCTTCGACAGCTCGTTTTCGACGTCGGCCTTGCCGAAGGAAACAGTTTTCAGTGTATCGGTGGTCATGCGCAGATATCCTTTTTGAGGAAATTATGGGTTGGGCGACTGCCGCGCTCGGAGCTTGATCCAATCTCGTCGAAAACAGCAGATGAGCTATTTATCGGTCGTATGCAGTCGAGACTTGAGCCTGAAAGGCCTTCTTTTCGGGTCAATTCAATGAATCGATCTGAACGCTGGAAGTCAATACTGAAGACTTTAAACCGTTGTGGATCAAAGTGGCCAACGCCGCGTGACCAAATTGCCATGCATGACACTGCAAAACCGGTGGTATTCGGCGGTCGCCCGCTGTGTGTCGAGGACATCGCTGACCTCGCTGGCCGCCGCCGGGGCGCGTTGCTTAGCGACGATCCGAAGTTCCGTGCTCGGATCCAAGCCGGCGCTGATTTCGTCGCCCGGCTGTTGGCCGAGGATGGCGTCATCTATGGCGTCACCACCGGGTACGGGGATTCGTGCACGGTGGTTGTACCGCCGCACCTTGTGTCAGAACTGCCGCACCGGCTGTACACGTATCACGGCATCGGCGCTGGCCGCTACCTCGATCCAGCCGAGACGCGTGCGGTGTTGGCTGCGCGGCTGGCATCGCTGTGTTACGGGATGTCAGGGGTCGGGGTCGCGCTGCTAGAGCAACTTGCAGCACTTCTCCGGCACGACATCCTGCCGTTAATTCCCGCCGAGGGATCGGTCGGTGCCAGCGGCGACCTGACACCGCTTTCCTACCTTGCTGCAGTGCTTTGCGGGGAGCGCGATGTACTGTTCGACGGACGCCGGGTGTCGGCGGCCGAGGCGCTGGCGGCTGTCGGGCTGCAGCCGCTGCGACTGCGGCCCAAGGAGGGCCTGGCGCTGATGAACGGCACCGCAGTGATGACTGCGCTGGCCTGCCTTGCATGGCAGCGCGCCGACAACCTGGGTCGGCTGGCCACAAGGATCACCGCGCTCAACGTGGTCGCCAGCGTCGGCAACGCTCACCACTTCGACGAAACCCTCTTTGCCGCCAAGCCCCACCCAGGGCAGCAGCGAGTGGCGGCCCGACTGCGCGCAGACCTTGCGAGCGAAAAGCCTTCGCGCAACGATTCACGGCTGCAAGACCGCTACTCGCTGCGCTGCGCCCCGCATGTGATCGGTGTGCTCGAAGATGCGCTGCCGTTCCTGCGCCAGCAGATCGAGAACGAGCTCAACAGCGCCAACGACAACCCGCTGATCGACGCGGAGAACGGCCGTGTGCTGCACGGCGGCCACTTCTACGGTGGCCACATCGCGTTCGCAATGGACGCGCTCAAGACCTTGGTCGCGAACATTGCTGATCTGCTCGACCGCCAGCTGGCCTTGATAGTCGATGCGCGCTTCAACCACGGGCTGCCACCAAACCTGTCTGGCGCGGTGGGCGAGCGGGCGACGATCAACCATGGCTTGAAGGCGCTGCAGATCAGCGTATCTGCGTGGACGGCTGAAGCGCTGAAGGGGACGATGCCTGCCTCGGTCTTCTCGCGATCGACCGAGTGCCACAACCAGGACAAGGTCAGCATGGGCACCATCGCTGCGAGGGACTGCTTGCGGGTGCTCGAGCTGAGCGAGCAAGTGGGCGCGGCAATGCTGATCGCGGCTCGTCAGGCGCTGGCGTTGCGCCAGCGCCTGACGCCGCTGCACCTGACGCCGTCACTGTCGTCGATGTTCGATGAGCTTTGCAACGCGATCGGCTTCGTCGAAGAGGACCGTGCGCTCGATGGTGATCTGCAGAGATTGCTGAGCGGAATGCGCGAAGGCCGTTGGCGTCCTTATGGCGACGACTCGCCCCCAGCGCAGACCGATCGATGACCGCAACGGATCAAGGCGAGCTCGCGCCTTCTTGAGTGCGCGAAGCACGTGGGGGGAAGTGGTGACTTGGAGTGACATCCAACGCTCAGTGCAAAGACTGCTGACTTCCAGGATGGGGGAGTTGTAACGTGTGGAAGCGGCAGCCGCCAAAGCGGCCCTTGGCCAGTACCCGAAAATGGCCGTCAAGAGCCGGAGGCCATCGCCCTGTGTCCCACTGGTACAGGTGCGTCAGCCGTCCGTCAAAACGGCTCGCCACCGCTAACTTGGCAGGAGTGGCGCCGAGTGTGTGTGACCCGATCTACGTGCATGGCCAGCTGAATCTGGTCCCCATATCGGCGCCAGATCAGCATCATCAAGTCATCGAGCAGTTCATACACGGCGCAGGCTTCCGCTGGCGTCCAGTACGGTGGCAAGTCCTGCGTCCATGATGGGCGCCTTGATCTTGGCCCCCGGTCGTCGTGCTTGGGCGTGCACTTGCACTTACTGCGGTGCTTCATGATTTCTTCTTCCTGGGGTTGGCCAGCGAGCGCGTGGCGGCCTTCGCGTCGGCACGTGCTTTGGCCTCTTTGATGCGATAGGACTGGCCCTCAATGGCCACCATTTCACAGCGGGGCACCAGGCGGTCGATCAGCGAGACCACGCAGGCCGCATTGGGAAACACCTCGTGCCATTCCTTGAACGGCCTATTGGTGGTGAGCACCGTGCTCTTTTGTTCGTAGCGCCGACTGATCAACTCAAACAGCAAGTCGACATGACGGTTGGAGTACGACAAGTACCCAATAGTGTCCTGAGGTGCTTGCCCTTCTGTTTCCATCCCGGAACAAGGCGCAAGCACAGCCGTTAGCCTCCTTGCTCTTGTTTGTCACGAATGTAACGGCATTCGTTGCCTAGAGATGCGCGGAGTAATCCCATGTCCCGCGTGCTGCACGGTGCCGCGCAAGGCAGCTTGAGCACCCGACGAGCCTCCGAACCCCGCCCGCAAGGCACTTGAGCCTTGCACTTTGCCCATCTGAGGCCCAAGCGCCGAGCTTTAAGTCTTGCGCGCAAGGCTTTGCATCCCCAACGTCGGCTTTTTGAGCCTTGCTGCGCAAGCCTTTGAACCCCAAGCGCCGGGTGCCCGAGCCTTGGCCGCAAGCAGAAAAGCCTTGCGCGCAAGGCCCGCACACCCGAAGCCCCATGAAAAAAGCCCCGCGAACGGGGCTTTGCTAACTTGCGGGCCGGGCTTCAGGCGGCTTGTGCCGGGCTTTCCGTGGCGCGCGCCTTGCGGTTGGAGCGGACGGACATGTCGCGGCGCAGGGCGTCCAGGCCAGAACCCTTGCCCAGCACCTTCAACAAGGCGTAGCCCTCCAAGGCGGTGACCATGGCGGCGCTGCCCAAGGCCATCTCGGAGTCTTCAGCGCGGCCCAGCAGCTTGGTCAGCCTGGCAATGTGCGGCCGCAGCGCGTCGAACTGGGCCATGTCGCGCTGCGCTTCGGCCACGTCCACATCGGCCGGGATCAAACCGGGGTTCTCGCTCATC
>NZ_JACMNS010000110.1 GCF_014378415.1 Aquabacterium sp.
CCCGCCGGGGTCGCGAAACAGGCCATCCTCGCCCCGCGTCAGCTTGGTTTCCGGGGTGACCAGCTTGAGCTTGCCGATGCCGGTGATCTTGCCGCTGGCCTCCTTGGCGCTGACCGTGCCATCGGGCGCGATGCTGGCCTGAGCGTTCTGCGGGATGGTGATCGGGCCGCCGTCGCCCAGCACGGGCAAGCCGCTCTGGGTCATCAGCACGCCCTCATTGTTCACCGTCAGTGAGCCGAAGCGCGTGTAGGCTTCTGTGCCGTCCAGCGCGCTCACGGCCAGCATCGATTTGCCTTGCAAGGCCACGTCCAGCGGGCGACCCGTGGTCGAGATGGGGCCTTGCGAGTCGTCGTAGCCCACCGTGGTCTCGATCGAATAAACGCGTGTGGAGGCACCATCGCCGCGCACCGGCACGGCCCGAATGGCTTGCAGCTCGGCCCGAAAGCCCGTGGTGCTGATGTTGGCCAAGTTGTTGGCGAGCACGTCCTGGCGCTGCATGTCCATCTTGGCGCCGGCCATGCCGACATAAATCATCCGATCCATGGTGTGCTCCGGTTAAGGCTGGCGGTGCGGTGCATCAACGCAGGTTCACCAGGGTCTGCAGGATCTGGTCTTCGGTCTTGATGGTCTGCGCGTTAGCCTGGTACATGCGCTGCGCCACCATCATGTTGACCAGCTCGCCGGTCAGGTCCACGTTAGATTCTTCCAGAGCGCCCGATTGCAGCAAGCCCAGGTTGCCCGTGCCCGGCGCGCCCGTGACTGGCGCGTTGGACGCGAAGGTGGCAGACCATTCGTTGCTGCCCTGAGGTTGCAGGCCTTGCGGATTGCGGAAGCTGGCGGTCACCAATTGGCCCGCAGGTTTGGACTGGCCGTTGGAGTAGCGCGCCAGGATCACGCCGGTGGCGTCCACGGTGATGCTGGACAAGTCACCCGGCGCATAGCCGGTCTGCGACAGGTTGGTCACCGCGAAGTTGCCGGCGTACTCTGTGGCCTTGGACAGGTCCATCGTCACACCGCTGACGACTTCGGTCTGCGCGATGGGCGGCACCTTGCTGGCATTGGTGACGTTGACTTTGGGGATGTCGGGCAGCGTGAAGCTGCCGGTCGACGAGGTGGCCACGGCGTTGCCACTGGCGTCGTAGGTGGTGATCGTGCCGGGGTTGCCTTCAACCGGGCTGCCATTGCCCAGGTCGGCCGGGGTGCCCCCCGAGGTGGGGAAGGTCAGCGTGGCGGCCTTGGCCGCGGCGCCCGAACCATCGGTCTGGATGGCTGAGCCGTTGGCGGTGACGTACATGTCCCACTTGTTGTCGCCCACCTTCTGGAAGTAGTAGGCCATGCCCACCGACTGGCCCTTCACGTCGTACATGGTCTGCGACGTGGTGAAGTTGTAGGTGGTGTTATCGCTGAAGTCGATCCCGACACTCTTGATCGAGTCGGTCGACTTGAAGTTCATTTCAATGCTGGTCTTGTCCGTCTTCTTTGGGGCAATGCCGCCGGTGGTCAGTTGGATGGGGACCAGGTCACTCGTGTTGGTGATGTTGCCCGTCAGGTCGGCCTGGAAGCCCAGCAGCTTGTGCTGGGCGTTGTTGACGATGAAGCCGTCGCGGTCGATCTTGAACTGGCCGTTGCGGCTGAAGAAGGTCTGGTTGCGACCATCCTGCACCTGGAAGAAACCATTGCCGTTGACGGCCAGGTCCATGGGGTTGTCGGTGGTGCTGATGTTGCCCTGCGTGAACTGCTGGGCCACGGCGGCCACGGTGGCGCCAATGCCGACCGCGCTGGTGCCAGAGCCGTTCAATGCTGCGGCGTACATGTCCGAGAACTCGGCCCGCGAGGCCTTGGCGCCATAGGTGCTGGTGTTGGCCACGTTGTTGCCAATCACCTCCAGATTGCGAGCCGATACATTCAGACCGGAGAGACCTTGTTGGAAGCCCATGGTGTTGTCCTTTCGGGGTACTGCTTTGAAAATTAAACGACGACTTTGATCTTGCTGTAAGCCGTGCTGCCGCTGTTGCGCAGTTCCAGGTTCAAGGTGCCGTTGCTGTTGCTGATGGCATCAACCTGGTCGTTCATGAGGCTCGTGTGGCTGACGTCGGTGCTGCCGTTTTTGGCGGCCACCTTGAAGGTCAAACCTTCGCTGGACATGGTGCTGGGCACAGTCCACTGGAAGCTGTGCAGACCGGCGGTCTGCGAGCCCTTGCTGATGGTGTCGACCACCTGGCCTGCAGCGTCGATCACGTTGATCGACACATTAGCCGCGCTGCCGCTCAGATCGAATGCACCCGAAGCGACCGTGCTGCTGGTGCCATCGTCGGCCTTGACCGTGCCTGCGACCAACTGCTTACCTTCGACCAGCACCTGGTGGCCCACC
This sequence comes from Aquabacterium sp., assembly GCF_014378415.1. Lineage (GTDB taxonomy): Bacteria > Pseudomonadota > Gammaproteobacteria > Burkholderiales > Burkholderiaceae_C > Aquabacterium. The sequence continues at coordinate 2,372 of NZ_JACMNS010000110.1, forward strand.
AGGCTGGCGCCTTGCAGCAACTGCATCTGGCTGAAGCCATCGGTCACGCCACCCATGGTGGTGTTGAGTTTTTCAATGCCGGTCACCGTGCTGATCTGCGCCATCTGGCTGGTGACCTGCGCGTTGTCCATTGGGTTGAGCGGATCCTGGTTTTGCATCTGCGTGACCAGCAACTTCAGGAAGCGGTCTGAGGCCTCCGTCGTCTTGTCGCTGGCAGCGGCTTTGACGCCGTTGATCTTGTCGAGAACGGAGTTGCCGGTTGACGATACTGTGCTCATGTCATGTCCTTAGGTAAGTCAGGTGCCTTGACCGAGCTGCAGTGTTTTCAGCAGCAGGCTCTTGGCGGTGTTCATCACTTCGATGTTGTTCTGGTACGAACGCGAGGCGGAGATCATGTTGACCATCTCTTCCACCGGGTTCACGTTGCTGTAGGTCACGTAGCCATCGGCGTCGGCCTGCGGGTGCTTGGGGTCGAGCACGCGGCGGCCTGGGGTGTTGTCTTCGGTGATGTTGCTCACCGTGACGCCGGCCGTGCCCACTTCGCCCATGGGCGTGGTGGTGAACACCACCTGGCGGGCCTTGTAGGGCGAGCGATCCGGCCCAGCCACGGTGTCGGCGTTGGCCAGGTTGGAGGCCACGACGTTGAGCCGCTGGGCCTGCGCGCTGACCGCGCTGCCAGAGACGTTGAAGATGCTGAACATGGACATGGTGGTTTACCCCGGTCACTGGCCAGTGATGGCCGTGTTGAGCGTTTTGACCTGGCTGTTGATGAAGCGCAAGGTGGCTTCATAGCGAACCGTGTTGTCGGCAAAGCTGGCGCGCTCGCGGTCCATGTCGACGGTGTTGCGGTCCAGGTTGGTTTGTGCGGGCGTGGCGTAGTTCAAGTCGGCTTGCTCTTTGCTGCCGGCGGGCGCACCGCCGCGTCCCAGGTGGCCGGCGCTGGCGGTGGCCAGTTGCAGCTGGCCGGGTGTCAGCCCAGACTGGCCTGACGATGCTTGACCCGTCGCATTGCGCAGCGCGCTGGCAAAGTCGAAATCCCGCGCCTGGTAGTTCGGGGTGTCGGCATTCGCGATGTTGCTGGCGATCAGGCGCTGGCGCTCAGATCGCAGTGACAGTGCATCAGCCTGGAAGTTAAGGGTGTCGGTCAATCTGTTCAGCATGGCAAGCCCTCCGGCCTGTGAG
>NZ_JACMNS010000111.1 GCF_014378415.1 Aquabacterium sp.
GAGATGGTGAAATGGAGCGACGCGGTGGTGGGCGACTACAACCACTACTTCGACCTGAACGCCATGCTGCATGGCATGGCCGTGGGCCAACCCTGGCGCGTCAGCGTGCTGGTGGACGAGGCGCACAACCTGGTCGAGCGGGCCCGCAAGATGTACACGGCGGAGTTGGACCAGGAGAGCTTGGGCGCCGCGCGCCGGTCGGCCCCCGCCGTGGTCAAGAAAGCGCTCGACCGTTTGCACAAAAGCTGGAACGCCACCCACCAGGGGCAGCCTGACGACTACCAGGTGCACGCGCAGGTGCCCGAGGCCTTCATGTTCACGCTGCAGCAGGCCACCAACACGGTCACCGAACACCTGAGCGAGCACCCCACCCTGGTTGATGAGGCCTTGCAGAACTTCTACTTCGAGGCCTTGCACTTCACACGCCTGAGCGAATCCTTTGGCGAGCATTCGCTGTTCGACCTCACCCGGCACGGCAAGCAGTCCACCTTGTGCATTCGCAATGTGGTGCCCGCCAGCTTCCTGAAGCAGCGTTTCGCCAACGCGCACTCGGTCACCTTGTTTTCGGCCACCTTGCGGCCCCAGCAGTTTTATGGCGACCTGCTCGGCTTGCCCCACAACACCGCCTGGATCGACGTGGACTCGCCCTTCAGCCACGAGCAACTGACCGTGCAGGTGGCGGCCCACATCTCGACCCGCTACCAGCATCGGCAAGCATCCTTGGCCCCTGTGGTGGACGTGATGGCCCGTCAGTACGAACAGCAGCCCGGCAACTACCTGGCTTTTTTCAGCAGCTTTGACTACCTGGACGAGGTGGCCAAGCTGTGGGCGGCGCGCATGCCTCAAATCACCACCTGGAAGCAGTCGCGCCGCATGAGCGAAGGCGACCAGGCGCAGTTCCTGGCGCGGTTCACCGAAGAGGGGCAGGGCATGGGTTTTGCGGTGCTGGGCGGCTCGTTCGCCGAGGGCATCGACCTGGCCGGGCAGCGCCTGATCGGTGCCTTCATCGCCACCTTGGGCTTGCCCCAGGTCAACCCGGTCAACGAGCAGATCCGCCTGCGCATGGCCGATCTGTTTGGCGATGGCTACGCCTACACCTACCTGTACCCCGGCTTGCAGAAGGTGGTGCAGGCGGCGGGCCGCGTGATCCGCACCCAGACCGACCGGGGCGTGGTGCACCTCATGGACGACCGCTTTGGCCGGCCCGAGGTGCGCGGCTTGCTGCCCGCCTGGTGGCGGCTTGGCTAAGCCTTGGCCAACATCCTGCGGGCCAGGAAGACCGTCACCGGCTGGTACCACGAGCCCGCGATGCGCACCAGCAAATCCATGAACTTGGCGTCGGCACCGATCAGTGCTCGGCGTTCGTCGCGCTCGACCGCGCGCAAAATCTGCAAGGCCGCGCTCTCGGCCGAGGTGCCGCCCAATGCTTTGTTGAAACGGGCGCGCGCTTGCGCGACATCACCTCCGCAGCGAGAGGTCACGCTCTCGTCAATGTGGGCCGTGTGTGCGATGTTCGTGCGAATGCCACCTGGGTGAATGCACGTGGCGCTGACGCCGCAAGCTTCCAGGTCGAGTTCCTGTCGCAAGGACTCGGTGAAACCTCGCACCGCAAACTTGCTGGCGTTGTACGGGGCTTGGCTGGGTGCGGCCATCAGCCCCGCAAGGCTGGACACGTTGATCACATGCCCTTCGCCGGCCCTTTTGAGATGCGGCAGGAAAGCCTGCGTGCCCCACACGACGCCCCAGAAGTTGATGTCCATGATCCAGCGGAAGTCCTTCTCCGAGACTGTTTCAACAAATGCGCCAATGGCCACGCCGGCGTTGTTGAAGATCAGGTTGACCTGGCCATGGTCAGCCACGACCTGGTCGGCCCAGCCGAACACCGCTTCGCGGCTGCTCACGTCCAACCGGGTGGTCGTGACCTTCACGCCAAAGTGGCGCGCCAGATTGGCGGTCTCCAGCAGCCCCGCCTCGTTGATGTCGCTCAGCGCCAGATGGCAGCCTCGTCGGGCCAGTTCCAAGGCCAAGGTGCGCCCCATGCCGGACGCCGCACCTGTGATGGCGGCGACCTTGTTCTTCAAACTCTTCATCGGGTCGACCTTCTCTTACGGCTGAGGTGGTCCGCATCATGCGCGCATTTGAGCGCTCAACCGGGTGATCATCAGCTGCTGTGCGCTATCCGTTTGCCCGATCCTGGTGGCGTGCAGGTGTAGGTCACCTCCTGGCCGGGCACGCCGGCCAGGGAGCGCAAGGCCGCGTCGCTGCGACGCGCGCCGTCGGCGGCCACGAAGGCCGCGCCCGCCACGTCATACAAATAGCCGCGCTTGGCGCCAGATTCAACCACCTGGGCCACCAGGTCGCATTCGGTCACGTTGCCGCCCAGCTCCTTGGACACGAAGGGCGTCCTTGCGCGTTGGATGAGCAGGTCGATGCGCGGGTTCACCGAGGCGGTGTTGTAGGGCGCCAGCGTGACTTGCTGGCCCACGATGGGCGCCAGGTCACTGTCGAAGACATGCATGTAGTCCGACACATCACGGCGCGTGGCGTCGGGGTTGATGATCGGGAAGCCTGAGTTCAAGGTGGGCTGGAACACGCGCACCGTGAAGAAGTGCGCCAACAGGTCTACCGTGCCGTCGTTGATGAAGCCATAACCCCGCACTTGCGGGCCCATGAAGCCCGAGCCGGGCGCGCTGGAGAAGGGCACCGCGGGCGTGCCGAAGCGGCCCACCTTGGTGTACATGTTGCGCAGCTGCGGGATCTTGAAGATCTGCGAGTTGCCCTCGAAGCTCTGATCGCCACCCGTGCCATACATGCCCTTGGCCGGATCCACGGTGTGGCAGCCATTGCAGTTGTTGCTGGGCGTGATCGAAGTGCCATCGGCCCGCAGGATCTTGAAGCCGTCCGAAGGGCGGTCGCCAAAGTAGAAATCAAAGCCACGCTTCTGGGCCGGGGTCAGCGAGTTGTCCAGGTTGCGGATCGGGTTGGGCGGCAGTTGCACCGCGAGCTGGAAGTCCGCGAAGGTCTGCATCTCAGCCTCGCTCATCGGGACAGCGTTGCCCAGCAGGCCTTCAAAGGCCACGGCGAAGTTCTTGAACGACAGGTTGGTGTCCTTGGCCGAGGTGCCAAACACGCCCGCTGAGCGGTCGCCACGCCAGTGCATGGCGCCTGCGTTGACCATGCCGCGCAGGGTTTGCGTGGTCATCGGGCCCTTGATGGGGTGGAAGTCGGTGGGGTCGTCGCTGCCGTTGATCTTGTTCTTCACGCCGAAGACGATCTTGGCGATCGGGAAGGCGAGGTCCGAGGTGAACCTGCCAGGGATCGGGCTTTTCGTGACCAGGCCGTCCGGGTCACCCAGGTCCCAGGCCAGGTCATCGGCGTCACCGAAGGTGTGGCAACTGGCGCAGGAGGCTTCGCCATTGGCCGACGAGCGTTGCGCGTCGTACAGGAAGGGCCGGCCGGCGATGATGTTCGCGGGTTCGGGGTTGAGCAAAGGCGCCTGGGCCACCTCGGTGCGCGTGGCCAGGTTCACCACCTTCACGGCGTTGTCGAAACGGGTCATCACGTACATGCGGCCGCGTGCTTCGTCGAGCACCACGCCGCTGGGGCCGCCACCGCTCACATCGATGTAGTTGGCGCTGGCCGTGCGTGGGTTGAAGGTGTTGGCCTCCAGCTCGGCCGTGTCGAACACGCCGATGCGGCTGGAGCCATAGGCGGCCACGTACAGGGTGCGACCATCCTTGGTCACGGCCATCTCCAGCGGGCTGGCCAGGCTGTGGTTCTTGGTGGTGGGGTCAAAGCCGGGATTGGTGACCAGCTTGCTGTAGTCGATGTGTTTGTTCAGGTGGCGGGGCAGCACGGTGGAGCCGGAGATCACCGTGACGCGTGCCAGGGCCAGCTTGCCCTGCACCGTTGAGCCACCGAACTTGCCCGAGCCCTCAAACCGGGTCATGTTGTTGGACTCGGTGTTGCTCACGTACAGCACGCCGGTGACGGGGTTGGCCACCATGTTGAACAGCACCGTGCCCACGTGCGGAAAGGCCACTTTCTCGGTCAGTGCATTGGCATCGACGGCGAACACGTCCTTGTCGGGCAGGGTGAACTCGACCGCGCTGTTCCAGTTGCGGCCCACCTCGTCTTCCCAGCGTTTGCTAGCGTTGTTGTACTTCACCAGCATGCCGGTTTTGGGGGCGGGCTTGCCTTCGGCATTGGTTTGCGGGCCCAGGCGGCCGCCAGGCATGAGCTTGCCTTTGACAAAGCAGGGCATCTTCAGGTCGAAGCTGTCGCAGATCACTTCTTCATTGAGCGACGAGGTCTCGTTGCCCGACTTGAAGGCGGCCACGTAGACCGTGTTGCGGTCTGGGCTGACGGCCAGGGCGCGCGGCGTGTCGGAGAAAAAACTCATGATGCGCAGCGGCACGCCGCCCACGGCATAGCTGCCCACGCTGGCGGGGTTGAACACCCACACGTCAGCCCGGGGGATGCCGGGTGTGGTGAGTTGCGGATCACCAGCGCCGGGCACGCTTTTCAGCGAGGGGTCGGTGCGTTGCTGGCCGCGGTGCGCGGTGGTGATGAAGGCGCGGGCGGGCGAGCCAGCGAAGACGATGTCGCGGGGCTCATCGCCCACGAGCAAGGTCTGGGTGACCCGGGGAGCGCCGTCCAGCTTGACGATGCTGACGCTGTCCGACAGGTGGTTGACCACCCAGACTTCAGTGTTGCTGCGCGCGGCCACGGCCACTGGTTCGAGGCCCACGGGGATGCGGGCGAACAGTTGCAAGCCGCTGCTGGTGATGTTGAACACATCCAGCGTGTTGTTGGGCGTGTTGACGGCGAACAGGCGCGTGCCATCGGGCGATTGGGCCAGGGGGCGCACATGGCCGCTCTCGAAGGCCAGGAAGGATGGTGACGCTGCTTGCGCGCCAGACCACAGGAGCGCGGTCGACAGGACGGACAACAGGAAGGTTTTGCGCATGGAAAAATCCTAAAGCTGGTATGGCAAAGCGGACATGAGATGCACTGACTTTAGGCAAGGGCCCCGTGAGGCGTAAGGCGGTAAGTGCGGGGTTGTCGGCCCTTGGCCACCTCATCCCCCTTATTCGAGGTGCGGGAATTGACCGATGTTCATATAACGAAGCTCGGGCAATCCCTAGTGTTTTGGCTTGCGGGCCAATGGCAACACCTGTTCGCTCACCACAAACACTTCACCCTCGGGATCTGCCGCCGGGTTGATGGCGAAACCACCCGTGAACTCGCCAAATGCGGGCAGTGTCAGGACACCTTGGCTGAGCCAGAAGACGGGCAGACGCAGGCTGTCGGTGCGACTTCGCAGGTGGACCACGGGGTGAACATGACCGGCCAGGGTCAGGGTGCCGGGGGCCTCATGGCTGCCTGGTTCGGGTGGATGATGCACGCCGCGCAAGCAGCCATGGACATAGGGTCCGGCGACCGATTGGATGCCGAACGATGCGTGGACGCGGCCAGCGTGCAGATCATGGTTGCCTTCGATGACCAGGCATTGCAGGTGCGGATGATGCTGGCGCCAGTTTGACAAGGCCGCCAGGGTGCCGCTGGCGTGGCTCTCTTTGGCGTGCAGGAAATCGCCCAGCACCACCAGGTGTCTGGCCTGGCAGCGCTCCAGCGCCTGGGACAGCCGGGCCAGTGTGCTGGTGGTGGTGCCTTGCGGCACGGGCAAGCCCCGCGCGCGGAACACGGCGGCCTTGCCCAAGTGCACATCGGCGACAAACAGGGTGCGGGTGGTGGGCTCAAAGGCCGCGCGCTCGGGCATCAGTTGCAGGCTGAGCCGCGTGGGCGCCTTGGGCGGCCAATTCAGCGTGTGGTCAATGCCTGGGTCCATGGGCTCAGGCCTGGCTGGCCTGGTGGTTCAACTCGGTGAGCAACTGCTGGATGCGGTCCTGCAGCTTGTGCGTGCTCAGACGTTCGCGCAAGCGCTCGACCAGCAGCGGAAAGGAGAATGGTGTCCACCGCGTCAAGGTCTTCACCTCCCATCGTTTGGCTTGCAGTGAGCGGAGCACGCCGTCCAGCTTGTCGAGTTCGTACTCTTGCTTGAGCACCTCGCGTTCGGCCTGGCTCAGCAGCAGATTGCCCGGGTCGTGCTTGCGAAACACTTCGAAGAACAAGCTGCTCGACGCCTGGATCTGCTTGGTGCTTTTGGGCGCGCCCGGAAAGCCGGGAAAGACCAGACCCGACACCCGGGCGATCTCCCTAAAGCGCCGCTGAGACAGCTCCGCCGCATTCAGGCTGCCCAGCACATCGGGCAGCAGGTTCTCTGTGCCGAGCAAGGACGGCAGCAGGTGCGCGTCCACCGGCTCGGTGCTCAGCAGCTCGATGCCGTAGTCGTTGAATGAGATTGAAAAAGTGCGCGGCGCGATCTGGCCAAAGCGGTAGGCCCACAGCGTGGCCAGGGCCAGGTTCACCTGTCGGCCAGCGAAGGGGTAGATGTACAGGTGGTGGCCTTCGCGTGACTTCAGGCTTTCGACCAGCACGGTGCCGGGCGTGGGCAGGGCGGACCAGCGTTGTTGCACGGCCAGCAAGGGCAACAAGGCTTGGATCTCGGGTGGGTTGTGGCCATCTTCTGGCTTGGACGCTAAGTCGGCGAGCTCTTCCAGCATCGCGTGCGCGAGCTCGGAAGACATCGGCATCTTGCCGCCGTTCCAGCGTGGCACGGCGGGGCGCTGCCCTTTGGCCAGGCGGACGTAAGCCGTCATGTCGTGCACCTTGACCAGTTCCAGCAAGCGTCCCGCGAACAGGAAGCAGTCGCGTGGCCGCAGGCGTGCGATGAAGCTTTCTTCCACGGTGCCCAGCACGGGGCCGCGCAGGTAAGACACCTTGAGGTTGGCATCGCTCACGATCGTGCCCACCGACATGCGGTGGCGGCGCGCCAGCTGGGCGTTGACCAGGTGGTAGCGGCCGTGCTCGTCGGCTTCGATGCGGCGGTAGTCGGGGTAGGCCTGCAGCGAATCGCCACCGCGGCCGGCGAAGTCCAGCACCCAGGTCCATTCGTCGGGTGTCAGGTGGCGGTAGGCGTGCGTGGTGCGCACTTCATCGTAGAACGCCTGGCTGTCGAAGCCGCCCCCCAGGGCCACGGTGACCACGTGCTGAATGAGCACGTCAAAGGGCTTGTCCGGGCCGCTGCGGGCTTCGATGTGGCCTTGCTGCACAGCACGGCGCGCAGCGGCGGCTTCCAGCAACTCGATGCTGTGCGTGGGCACCAGCGTGATGCGTGAAGGCTGCCCCGGCGCATGCCCTGATCGGCCAGCGCGTTGCAGCAGCCTGGCCACGCCTTTGGCCGAACCAATCTGCAGCACGCGCTCCACCGGCGAGAAGTCCACGCCCAGGTCCAGGCTGGACGTGGCCACCACGGCCTTCAGGGTGCCGGCCTTGAGCCCGGCCTCGACCCACTCGCGCACGCTGCGGTCCAATGATCCGTGGTGCAGGGCGATCAGGCCTGACCAGTCGGGGCGGGCCTCCAACAAGGCCTGGTACCAAAGCTCGGCCTGTGAGCGCGTGTTGGTGAAGACCAAACTATGGCGGCTGGCCTCGATCTCGCGCACCACGGCGGGCACCATGCGCAGGCCCAGGTGGCCGGCCCAGGGAAAGCGCTGCACCTCGTCGGGCAAAAGCGTGTCGATCGTCAAGGCCTTGGGCAGTTGGCCTTGCACGATGCGGCCAGACGGGCCGGTGAGGGTGTCTCTGGCCTCGGGCAAGTTGCCCAAGGTGGCCGACAAACCCCACACCATCAGCTTTGGGTTCCATTGCCTCAGGCGTGCCAGGGCCAATTGCACCTGCACGCCACGTTTGTTGGCGATGAGCTCGTGCCACTCGTCAACCACCACCAGTTGCACGCCGCCGAGTTGCCGTGCGGCCTCGGGTTGGGTGAGCAAGAGGCTCAGGCTTTCGGGCGTGGTGACCAGGGCGGTGGGCAGGCGTTTGGCCTGTCGCGCCCGGGCAGCGCTGGTCGTGTCGCCGGTGCGCATCTCCAGTGTCCATCGGGGTGCCAACGCCGCCAAAGGTGCTTGCAGGGCGCTCAAGGTGTCCGAGGCCAGGGCGCGCATCGGGGTGATCCACAGGGCGGTCAGGGGCGGTGCGCCGCGCGCTGCGGTGTCGCCTGGTGGGCAACCCAAGGCTTGCAAGGCGCCCAACCACACCGCGTAGGTCTTGCCCGACCCAGTGGTGGCGTGCAGCAAGCCGCTGTCGCCCTGGGCCATGGCATGCCACACCTCGGTCTGGAAAGGAAAGGGCGACCAGCCTTGGTCATTCAACCAGGCGCTGGCTGGATCTAACCTGGCCTTCGGCATGACGACAACCGCGCTCATGCGGCCTTCGGCGTGGCCGGTGCAGGGATCAGGCTGCGCAAGGTGGCCAGGGTGTCGGCCTCGCTCACGGGCTTGTCCCAGCGCAGCCGCAGCATGCGCGGAAAGCGCACAGCCAGGCCGCATTTGTGGCGGCTTGATGCCTGGATGCCTTCGAAGCCCAGCTCCACCACCAGCGTGGGCGTGACGCTGCGCACCGGGCCAAATTTCTCAAGCGTGGTCTGGCGGATGCGTTGATCCACCTGCTTCATTTCTTCGTCGGTCAGGCCCGAGTAGGCCTTGGCGAAGGGCACCAGGCGGTCTTCGTCCCACACCGCGAAGGTGTAGTCGGTGTACAGATTGGCGCGCCGGCCATGGCCGCTTTGCGCGTAAATCAGCACGGCGTCGATGGTGAAGGGGTCGACCTTCCACTTCCACCACAGGCCGACGTCTTTGGTGCGGCCGGTGCCGTACAGGCTGTCGCGGCGCTTGAGCATGAAGCCCTCCACCCCACGGCTGCGCGACTCTTCACGCCACTCGGCCAGGGTCGGCCAGTCAGGGGCCGTGACCAGGGGCGAGAGCTGCAAAGGCGCCAGCGGCGCGGGCAGGATGTGCGGTTCGATGGGGGCGTCCAGCGGCAGGTCGGTTTGCGGCAGGGTGGGGGCCGTGATCAGGGCCTCGAGCTGCTCGCGCCGTCGCCATTGCGGCCAGGCGCGGCAGTCTTCGCCTCGGTATTCCAGCAGGTCGTAGGCCAGGAAGGCCACCGGGCATTCGGCCAGGATGGCCTTGCTCAAGGTCTTGCGACCAATGCGTTTTTGCAGCGCGGCGAACGGCTGCACGTGGCCATCCTTCCAGACCACGATCTCGCCGTCGATAACGGTGTTGTCGGGCAAAACCATCGCCATCGCATCCAGTTCAGGGAAGCGGCCATTGAGCAGGTCTTCGCCCCGCGACCACAGCCAGGATTCGGCCCCACGCTGGATGAACTGCGCACGGATGCCGTCCCACTTCCACTCGACCAGCCAATCGCTGATGGGCCCCAAGCTGTCGACCGGGGCTTGCAGCGGGTGGGCGAGGAAGAAGGGGTAAGGCTGGCCGGACGCTTGCGACGGCGTTTCGGGGTCGGACAAGGCTTCATAGCGGGCGGCCGTGGGCACGTGCTGCTTGTCGGTGTAGCCCATCAGGCGTTGCGCCAGGTGCTTGGCGTCGAGCCCGGTGACTTGGGCGAGGGCGCGCAGCACCAGGTTGCGCGCCACGCCCACGCGAAAGCCGCCGCCAATGAGTTTGGTGAGCAGGAAGCGGCCCGCCGTGTCCAGCTCGGCCCAGTAGCCTTGCAATGCGGCCATCGTTGATTCCGGGCTTTGGCCGCGCAAGGACAGCAAGCGTTCCTCCATCCATCGGTGCAGGGCCACGTCGGCCACTTGCTCGGCGGGTGGCAGGATGTGGGCGATGGTTTCGGCCAGGTCGCCGACCACGTCGTAGCTTTCGTCGAACAGCCATTCGGGGATGCCCGCGTGCTCGCGCGCCGCGGCACGGATCACCCCGGTGGGCACCGTCTGGCGGGGCTTGCCGCCAGCCAGGAAGTACAAGGCCCAGGCCGCATCGGCCGCCGGTGCGCTTTGAAAATACGCGGCCAGGGCCTGTGTTTTGGCCGTGGTCGAGGTAGTGCTGTCCAGGGCTTCATACAGTTGGGCGAAGCGCTTCATGGCGCGGTCTCCGCCACCGGCGCCACGTCCTCGCCCTCGTCGCCATACTCGGTCTTGAAGGCGCCGGCCTGCAGGCCCTTTTCGCCAAAGTAGCGCACCAGTGGCTCCACATAGCCGTGCGTCACGATCACGCGTGGCGCTTGCGTGGCGCTCACGGCTTCCAGCAAGCCAGGCCAGTCGGCATGGTCGGACAGCACAAAGCCCCGGTCCAGACCTCGGCGCCGACGCGTGCCGCGCAACTGCATCCAGCCCGAGGCGAAGGCGTCGCTGTGGTCGCCAAAGCGCTTGGTCCAGCCGCTGCCTTGCGCGGAGGGTGGGGCCAGCACCAGTGATGTCTTCAGGTCCGCGGGCGTGGTGTCCAGGACCGACTGCGTGGCGGGCAAGGGCACGCCGCTGGCGCGGTAGGCGTCGTTCATCAGCGTCATGGCGCCGTGCGCCACGATGGGGCCGATCGAGGGGTCGATGCCCGCCAGCACGCGCTGGGCCTTGCCAAAGGAATAGGCGTACAGCACCGAAGGCCGGCCTGCCTGTGCATTGCCCCGCCACCACGCATTGATGTCGTCGAACACGTCTTGCTGCGCCTGCCAGCGGAACACCGGCAGGCCAAAGGTGGATTCGGTGATGAAGACATCGCAGCGAACGGGCTCGAACGGCGCGCAGGTGGCGTCCGGCCCGGTTTTGTAGTCGCCCGAGGCCACCCAGACGCGGCCTTCGTGCTCCAGCCGAACCTGGGCCGACCCCAGCACGTGCCCAGCCGGGTGAAACGACACGCGCACGCCCCGGTGCGTGATGGCCTGGCCGTAAGGCAGGGTTTGCAAAGGGATGTCCCCCAGACGCGCTTGCAGCACGAGTCGGCCTTCTTCGGGTGCCAGGTAGTGACCGTGCCCCACGCGGGCATGGTCGGCGTGGGCGTGGGTGATCAGGGCATGGGACACCGGCTTCCAGGGGTCGATGTAGAAATCGCCTGGCGGGCAATACAGGCCCAGGGGGCGGGCCACCACCAAATCATTCTTCGAATCGGTCATCGTGTAGATTTTGCCCTGAGGCGGTAAAAGTGCTCGCCTCAGGGTCAGCAAACGGTGTGCGCGCGATCATCTGTCGCATCAACAGGGATTTATTGGCGCAACTCGGGGCTTCGCTTTCGGGCGCCTCGCCGACACTGAGCGTTGCCCCCTTTGTCTCGTTTTTCAAGCCCTGCCATGCCCAAGTTCAAACTCGCCTTATCGTCGTCCCAGCGCCGCAAACTCGTGGGTGTGGGGCTGGTGCTGCTGCTGGCGCTGGCCTGGACCGGCATTTCGGTGTTGCAAAACACCGCTGTCCGCGAGGCCCAGGCCCGCAAGGACGTGACCGCCCTGGCGTTTGAAAAGAACCCCGATGCCTGGTTGAACCACCCCACCGAGGCCTCGGCTTTTGAAAAGGCCGTGTCCAGTGGACAGGTCACCTCGGTGGCCACCAGTGGTTCGCTGGTGCTTTACACCGACAAAGCCGGCCAGCACCACAGCACTCGCCTGGTCGATTGCGGCTACGGCTGCAGCACCAACCTGCTGGGCCGCCTGGGCGAGCTGAGCCTGCAAAAAGGCTTCGTGCTGACCCGCACCGACATCGACCCCCGCACGCCCAGCCAGAAGTTCAACGAAACCCTGGAAGGCCTGGGGCGCCTCAGCCTGGCCTTGCTGCCCGTCTTTCTGATCGCCGGCCTGATGTTCTACCAGATGCGCGGCGGCGCCTTGCCCTTTGGTGGCACCAAGCTGGCCGAGCGGCCCGACACCGAGTTCAAGGACGTGATCGGTGCCGACGAGGCCAAGAAGGCCCTGCGCCGTGTGGTCGCCTTCATGACCGACCCGGCCGAATACGTTCGCGTGGGCGCCCACGCGCCGCGCGGTGTGCTGATCGACGGCCCGCCCGGCACCGGCAAGACCCTGCTGGCCCGGGCCCTGGCCAAAGAGTGCGGCGCCAACTTCATCAGCGTCGATGGATCGCACTTCAGCGCCATGTTTTATGGCGCCGGCATTGGCAAGGTCAAGGAGCTGTTCGAGCGTGCCCGCAAGAACGCACCCTGCATCATCTTCATCGACGAGCTCGACGGCGTGGGCAAGCGCTCGCGCGGTGGTGATGGTGGTGCCGGCGACCAGGAGCAGAACCGCATCATCAACCGCATCCTGGTTGAGCTGGATGGCTTTTCGCCTTTGGAGAACGTGGTCGTGGTGGGCGCCACCAACCACGTCGACAACATCGACAAAGCCATGCGCCGCCCCGGCCGCTTCGACATGATTGTGCGCACCGAGCTGCCCAATGTCACCGAGCGCGAGGCGCTGTTTGCGCTCTACCTCCACAAGGTCAAGGCCGCCGAACAGATCGACCTGAGCTCGCTGGCCCGCACCGCCACGGGCATGTCACCCGCCGACATCGCCAACTGCGTGAACCGCGCAGCCTCTTACGCGGCTGAAGGCGGTGCGCCCGAGGTCACGGCCGAGTTGCTGTACCGCTCCATTGAAACCTTCCAACTGGGGGGCGAGGTGTCGTCCACCAAAGGCACCTTGACAGCGGCCACCTTGCAGCGCTTGGCGGTGCACGAAGGCGGTCATGGCCTGGTCGCCCATGTGCTGGACGCGGGCAGCGTCGAGCGCGTCAGCATCGAACCCCGTGGTGGTGCCCTGGGCGTGACCTACGTGGCCCGCCACACTGAAGAGCCCTTGTATGGCGAGCGCGAACTCAAGTCTCGCCTGGCCATGCTGCTGGCTGGCCGCGAGGCCGAAATGATGGTGTTCGGCAACACCTCGTCTGGCGCGGCCGACGACCTCAAGCGCGCCTCCGAGTTGGCCACCTCCATGATCGGCAGCTTTGGCTTTGGCAAGACCTTTGGCCTGCTCAGCATGGCCGGCGTGCCCAAGGAACTCATCGGCCCCGACATCCAGAAAAACGTGCTGGACGAAGCCCGCTTGCTGTTGGAACAAGCCCAGGCCGAATGCCAGACCGTGCTGAACACGCACCGCCATCGCCTGGACGCCTTGACCGCCCTGCTGCTGAAGCAAGAGACCGTCAGCGGGCAGCCCCTGCAGGCCGTGCTGAACGCCTGAAGTCGTGCGTGATGAACTCCTTGCCTTCGGGCGGGAGTTCCAGCCATGCCTTGTTCGTCAGGGTGTGGCCGATGTCGGCCAGCCCGGACGCCCAATGGTCCCGCATGGTGATCGGGCCAAACGCGTCGTCCTTCGACAGCCTGTCCCATTCCTTGTCGCGGTAGATCAGTTGGATCACGTTGTACTGGTGGCTGCAGGCCATCTCTTGCGCTACCTGGCATTGGTGGTCATCGCCCTGGAGGGCATCGTGTGGCATGTGCTTGAGCAGGTCGCGCAGCAAGCGCCGGTACTTTTGTTCGCTCTCCATCATGTCCGTGATCGCGCGCGTGCGGCTTGAGTTGTTGCGCCGAGGCGTGGCCGACAAAATCTGCGCCAGCGGCGTGTTGGGCACCAGCCCACCATCCCAGTAAAACTCGCCCTTGACCACGCCAGCCTGGTATGAGCCCAGTGCCCCACCACCTTGCCGCACCAGCGCGACGACGTCGCAGGGCAGGCCGTTGTCCGACGGTGGCGTGGTGGCATTGCTGATGGGCCTGTTGATCTTCGTGGCCTACGAAGGCCACCGTGTCATCGTGCGCACCACCACCCGGCCTCTGACCTGACCGGACCGCAAGCGTGCGGCGGCTTCGATGGCCTCGGCCAATGGCACCTCGGTCGTGATCTGGTCCAGCAGGCCCATGTCCAGGTCTTGCGCCAGCCGCTGCCAGGCCTGTTGTCGCAAGGCCAGCGACGCCATCACGCTGTCCACGCCCAGCAGGGCCACGCCCCGCAAGATGAAGGGCATGACCGTGCCTGGCAGATCGAAGCCCTGCGCCAGCCCGCATGCCGCCACCGCGCCGCCGTAGCTGGTTTGGGCGCAGGCGTTCACCAGGGTGTGGCTGCCCACGGCGTCCACCACGGCCACCCAACGTTCTTTCTGCAAAGGCTTGCCGGGCGCTGACAACTCCGCGCGGTCGATCACGCGGTTCGCCCCCAGGCTGAGCAGGTAGTCGGCTTCAGCCAACTTGCCGGTGGCGGCCACCACGGTGTGGCCCAGTCGCGCCAGCAAGGCCACCGCGATCGAGCCCACTCCGCCCGTGGCACCCGTCACCAGCACCTCGCCCCCGCCGTGCAGCGCGCCGTGCCGCTCCAGCGCCATCACGCACAGCATGGCGGTGTAGCCAGCCGTGCCGATGGCCATGGCTTGCCGCGTGCTGAAGGCCTCGGGCAGGGCCACCAGCCAGTCGCCATTCAGGCGGGCCTTTTCAGCCAGGCAGCCCTTGTGCGTCTCGCCCACGCCAAAGCCGTTCAGCACGACCTGGTCGCCCACCTGCCAATGGGGGTGCTCACTCGCGATGACCGTGCCCGCGCCATCCACCCCCGCCACCATGGGCCAGCTGCGCACCACCGGCGAGGTGTTGGTGATGGCCAGCGCGTCCTTGTAGTTCAGCGTCGAGTAGTCGATGGCCACGGTCACCCCGAGGCCTTCGGCCACCGTGGGCAGAAAGTCGTCATCGACGGCTTTCACCGCAGCGTTGAAGTCAGGGTTCTTGTCGAGCACCAGGGCGTTGAACACGTGCGTCTCCTCGGGGATGTGAAACCA
>NZ_JACMNS010000112.1 GCF_014378415.1 Aquabacterium sp.
AACGCTGCGCTCTCTGGCGGCAACAACCTGGCCACCGCTCTGTCTTTGAATGCTTGTCCGTATCGAGCCACTGAAATCCTTCATCGCCGCCCGCTCATTGTTGAGTTCTATCGGCACGACAACTATTCTGACGCGGCGGGGCCCTCAGGCCACGGATGATTTCATGGCCGAGCGAAGCAGCCAGCACCAGGAGGCGCGCGAGTCTTGGTGATGCGCCAGTGCTTGCTTGACACCAACATGTGTTCCCCCCGCGGGCACAAGAACCCAGCGACAACAGCCCGGATTGACGACCGCAACAAGTTGGTGCGCCGCAAGTCACTCTGACCGGATATTACCGTCCGCGGTGCTTGGTGCCTGGAAATGCAAACCCCGCCTGTTTCCCTACTTGTTCCCCTAGCAGGAGGCTGAAATACCCACTGCCATCACTGGCTGCGTCGAAGCAAAGCGCCAACTTACTTCAAGGTCGCTACGTCGATCGGGCTAGGCTTTTCACCGCATTGCGTGCGGCGGGACATTTCGGTGTAAGCCCTTTCGAGATCAACACAAAACTTTGCGCAGTCAAATAGCGGAGCTTGCATACGACCATCGATCAATTGCTTGCGAATTGCCGCGAGCTTGGCTGGCGTACTCGCAAGCTCAACCGCCAAATCTTGATAGGCGACTTCACTCGATGCGATGGTTTGTGTGAGTCCTGCAGCACGGAGCAGGCTGGCGGCAACGCGACTAGCGAAGCTCTCCCCCATGCATGTCAAAACTGGCAAGCCCATCCACAAGGCATCGCTCGTTGTTGTGTGAGCGTTGTAAGGCAAGGTGTCCAAGAACAAATCTGCCCGCTGTTGGCGCGCCAAATGCTCGGCCAAACCAATGCGTGGCGCAAAAATGAGGCGCTCAGGATCAACGTCATGCCCGGCAGCGGCATGCTTGAGGTTATGCACAACATCCAAATTGTCTGCCAGTAGCCACAGCACACTGCTCTCAACCCGTTTAAGTATCACCATCCAACTATTAAAAGTGTTCGGATTGATTTTGAAAGACTGGTTGAAGCCGCAAAAAACAAAACCAACCTGAGGCAAACCCAGTTCGGCTCTACTTGGCGCCTCAGTGGGCAAGGGGCGCTTGGAATCATTAACCTGATACGTGTGAGGCATTCTCACGAGCTGTTCCGTGTAGTCGCCTGCATGACCAGGTGGCGTCACGATGTCATCCCCGATCAGGTAGTCCATTGATTGGCTACCGAGCGTGCCGGGGTAGCCGAGATAGCTCACCTGCACTGGTGCAGGCCGATACAAGAACACTTGCGGCCTAGCGTCTTGTGTATAGCCTTTCAGGTCGACCACGATGTCTATCTCGCGCTCACGCAGCATCTGCGCAATACGTTCGTCTGAAAGATGCATCACGTCGTCGAAGCGATGGCAGCAGACCTCAATGCGCGCACGCATGGCGTCCTGGTTCTTCGGTCCTGTGTTAAAGCCATGCAGTTCAAAGCGACCCTTGTCATGGCGCTCGAAGAACTCGGCCATCAGGTAGGCGGTTGGATGCAATCGAAAATCTGCTGAAACATAGGCGATTCGCAACTTGCTGTGACCGTATTGTTCGCCCTTCCACATTGGACTTACATGCGTGTTGTAACGGGTGCGCTCATACGATTGCGCGATCAACAACTGCTCGGCGCGATTGTCGACATGATCGACAAAGGCCAGCGGCTGCCCCGATTTACTCCCCGCCAGAACTTCAGCACGAAATCCTGCGACCAACGCATCGTAATCTTGCCAGTCGCACTGAGCAGCTTGGGCATGCAAACGATAACCATGTATCCCGTCCATGGTCGGCTGAATTGCGTGCAACTGTTTGTAAAGCGCGGCCGCCTCAGGCGTGCGCTTTAACGTGTTCAAGCACTGTGCTTTATTGTGCAATGCATCGAGAAAATCAGGCTTGAGCGCCAATGCCCTGTCAAATGAAGCCAAGGCGGCATCGAATTTTTTGGTCTCCATCAAAGCCATGCCAAGGTTGCTGTGAAAATCAGGCACCCTTGGCTGCAAAGTGGTGAGCTTCTGAAAGCATTTGATGCTTTCGGCCAGTCGATTGCTGCGCCCAAGCAGCACACCCATCAGGTTAATGGTGTTGATATGCCCGGGCTGCCGACGCAAGATGTTTTGACAACGCTTTTCAACTTCGCCCAAGTTGTTTTCCTTGTAGTCGTTCAAGGCTTTTTGATGTTCTGCATCAACATCAAACGGTTGAATGAATTTGCTGGACAACACAGCCTTGGGCTTGGGACGATGAAAGATCGGCATGAGCAATCGTAAATAATGGAGATGCGATGAAGGGTAGGGTTGAAATTTTTTCAGACGCAGTCAAAGCATGATGCATGTGGGCTTGAACGAATCATTGCCCCCGAAGGCTCCGCCTGGTACAGATTTTTCCTGCAAGGCCCTCAGGCCACGGATGATTTCATGGCCAAGCGAAGCAGCCAGCACCAGGATTCGCGCGAGTCTTGGTGATGCGCCAGTGCTTGCTTGACACCAACATGTGTTCCCCACGCGGGCCCAAGAACCCAGCGACAACAGCCCGGATTTACGACCGCAACAAGGTGGTGCGCCGCAAGTCACTCTGACCGGATATTACCGTTCGCGGTGATAAACGCGGTAATTCACTGAGTCGGTGTGAATCCATCGGACACAAAAAAAGCGCCTAAGCGCTTGATTTGATTGATATTTCGAGTGGGGTGGCTGATGGGGCTCGAACCCACGACAACAGGAATCACAATCCTGGACTCTACCAACTGAGCTACAGCCACCACTGGAAAGAACAAGATTATAGCGTCAAAAAACGCAGATCAAGGAGCCAATGCAGTTTTTTGCGCTTCATCCGCTTTAGCGCTTTCTTCCATCAACTTCTTGCCGCCGTTCGTGTACTCAACCTTGTACTTCTGCTTGAGCGAGTTGAAATAGGCGTCGGCCTCGGCCTTGCCCCAGTAACCGGCAAACTGGCCTTCGGTCTCTTGCACTTCCTGAGGCGTGATCTGCAATGGCAGCACTTTGTTGATCTTCAACAAAGCAGAACCTTCGTTGCCAATGTCCACCACCATCCAGGCAGGCAGTTGCTTGTCGGGCACGCGCAATGCGGCGTCAAGCACGGCAGGCGGTTGAGAGAACACCAAGCGACGAGACATCTGCACCGGCGCCGGCAGTTGGGCCTTGTCAGGCGATTGCTTCCACAAGGCCAGCTTCTGGTCAGCATCCTGGCGGGCTGCCTTGAAGGACTCGGCCGCAATCCAACGCTCACGCACCTGGGCTTGCACTTGCTCAAACGCCGGCTTGGCGGCTGGCGTGTACTTCACGATGCGGGCCGAGACCAGCTTGTTGGGGCCCACTTCAATGGCTTCGGTGTTGCGGTTCTTGGCTCGGTTGCTTGAGTCAAAAAGGGCTTCCAGCAAGCGTGGATTGCCCAACAGGCCCTGGTCCTTGGTGCCCGGACTGCGCAAGACATCCGACGCCGTTTGAACGGCCAGCTTCAGGTCGTTGGCCACGGGCTTGAGACTGTCAGGTTGTTCGTAGACCTTGTTGGTGAAGCTTTCAGCGGCTTCCGCGTACTGACGCAGAGCCAGTTGCTTGCGAGCATCGTCTTCGATCTGGGCACGCACGGCCTCAAAAGGTTGGGGTTGACCACCACGCAGACCAGTCACCGTGATGATGTGGTACCCATAGTCGGTCTCGACCACGCCGCTGATTTCACCTTGCTTGAGGCGGAAAGCGGCGTCTTCAAAGGGCTTGGCCATGGCGCCACGGCCAAAGAAATCCAGGTCGCCACCGTTGACGGCAGAGCCGGGATCATCGGAGTTCTTCTTGGCCAGCTCGGCAAACTGCGCGGGGTCTTTCTTGAGCTGGGCCAGCAGTTGCTCAGCCTTGGCCTGGGCGACCTGCTTTTGCGCTGCCGGAGCGCTCTTTTCAGCCTTGATCAGGATGTGGCTGGCGCGGCGCTCTTCAGGCTGGGTGAATCGGGTGATGTTTTCCTGGTACGAGCGGCGCAACTCTTCTTCAGGCACCGAGACGCCTTTCTTGAGGGTGTCCAGATCAAGCACCACGTATTGCACGTCGGCCTTCTCGGGAACCATGAAGTCCTTGGTGTTGGCCGGGCTGTTGTAAAACGCCTTGAGCTGGTCGGCGGTGGGGCTGAGCTGGGCCGCGTAACTCTTGGGCTCGAACTTCATCCATTGCACTTCGCGCACCTGGAACAAGGCATCCACCGCCTCGCGGTTGGAGACGGTCGAGGTCAGGCCTGTGCCGGCCACACCGCCCAGAACCTGGTTCACCGACATGTCCAGGCGCAGGCGCTCGGCAAACTGGGCCGCGGTCATGCCTTGGGCCTGAAGCAGATCCTTGTTCAGCGAGCCATCGGGGTTGCGCAAGAAGGCGTATTGCTGGTCGGTGGCGAACATGCGCACCAGGCGCGAATCAGCGGCCGTCAGGTGCAGGTCGCGGGCTGCCACGCTCAGCACGTATTCGCGCACCAGGGATTCGAGCACTTGCTTCTTGAACTCAGGCTTGTCAAAGGTGCTGGGATCGGCATCGGGTTGCTGGGAACGGACCCGTTCAACCATGCGGCGATGGGCTTGGTCCCAATCGGACTGCGTGATGTCCTTGCCGGCCACCTTGGCCACGATGCCATCCTCGTCCATGAACTTTGAATAGCTCTGCACGCCGACGAGGACAAAGGAAGGCACGATCAGCAACACCAGAAGGCCTTGCATGATGCGGGTGTGCTTGCGAACGAAATCAAACATGAGGGGGCTACGGCCGAAGCCGGGTCACAGGGTTCAGGGAAACCGGATTTCAAACGAGACAAAGGCGAACCGTGGTCCGCCTTTGCATCGCTATCGGTGGTGGGTGCTGACGGGGTCGAACCGCCGACCTACGCCGTGTAAAGGCGCCGCTCTGCCAACTGAGCTAAGCACCCAATAGATTCAGAAAACGTTATTTTAGTTCACCGCGTCTTTGAGGGCTTTGCCCGGACGGAACTTGGGCACTTTGGCCTTCTTGATTTTGATGGCATCGCCGGTGCGTGGATTGCGGCCGGTGCGCGCCGCACGTGTGGAGACCGCAAATGTACCAAAGCCGACCAGCGAGACCGTTCCGCCCTTTTTCAGCGTGGTGCGCACACCGCCAATCAAGGCCTCCAGCGCACGACCAGCAGCAGCTTTGGAAATGTCAGCTTGCTGGGCAATGTGTTCAATCAACTCGGACTTGTTCACAAAAAATCCCTTCTTGAAGGCGTCACAAAACGAGTTCCACAAAACGAACGTACAAACAGCGCTGGGGCGATCTGTGCAGCACCGAAATACCTGCTGCGGATAAATTTAGAAAAATCATTCTATGCCCAATCCCGGCCCGCACTGTCGCCCAGGAGGGCGTGTATGCACGCTTGACATGCAGACCAGATTACGGCTTGTCAGCCGGCCTTGGCCCGGATGGCGGGCAGGGATTTTCGCAGGTAATACACCATCGACCAGATGGTGAGACCGCAGGCGACATAGATCAGCCAAGTGCCCCACACGCGGGTGTGCAGCACGCCGAAAATTTCGCCATCAAAAAGCAGCAAAACAATGGCCGCCATTTGCGCTGCGGTCTTGAATTTGCCCAACATGTGGACAGCCACGCTGCGGGAGGCGCCAATCTGGGCCATCCATTCGCGCAAGGCCGAAATGGCGATCTCTCGGCCAATGATGATGAGCGCCACCAAGGCGTTGACCCGCCCCATTTCAAGCAGGATCAACAACGAGGCGCACACCAGGAACTTATCGGCCACCGGATCAAGGAAAGCACCAAAGGCCGAGGTCTGGTTGAGGCGCCTGGCCAGCCAGCCGTCTGCCCAGTCCGTTAAAGCAACGACGATGAACAGCACGCACGACAGCAGATTGATCTGCGTCATGGGCAATGGCAGGTAAAAGCATCCCACGATCAGCGGAATCGCAAGGATCCGCGCCCAGGTGAGCAAGGTGGGCAGAGTTAAAAACATGTCGCGATTGTGCCGTGAAGACGGCGATCAAAGTTGATCCAAGGTCATGGGTTTGAACTTGTGTTGGTTGTTGAACAGGAACGTCTCATTGAAACGCCAGGGTTTGGGCAGGTGCGACACGTTGCCGAAAGGCGCCGCCCGGCGCATGGATTCCACGGCGATGTTGACGGTTTCGCGGTCCTGACTGGGGTAACGCATGACTTCGACGCGGCGAATGGTGCCGTCGGCGTTGAGCTCAAAGGTCAGCACCGGGATGGCCCTGAGCAGGTCCGGTGGTTTGCCCATGTAGGTGATGTCCGGATTGGCGGCCACCAGGCGGCGGGCGGCCTGCAGCCGGACTTCTTTCCAGTTGCGGGATTGGCTGGGCGCCGACAACACGACCCGGCCGCCCGGCTTGACGGTGCCCGTGACCGCGCCCGGATCGGCGGCCGGCTTGGAGGGTGTTGACGTGGCGCCAGTCGATGAGGCGGCTTCCTGTTTTTTGGACGCGCAACCGGCCAGCCAGGCGGTGCTCCCCATGACGGCCATCAGGCAGCCCATGAACATCAATCTTTTCACGCTGTCAGTGCAAGGCACGGTAGATCTCCTCGGCCAGTTCTCGGGATATGCCGTCGACGGTGGCCAGCTCTTCCATGCTGGCCGAGCCGACGCCACGAACGCCACCAAAGCGTTGCAATAGTTTGGCACGGCGCTTGGGGCCCACACCGGGGATGTCCTCCAGGCGGCTGCCTCCGGTGCGCACACTGGCACGTTTGGCGCGCATTCCGGTGATGGCAAAGCGGTGCGCCTCGTCGCGGATCTGCGCCACCAGCATCAGGGCCGCCGAGGTGGGCGCCAGTTGCAGCTTGGGGCGGCCGTCGGCAAAGACCAGTTCCTCCAGGCCCACCTTGCGGCCCTCGCCTTTTTCAACGCCCACGATGATGGACAGGTCCAGGCCCAAGGTTTCGAACACCTGGCGGGCGATGGACACCTGCCCCTTGCCGCCATCGATCAGCACGACATGGGGGATGTGCTCTGGTTTGGCCGAACCGTAGCGGCGCTCCAGCACCTGCTTCATCGCGGCGTAGTCATCGCCGCCGGTGATGTCCTTGATGTTGTAGCGCCGGTATTGCGAGGACTGCATGCGGTGCTGCTCGTAGACCACGCACGAGGCCTGCGTGGCTTCGCCGGCCGTGTGGCTGATGTCGAAGCATTCAATGCGCAGTTTGGCCAGGGGGTCGCTGCCCTCGCCGCTGCTGTCGCCAGGGTCCAGGGCCAGGTCAAGCGCCTCAACGAGCGCGCGGGTGCGGGCTTGCTGCGAGCCTTCTTCGCTGAGCAGGCGGGCCAGTGCCAGGTCGGCGCCGGTGATGGCCATGTCGAGCCAGGCGCGGCGATCTTCACGGGGCTGGATCAGCGTCTGGATCTTGTGTTCGCAGTGCTCGCTGAGGGCGGCGATCAAGGCCGGGTCCACCGGGTGGCTGAGCACCAACAATGAAGGCACCACGCCCCCCAGGTAGTGCTGGGCCAGGAAGGCTTCGAGCACCCGCACCTCGGTGGCCTGGGCCAGGTCAACGCAGGTGGACTCCTGCTCTTCTTCGGCCAGCACATGGTCTTGCACATGCACCGGGAAATGCGCGCGATCGCCCAGGTGGCGCCCGCCCCGCACCATGGCCAGGTTCACGCAGGCGCGGCCGCCCTGCACTTTCACGGCCAGCACGTCCACGTCCTTGTCGACCGCCGTGTCGACCGACTGCTGGTGCAGCACTTTGGACAAAGCGCTGATCTGGTTGCGGATCTCGGCGGCGTGCTCGTACTCCATGCGCTCGGCGTAATCCATCATCTGCGCTTGCAGACTTTGCATGACCGTTTCCTGCTCGCCGAGCAGGAATTGCTCAGCCTGCAGGACGCTGCGCTGGTAGTCATCACCACTGATGAGATCAACGCAAGGGCCGCTGCAGCGCTTGATCTGGTAGAGCAAGCAAGGGCGCGTGCGGTGCTTGAAAAAGGAATCTTCACAGGTGCGCAACAAGAAGACTTTTTGCAGCAACTGGATGGATTCTTTAACGGCCCAGGCGTTGGGATAAGGGCCAAAGTAACGGTGCTTGCGATCGACCGCGCCACGGTAATAGGCCAGGCGCGGAAAGGCGTGGGACGCGATCTTCAGATAGGGGTAGCTCTTGTCATCGCGGAACAGGATGTTGAAGCGCGGATTGAGCGTTTTGATCAGGTTGTTTTCCAGCAGCAGGGCTTCGGCCTCGCTGCGGACCACCGTGGTTTCCATGCGCACGATGCGCGAGATCATCTGCCCGATGCGCGTGCCGCCATGGGTTTTCTGGAAATAGTTGGAGACCCGCTTTTTCAGGTCGCGGGCCTTGCCCACGTAGAGCACGTCGCCTTTGGCATCAAAGTAGCGGTACACGCCCGGCAGGCCTGGCAGGCCCGCCACTTCCAGCAGCAGGCGGCTCCACACCTGGGCGCGGTCGAGCGACGCCTGTTCAGGCGTGGGCTCGGCTTGAGGTTCGGGCAAAGAGGCTGGATCGGTGTCGACGGGCACAGTCATGGGCGGCATTGTCGCGGACAACTTGGCGCCTTGCCGAGGACACGCCTCACCTTGACGGGCCGGGGGTCTGCACCATGGCGATGACCTGGTCGATCAAGTCATCGGCCTTGTCACCATGGTGGTCCAGTTGGCCATCCAGCACCAGGTGGCTGAGGCCATGCACCAGGCTCCAGGCCAACATGGCGATCACGGTGGTCTGCTGGTCATCAATGGGCACGCCGGTCACGGCAGACACCGCGGTCTGCAAGGTCTGGAACGACGCCTGGCTGGCTTCTGACAACTCCTCGGTGGTGTTACCAGACGTCAGCCGGCTGAACATCAGGCGGAACAAGGCGGGGTTGTCCTGGGCGAACTGAACATAGGCACGCCCGGACTGGCGGAAGCCTTTTTTCAGATCGGGCGATGCCATCGCGGCCTGAATCTGCGCCGCATTGAGGCGGCGAAAACCTTCGGCGGCCAGCGCGGCCAACAGCGCCTCTTTGTTGGCGAAGTGCCGGTAAGCCGCGTTGGCCGACACGCCGACATGGCGGGCGAGTTCGCGCAGGCTTAACTCGCCCTGCTGGCTGCCCTCAAGCAACACCAAACCCTGCTCGACCAAGGTTGAGCGCAAATTGCCGTGGTGGTACGAACTGGGGGTATGGGGCAAAGACTCAGCCATCACATGGGTTTTACCGAATTTATGTTGACATTGTACACATTAGATTCAACAGTGTTGACACTGTACACATCAAGTCATTCGGCAAAGGACGCAAAGCCATGTCTTCACCCTCATTGAAAGAACGCGCGCTCACCTGGTTGAGCCAGCGCATGAAAAATCGCGTGCAGTACTCGGATTCAAACCGATACCTGGAAGGCATCTACGCGCCCGTGTCGGAAGAGCGCACGGAAACCAAACTGACGGTCACGGGCGACCTGCCCCGAGAGCTGAATGGCTTGTACGCACGCATTGGCCCCAACCCCATGCACGTGTCCAACCCCGGGGCCTACCACTGGTTCACCGGTGACGGCATGGTGCATGGCTTGCGCCTGGAGAACGGCCAGGCGGCCTGGTACCGCAACCGCTGGATCGGGAGCGACTCGGTGCGGCGCAACCAGAACCGGCCCAAAGTGCCCGGCCCTCGGCGTGGTGTGGTGGACGCGGTCAACACCAATGTCTTCGGGCACGGCGGCCGCATCTGGGCGGCGGTCGAGGCGGGCGCCCTGCCCGTTGAACTCAATGGCGAGTTGGACGCAGTCAAGCATGGCCTGTTCGACAGCACGGCCTTGCGTGCGTTCACGGCGCACCCTCGGATGGATCCACTCACCGGCGAAGCCCATGCCATCTGCTACGACGCCTTGAAGCCCAATCGCATCAGCTACATCGTGGTCGATGCCCAATGCCAGGTCACCAAGGTGGTCGAAGTGCCGGTCAAGCACGGCCCCATGATCCACGACTGCGCCATCACGCGCAGCCAGGTCATCATCCTGGACCTGCCGGTGACCTTCTCGGTCAAGCAAGTGCTGCAGGGCGCAGGCTTGCCCTATAGCTGGAATGAGCGGCATCAGGCGCGTGTGGGCCTGATGCCCAGAGATGGCAACGCCAAGGATGTTCGCTGGATCCCGGTCGATCCCTGCTATGTCTTTCACACCTGCAATGCCTGCGATCTGGACGATGGCGGCGTGATGCTGGACGTGGTGGCGCATGCCCGCATGTTCGACCGTTCGCGCATCGGTCCCGAAGCCGACGGCACACGCATCACCTTTGAGCGTTGGCACATTGACCCGGCCCGGGGCACCGTGAAGCGCACCGTGGTGTCGGATCAGAACCAGGAGTTTCCACGCTGCAACGAGACCTTGAGCACGCGCCCATACCGCTACGCCTACACCGTGGGCTTCAGCAATGCCGAGCACGCGCGCGGACTGTTTCGCCACGACCTGCACACGGGCAGCACGCTGACCCACGACCATGGCGCCGGACGGTCCACCGGCGAGGCGGTGTTCGTGCCGCGCCAAGGTGGCACGGCCGAAGACGACGGCTGGCTGATGTCCTATGTTCACGACGCCAACACCCAGCGCAGTGACCTGGTCATCGTCAACGCGCAGGACCTGAGTGGGCCGCCGCAGGCCATCGTGCACCTGCCTGTGCGCGTGCCGGCCGGCTTTCATGGCAACTGGATCCCTGACAGGCACTGAGCACATCATTAAAATGGGCGGGTTCATCACCCTCGGGAACCGCCCATCATGTCGCTTGAATTGATTGAAATTGAAACGGGCGACCAGCCCACGGCCAGCATCATCGTGCTGCACGGCCTGGGCGCGGATGGCAATGACTTCGTGCCCGTGGCCGAAGAGCTGAAGCTGGACGCGGTGGGGCCTGTGCGCTTTGTCTTCCCGCACGCCCCCACTCGCCCGGTCACCATCAATGGTGGCCACGTGATGCGGGCCTGGTACGACATCATGGGCGCCGACCTGACGCGCCGTGAAGACGAGCAAGGCCTGCGCGAATCACAGGCCACGGTCGAGGCCTTGATTGCCCGTGAGAAGTCTCGGGGCGTGCCCGCTTCGCGCATCGTGGTGATGGGTTTTTCACAGGGCTGCGCAATGGCGCTGCAAACGGGCTTGCGCCATGAAGAGCGCCTGGCGGGCATCGTCGGACTGTCGGGCTACCTGCCCCTGGCCGCCCAGACCGCCACCGAGCGCCACACCGGCAACCATGATGTGCCCATCTTCATGGCCCATGGCACGCATGACCCGGTCGTGCCCTTCGTCCGCGCCACGGCGTCCCGCGACGCGCTGAAGTCGCTGGGCTACCAGATCGAGTGGCATGAGTACCCCATGCCGCATTCGGTCTGCGCCCCTGAGATCGCCGACCTCAACCGCTGGCTGCTGCGCGTGCTGAAACCCGCCTGAGCGCGCCATGTTGTGGGATGTGTTTTGCCGCGTCATCGACAACTTCGGTGACATCGGCGTGTGCTGGCGCCTGAGTGCTGACCTGGCCGAACGCGGCCACGCGGTGCGCTTGTGGGTGGACGATGCCAGCGCCTTGGGCTGGATGGCGCCTGAGCCGCTCCGGTCACCCAACATCCAGGTGCTTCACTGGGATGCTGAGGTCTTGGCGCCCGGCGACATCGTCATCGAGGCCTTTGGCTGCAACCCGCCAGACGCTTTCGTGGCCCGCATGCAGCGCCCTGCCCCACCGGTGTGGATCAACCTGGAATACCTGAGCGCCGAGAATTGGGTGGAGCGTTGCCATGGCCTGCGATCGCCGGTGATGAGTGGCCCGGGCGCTGGCTTGTCCAAATGGTTTTTCTACCCAGGCTTCACCCAGGCCACGGGCGGGCTGCTGCGCGAAACCGAATTGATGCCCGCGCGCCAGGCCTGGGGGGCCGACCATCGCTGGCATCGGGATCGGTGGTTGTCGTCGGCGCTTGGCATCAACGCACCATCGCCAGACGCGCGGTGGCTGTCCCTGTTTTGCTATGAGCCCGCCCCTGTCGGCGCCTTGCTGGATGCCTTGGTGGCCAATGGCCATCCCACCCAAGTGCTGTTGACCCCAGGCTTTGCCACGGCCTTGGCCCGGCAATGGCAGGCTGCAAAACTGCCGTCCAGCACCGTGACCCTGCACGAACTGCCGCCACTCAGCCAGCGCGAGTTTGACCACCTGCTGTGGGCCTGCGACCTCAATTTTGTGCGCGGCGAAGACTCTGCCGTGCGCGCCCTGTGGGCCGGCCAGCCCCACCTCTGGCACATCTACCCGCAGGACGACGGCGTTCACGCTGGCAAGCTGCAGGCCTTCATGGACCGCTGGATGATCGGCTGGCCAGATGATCTGGCCAGCGACGTGCGCTCTTTGTGGCTAAGCTGGAACGACTTGAAACCTCATGCAGAACGGGATTTTGAGCCTTTGGGCCGCCTCCTGAACGACCCCAGATGGGCATCCAACAGCCGCACTTCCCGGCAAAGATTGGCTGAAATTCCTGATCTCGTGACGCAACTGTGCAGTTTTGCCTTGGATAGGCGTTAAAATCCGAGGCTTTGCTCAAACACGACCCCCTCGGGAATCCACCATGAAAACCGCACAAGAAATCCGCGCTGGCAACGTGATCATGCAGGGCAAGGACCCGATGGTCGTCCTCAGGACCGAATACAGCCGCGGTGGCCGCGGCGCCGCCACGGTTCGCATCAAGATGAAGAGCCTGCTGAACGGCTTCGGTCAAGAAACCGTGTTCAAGGCCGACGACAAAATGGACCAGGTCATCCTCGACAAGAAGGAATGCACCTACTCCTACTTTGCCGACCCCATGTACGCCTTCATGGACGCCGAGTACAACCAGTTCGAGATTGAAACCGAGAACATGGGCGACGCGATCAACTACCTGCAAGACGGCATGGAGGCTGAAGTCGTGTTCTATGACGGCAAAGCCATCTCGGTCGAGCTGCCCACCACCATCGTGCGCGAAATCGAAACCGAACCCGCCGTCAAGGGCGACACCTCAGGCAAGGTCATGAAGCCTGCTCGCGTGGTCGGCACCGGCTTCGAAATCCCCGTGCCCCTGTTCGTGGATTCGGGCGACAAGATCGAAATCGACACCCGCACGCACGAGTACAAGAAGCGCGTTTAAACCGCAGCACTTCACTTGGCTCCTTGAAAGGACACCTCATCGGTGTCCTTTTTTCATGGTGCGTACAGCATCGGCGCGCACGTGCAGGGGGCCAGTCCGTTGTGACTTTCCTTAACGAACCAGGGTGAATCTCGCCATTGGCTGGCCGAGTAGGGACTTTCCGCGTAAATTGGCGCTGGCCGAAGGCCTCAACGTCCACCCCAAAAGCATCAGCAATGCACCCGAAAAAGGACCAGATGGCGGCACAAAAGACGGCAAACCAACCACCATGATCAAAGTCTTCCAAGGCTCCTTGCAGCGCAAGCTTCTGGCGATGATGCTGCTCACCACGCTGGCAGCGTTGATCGTGGCCCTGGGCGCCATGATCACCTACGACCTTCGCGCCTACCACCGCAGCTGGATCGATGACATGACCGCGCAAGCAGAACTGCTGGGCCGAACCACCGCGCCGGCCTTGACGTTTGATGACAACCGCGTGGCCACAGAAAACCTGGGCTTCCTGCGCTTTCAACCCAAGGTTCGAGCCGCCGCCCTCTATGGCCCCGAGGGCCAGCTTTTCGCCACCTACGTTGCCGCTGACGAGAAAAACCCGCTGCCCACGCTGGCACAAAGCGACCGGGTCGAGATCAGCAGATCCGATCTGGTGATTTTCAAGCGCATTGTCGAGAATGAGCAAGTGCTGGGCACGGTCTACTTGAAGGCCGACTACGAACTCTTCGACCGAGTCGTGAACTACGCCGGCATCGCGCTGGGGGTCTCGGCCTTGTCCATGATGGTGGCATTTTTGGTGTCCATCTGGCTGCAGAAAATCGTGATGCGCCCCATCCTGGAGATGGGCAAGACCGCGCGTGAGGTGGTGGCCCAGCGCGACTACTCACGCCGCGTAAAGAAGACCAACGATGACGAGTTGGGTGAATTGGTCGACTCTTTCAACGACATGCTGATCGAGATTGAACGTCGCACGCTGGCGCTGGAAACCTCCAACCGCGAGAAAGTGCGCGAGGTCGATGAACGGCGAACCGCCCAGCACGAAATCATGCGCTTGAACCAGGAGCTGGAGCAACGTGTACAAGAGCGCACCAGGCAACTTGAGACCTCGAACCACGAGTTGGCCCTGGCCACGCAAGCGGCCGAAAGTGCCAACCAGGCCAAGTCCGAGTTCCTGTCCAGCATGAGCCACGAGTTGCGCACGCCGCTGAACGCCATCATCGGCTTTGGGCAGTTGCTGACTTCAGACGTGATGTCGCCCACGGCTGAGCAAAAGAAGGCTTTCACCGAGCACATCCTGCGGGCTGGGCGGCACCTGCTTGAGCTCATCAACGAGATCCTCAACCTGGCGCAGATCGAGTCCGGCCATTTTTCGATGTCCCTGGAGCCCGTGTCATTGCAGGAAATCCTGCAAGACTGCAGAACCATGGTCGAGCCCTTGGGTGATCAGCGCGGCATTCGCACGCTCTTTCCCACAAACTGTGAACTGAGCGTGACGGCCGACCGCACGCGCCTGAAGCAGGTGCTGCTGAACCTGCTGTCCAACGCCATCAAGTACAACCGTGACATGGGGGCCGTGGTGCTGGACTGCAACGCCAACGGCCAGGACCGCATCCGCATCTCCGTGCAAGACACCGGCATGGGCTTGAGCGAAGAGCAGTTGAAGATGCTCTTTCAGCCCTTCAACCGCCTTGGGCAAGAAGCTGGCGCGCAGGAAGGCACCGGCATCGGCCTGGTGGTAACCAAGCACCTGGTCGAGTCGATGGGCGGCACCATCGGGGTCACCAGCACGGTGGGCATGGGCAGCATTTTCTGGATTGTGCTCAATGCCACCGAGTCCATGGCCGCCATCAGCCATGCCGATGTGCTCACGGCCATGGCGCCCAAGTGCATTGAGCCCGACCAGCGCAGAACTTACACCGTGCTGTACGTGGAAGACAACCCGGAAAGCCTGAAGCTGGTGGAGCAGATTCTGAGCACCCGCCCCGACATCCGGCTGCTGTCGGCCCACGATGGCCGAATGGGTGTGGAACTGGCCCGCGCCCACCTGCCCGACCTGATCCTGATGGACAACAACCTGCCCGGGCTGGATGGGGCCTCGGCACAAGCCATCTTGCGCAAAGACCCCAAGACCGAGCACATCCCGGTCATCGCCCTGACCGCCAACGCCATGCCCCGCGCCATCCACCAAGGCCTGGCTTCGGGGTTCTTCAGGTACATCACCAAGCCCATCGACATCAAGGAATTGTTGGAGGCGACCAATGCCGGGCTGGAGTCCACCAAGGCCATGCAAGCCGATCAATAGACCGACAGATGCCACAGCAGCCCATCCTGTATTCGTTTCGCCGCTGCCCTTACGCCATCC
This sequence comes from Aquabacterium sp., assembly GCF_014378415.1. Taxonomy (GTDB): domain Bacteria; phylum Pseudomonadota; class Gammaproteobacteria; order Burkholderiales; family Burkholderiaceae_C; genus Aquabacterium. The sequence continues at coordinate 15,509 of NZ_JACMNS010000112.1, forward strand.
GCGCCCGCCTTGCCCTGAAATGCGCCCAGGTCCCGCTGGAGCTGCGCGAAGTGGCGCTGCGCCACAAGCCCGAGGCCATGCTTGCGATCTCGCCCAAAGGCACGGTGCCGGTGCTACAACTGCCAGGTGGTCAGATCATTGATGAAAGCCTGGACATCATGAACTGGGCCTTGCAGCAAGCCGACCCACAAGGTTGCTTGCCCCGGAGTGATGACCACCAAGCGACACACGATTTGATCGCGCGCAACGACGGCCCCTTCAAGGTGCTGCTGGACTGCTACAAATACCCCGAGCGGCATCCTGGGCACACGCGCGCCAACTACCGAAATCAGGCCATTGAGCTGTGCATCCATGACCTGAACCAACGGTTGATTCAAGCGCCCTGCTTGCTGGGCGACAAGCTGTCCCTGGCCGACATGGCCATCGTGCCCTTCATCCGCCAGTTCGCCCAAGTGGACGCCGACTGGTTTGCCGGTGCGCCATTTCCCGCATTGCGGATTTGGCTGAATCAGTGGGTCGAATCGCCCTTGTTCCATGCGGTGATGGCCAAGCATCCCGTCTGGCAGGCGGGTGATGGGCCGATTCATCTCATTGCCAAGCTTGGGGTCTCTGCGGCACAGCCCAAGCGCCCCGCGACTCAAGCAGCAGACTCTTCACCATGATTCCTTTTTCCATCCTTGATCTGTCCCCCATCGTCGAAGGCAGCGACGCCGCCCAGTCTTTTCGAAACACGGTGGACCTGGCCCAACATGGTGAGCGCTGGGGCTATCAACGCTTCTGGCTGGCCGAGCACCATGGCATGCCCGGCATTGCCAGCGCCGCCACCGCTGTCCTGATTGGGCACGTGGCCGGGGCCACCTCAACCATCCGTGTCGGCGCCGGCGGCATCATGTTGCCCAACCATTCGCCGCTGGTCATCGCCGAGCAATTTGGCACCCTGGCCTCGTTGTACCCCGGCCGCATCGACTTGGGCCTGGGCCGGGCGCCAGGATCAGACCAAGCCACCGCCCGCGCCTTGCGCCGCAACCTGGGCTCCGACGCCGACGAGTTCCCGCAAGACGTGGTCGAACTGATGGACTATTTGTCGTCCGCGCCCAAGCAAACGGTGCTCGCCGTGCCTGGCATGGGCCTGACCGTGCCAGTGTGGATATTGGGCTCCAGCCTGTTCGGCGCGCAACTGGCCGCAATGTTGGGCCTGCCTTACGCATTCGCCTCTCACTTTGCGCCTGCCCAGATGTTGCAGGCCGTGGCCATGTACCGGGCCAACTTCAAGCCCTCGGCGCAGTTGAGCAAGCCGCACGTCATGCTGGGCTTCAACGTGTTCGCGGCCGACACTGATGAAGAAGGCGCCCTCCTGACCACCTCCATGCAGCAGGCCTTCGTCAACCTGCGCAGCGGCCACCCGTCGCGCCTGCAGCCCCCGATGGCCGGTTACGCCGACCGCCTCGACCCCACGGCCCGCGCGATGCTGGACCAGGTGCTGTCATGCACAGCGATCGGCTCGCCCGACACAGTGCGTGCAGCGATGCGCAACTTCATCGAGCGCACCGGCGCTGACGAGCTGATGATCACGTCTCAGATGTTTGACCACGCTGCCCGGCTGCGGTCCTATGAAATCGTGGCGGAAATCCGGGGCGTGAAGGCGGTTTGAACTTATCCACGCCAATCCCCAGCATTTCCCCCGGCTGTCCCCAGAGTTGTCCACAGGCAGACGACGGCACCGCCCGTATCATCTCCCCCCATGTCTGCTGTATTCCCCATTCCCTTTTCCGCCTCGGGCACTTCGGCTTCGCTGAGCTCCGACGAAGTCTCTCGCCTGCGGGTGCCGCCCCACTCCATCGAGGCCGAACAAAGCGTGTTGGGGGGCCTGCTGCTGGACAACAGCGCCTGGGACCGGGCCGCCGACCTGCTGTCCGAAGACGATTTTTACCGCCATGAGCATCAACTGATCTTCAAGGCCATCCACCAGATGATCAACGCGTCCAAGCCGGCCGACGTGATCACGGTGTACGAGAACCTGCAGAACCTGGGCAAGTCCACAGACATTGGCGGCATCGCCTACCTCAACGCCCTGGCGCAGAGCGTGCCCAGCGCGGCCAACATGCGCCGCTACGCTGAGATCGTTCGCGAGCGCGCCGTGCTGCGCAAACTGGTCACCGCCAGCGACGAGATCGCCAGCGCGGCCTTCAGTCCACAAGGCAAGGCTGTGTCGGCCATCCTGGATGAAGCCGAATCCAAGATCCTGAAGATTGGTGAAGAGGGCAACCGCAACAAGCAGGGCTTCCATTCGATGGACAAGCTGGTGGTCAGCTTGCTCGACCGCGTGCAGGAATTGGCCGACAACGGCGCCGAAGACGTGACCGGCGTGCGCACCGGCTATGTCGAGATGGACAGCATGACGGCCGGGTTGCAAAAGGGCGACCTGATCGTGCTGGCGGCGCGCCCCTCGATGGGTAAAACGGCGTTTGCCTTGAACATTGGTGAGAACGTCGCGGTGAACGAAGGCTTGCCTGTGGCCGTGTTCTCGATGGAAATGGGCGCCTCGCAATTGGCATTGCGGATGGTCGGCTCCATTGGCCGCATCAACCAGCAAAACCTGCGCACCGGTCGCCTGAGCGATGACGAATGGGGCCGCCTGAGCGAAACGGTCGACAAACTCAAGACCGCCAATGTGTTCATCGACGAGACCGCCGCCCTGACATCCAGCGAACTGCGCTCACGCGCGCGACGCCTGGCACGCCAGTTCGGCGGCACCCTCGGCCTGATCATCGTTGACTACCTGCAACTGATGAGCGGCTCCAGCGGCAACGAAGAAAACCGCGCCACGGTGATCGGCGAAATCTCGCGGGGCTTGAAGGCCTTGGCCAAGGAACTGCAATGCCCGGTGATCGCGCTGTCGCAGTTGAACCGAAGCGTTGAAACCCGCCCCGACAAGCGCCCCATGATGTCCGACTTGCGCGAATCCGGCGCCATTGAGCAAGATGCCGACGTCATCATGTTCATCTACCGCGACGAGTACTACAACAAAGAATCGAAAGAGCCCGGCGTGGCCGAGATCATCATCGGCAAGCAGCGTAACGGGCCCGTGGGCACCGTCAAGCTGGCCTTCGTGAAATCCAACACCCGGTTCGAAAACCTGGCGCCGGGCAGCTACAGCAACAGCAGCGAATACTGATCAGCGAAACAGCCCCTTGAGCTGATCCTTCAGTTGCTTTTCAAGAGACCCGGCGGGCTTGGCGGGCGCACTCGCGCCTGACGCGACCGGGGCCAGACCCAACCTGGCCTTGAGCTCGTCTTCCAGCCTGGACTTCACCGTGTTCTGCAAGGTCCCCACGGCGACCTGCGACCACGCGATCTGCCAGTCGGGTGCGTCAAACGGCCCCTTCAGCTTGACCGGCACCGTGACGCCACTCAAGGCATCGGCACCCACACCACCCTGCCCCTTGATCGTGCCCGTGACGGTCGCGCTGACGGTGTAATCCAACTGGCGCGCGACCAGGTTGATGTCACCCCGCCCGCCCAAGCGCAGGAACGGGCTCTTGGCCACCAGGTCGTCGTTGCGGGCCACGCCGTTCGTGATCTTGAAGGTGCCCGTCAGCTCGGTGAAATCGGTCTTCTCCGATTGCGATGCACGCTGGACGGCATCGCCTTGCCCAGACAACTGCGCTTTGAATTCACGCAATGACTTGGCCAGGTTGATGCCACGCACCGCGCCATCGCGCAATTGCAGGGCCGCCGAGCCATTGAGCCCGGCCACCAGTTGAGACAACTTGCTGCCGGCGGTTTGCACATTGAGCTTGACCTGGCCAGTGCCTTCCAACACGTCTTTCTGGGCCACGTCTTTGAGCATGGCCAGGATGTTGATGCCCTCAGCCTGCGCTTGAAGGGCCAGGCGCTGCGGCGCGGCATCGGCCGAACCACTGGCGACCACGCGCCCGCCCCAGGCTTTCGCTGACAAGCTGGACAGGTTCAGGTGCCCCTTGTCCAGGGTCGCGTTCAATTCGGCGTCGGCCAACTTGTATTGGCGGTAGACCAGCGTGCCCGCACTGAACTTGAACTGGCCATCGATGGCTTTCAAGGCACTCAAATCGACGGGCGCATCAGGTGCGCCACCGGCGGGCGCGGCAGGGGCCGAAGCCGACGCCGATCCGCCAGCCGGCACTGGCATCAAACGGTTCAAATCCAAGGCGGTGAAGCGGGCACTGGCCTGCACCTGCGGCACGCCCGTGCCCAGCTTCGCTGTGCCATCCGACAAGAAGGGATTGGCATTGACCTGCCCCTTCAAGGCCCATTGCGCGGCACCGCCCGGCGACATGGCCGCCCGGCCATCCATTTGAATCACCAAGGGCTGCAGCGAGGGCTCCTGGATGCGGGCCTGCAGGTGCAAAGCCTCCAGGGCCCCGGCGGCCTGTGCCGGTTGCGCCGACACATTGGCGGACAACTGCCCCACCACATCCCGCTGACCACCTTGCCCGGCCATGCTCACCTTGAAATCAACCTTCAGGCCCGGCACCTTGATCGCCGAGAAACCGCCCGTGGGTGATTGGCTGGCGAACTGCGCCTCCACCGCCATTGGCCCGGCCAGCTTGAACTGCCCCTGCAGCGGGCTGCCCTTGAGCTGATCGCCCTTGACATCCAGCTCGGACCAATCCAGTTTGAAGCTCAAGGCGTGCCCGTCCTGCTGGCCTGTCAAGGCCACGGCCAGCTGGCTCACGGCCATCAACTGCTGAGCAGGATCGTAGGCAAAGGCATCGACGCTGACCCGGCTCTTGTCCAGCACCAGGGCTGGCTTGCCCAGCTGGCCACCGACCTGCCCCGACACCTCGGCCACCAGCGCACGGGCCTGGAGCGAGGCATGCTCGCCATCCCACGCCACCGCGCCTTCCAACCCGGCCTGCAAGGCCCGCACGCCCGGCACATCGCCTTGCAAGGACAGCTTGATCTGATCAACATCGGCCGAACCGGTGGCCAGCCTGGGCGTGAGGCGGAACGTGCCCTTCAGAGCACCTTTGGCGGCCTGCGGCTGGCTCAGATCGAACGCGACGTCCAACTTGAAGTCCGAGGGCACGCCATCGGACAAGCGACCACTGCTCAGGCTGTTCACCGTCAAAGCGCCGGTCAGGCCGGTCTTGACATCCTGCACCTTGGCTTGCACCTGCTCCAGCTGGATGCCCGCCACATCAAACTGCAAGGGATCGGACGGCGCTCCGGGCGGCTGCGCTTGTTCGTCCTTTTTCAGCAGATCATCAATGTTGGCACGGCCTTGGGCATCGCGCCACAGGCTCAGCCGCACGCCTTTTGCGCTGACCTGATCAATCACGAGTTGCCGCTTGAGCAAGGGCATCACATTGACCGACAACTCCAGCTCGTCCACGGCCAGGAACTCTTCGGCACGCTGGTGTTCGCTCAGGCTGACCTTGGCCAGCTTGAGCCGCAATTTGGGGAAGACCTTCAACACCATGGGCGCCCCAATCACCAGGGTGCGCTGCTGCTTGGTCTGCACCCAATCGACCAGCAAGCCTTTGTAGCGGTTGGGATCAAAGGTGGCCAGCAGGTAGGCGGTCAGGCCCGCCAGGCTCAATACCACCACGCCAAATGCGAGGGCCAGACGACGCATCCAAAGTTGCATCAACGACGGCTCAGTCGCGGTCGCCGCCCACAAAGCCGAGGATGCTCAGCAGCGACTGGAACACGTTGTACACGTCCAGGTAGATCGCCAGGGTGGCCGAGACGTAGTTGGTCTCGCCGCCATCAATGATGCGCTTGAGGTCGTACAGCATGAAGGCGGAGAAGATCACCACCGACATGGCCGCCACCGTCAGCATCAACGCGGGCAATTGCAGCCAAATGTTGGCCACACCGGCCAGCAACAGCACGATCACACCCATGAACAGCCATTTGCCCATGCTGGAGATGTCGCGCTTCATGGTGCTGGCCAAGGTGGCCATGCCCACGAACACCAGAGCGGTGCCGCCAAAAGCGAACGAGATCAGTTGCACGCCATTGGAAAAGCCCAGCACCGCGCCAATCAGGCGCGACAGCATCAGGCCCATGAAGAAGGTGAAGCCCAGCAGCAGCAAAACGCCCACGCCAGAATCCTTGAACTTCTCAATGCCATAGAAGAAGCCGAAAGCAATCGCCATGAAGGCGACAAAGCCGATCATGGGATTGGCCGCGAACAGGCTGAAGTTCATGGCCACGCCCAACCAGGCGCCCAGCACCGTCGGGATCATCGACAAGGCCAGCAAGGCGTAGGTGTTGCGCAGCACGCGCTGGCGCTCGGCGCCGAAGGCACCGCTGTAGGCCACGTCCAGGGGTTTCAATGATTGGTCCATGCTTCCTCCAAAAAATCCGGTCTCGTTCAGAGACCACGCTTTGATTCTAAATCTCCGCCGCCGGACGGGTCCAAAACCCAAATAACCCGACCTTGCTCAAGGTCAAATGCCGACTGAACGACGGCGCAATGACTCGTAAAAGCAAACGGCAGCGGCAGCGGCCACATTGAGGGACTCCTCACCGCCCGGCTGAGGAATCGACACCGTGTGGGCGCACAGCGCCATGACTTCCGCCCCCACGCCCTGCCCTTCATGCCCCAGAACCCAGGCGCAAGGCTCGGGCAAAGGTGCGCGGGGCAGCTCATGGTCCGCGTGGGAGCTGGTGGCCACCATGGGCACCAACAAACCCGCCAGGTGCTCAGGCAAGGCCTGTTCCACCAGGTGCAAGGCAAAGTGGGCGCCCATGCCGGCCCGCAGCACCTTGGGCGACCACAAGGCGGCCGTCCCCTTCATGGCAACCACCTGAGACACGCCCAAGGCCGAAGCGCTGCGCAAGATGCTGCCCACATTGCCGGCGTCTTGCACGCGGTCCAGCACCACCGTGGGCACCCCCGCACGCACTTCCGACGTGGCCTGGCCGTCGCCCAACAAGGGCGTTTGCACCAGGAAACCCAAGCGCGCCGGTGACTCCAGCCCAGTGAAAACTTTCCAGATCGACTCAGGCAGCACCATCACCTTGTCGGCCTGGCGCGCCAGCGTTGTCAGCTTGTAGGCCAGCGGATCACCACCATTGCCCAGGCCATGCTCGCCCAGCCAGGCGGTGTCGGCAACCACCGCCACAGCGGCCTTCTTGCCACGGGCCAGGTAGGCGGAGCACAGGTGATCCCCCTCCAGCCACACTTCACCCAGCTTGCGGTAAGCGGCCGGATCCTGCGCCAGCTTGCGCAGACGCTGCACCAAAGGGTTGTCACGCGAAGTGATCAGCTGCACGTTGGCGGGCATCATGGCTCAGACCTGGCCGTCAAATCGAGCACCGCCCTGACCGGGGCAAAGCTGCGGCGATGTGCATCAATGGCGCCATGCTCACGCAAGGCGGCCAGGTGGTCCGCCGTGGGATAGCCCTTGTGCTGGTCAAAACCATACTGCGGATGCGCTTCATGGAGTTGCAGGCACAGGCGATCGCGGTAAACCTTGGCCAGGATGGAAGCCGCTGAAATGGCCTGCACCTTGTCATCGCCTTTGACGATGGCCTCGGCGGGCACCTTGAGCACGGGAATGCGGTTGCCATCGACCAGCACCAAGCCAGGCTTGAGGCGCAGGCCTTCCACGGCGCGCTTCATGGCCAGCATCGTGGCATGCAGGATGTTGAGCTGGTCGATCTCTTCAACGCTGGCTTCGGCAATGCAGCAGCACAGCGCCTTGGCCCGGATCTCGTCAAACAAACGCTCGCGCTGGCGGGCCGTGAGCTTCTTGGAGTCAGCCAGGCCTTTGATCGGTTGCTGGTCGTCCAGGATGACGGCGGCGGCCACGACAGGCCCGGCCAGGGGGCCGCGGCCGGCTTCATCCACACCGGCCATCAGGGTGGGCACTTGCCACTGCAGGCCCAATTGTTGCGGTTCGGTGGGTTGCTTCGACTTAGGCACGGCGGCCGTCCTCCAGGATTTGGGCGATGGCCTCGCTGGCACAACGGGCGGTATCACGTCGCAAGGTGTGGTGGAGCTCAATGAAGCGCTGGCGCACCGCCAATGCCTTGGCCGGATGGTCCAGCCAATCCAGCACATCAGAAGCCAGTTGCTGGGGGGTGGCCGCGTCTTGAAGGCGCTCGGGCACCACGAAATCTTTCAACAAAATATTGGGTAAACCCACCCAGGGCAGGTAGCCCAGGCGCTTCATCAGTTGCCAACTCAAGCCACTGACGCGGTAGGCGATCACCATGGGGCGCTTGAACAGCGCGGCCTCCAGCGTGGCCGTGCCACTGGCAATCAAGGTCACGTCGCAGGCCGCCAAGGCCTCGTGCGAGCGGCCTTCCAGCAACTGGATGTTGGCATGGGGCGCGTACTGGGCCACCAAAGGCAGCACCATGTCCCGCAAGCTGGGCACCACCGGCATCACAAAACGCATGTCGGGCCGCTGGTGACTCAATTCGGTCACGGTCTGCAGAAACACGGGCGCGATGTGCTGGATCTCGGAGCGGCGACTGCCGGGCAACACCGCCAGCACCGGCGCATCCAGGGGCAAGCCCAGGCTCTGGCGGCTGGCCTCGCAAGGCGGCTCCATCGGGATAGCATCGGCCAGCGGATGCCCCACGTAAGTGGCTGGGATGTTTTTGGCCGCGTACAGCTCGGGCTCGAACGGGAACATGCACAGCATGTGGTCGGTGGACTGGGCAATCTTGTTGATGCGCTTGCCCCGCCATGCCCAGATCGACGGGCTCACGAAATGAACCGTCTTGATGCCCTGGGCCTTCAAGCGAGCCTCCAGCCCGAAATTGAAATCCGGCGCATCCACGCCAATGAACACATCCGGGCGCTGCGCCAAAAGGCGGTCACCCAGTTGCCGACGGATGCCGGACAGTTCGCGGTAATGACGCAGCGCATCGACAAATCCGAAAACGGCCAGCTTCTCACAGGGCCACCAGGCCTCGAAGCCCTGCGCCACCATGCGGGGGCCGCCGATGCCCATGGCACTCAGCTCGGGCCACCGCGCCTTCAGACCCCCCATCAGCAAGCCGGCCAGCAAGTCACCCGAGACCTCGCCTGCCACCATGGCCACCTTCGGCCCAGATCCAGCAGTCATCAATCGGCTCCAGGGGTGCGCTCAGCGCACGATGCCGCGGGTGGACGCCATCAGGAAGTTGATCATCAAATCAACGTCCTGCTTGACTTCGGGATGGGTGTCTGCCAACTCGGCGATGCGGCCCTTGGCTTCCTCAAGCGTCAGGTCCTGGCGGTACAAAGCCCGGTGCATTTCCTTGACCGCCTTGAGCCGCTCGGGGCTGAAACCACGGCGGCGCAATCCTTCAAGATTGACGCCACGGACCTCGGCCATGTTGCCCTGGGCCATCACGAAAGGTGGCAAATCCTGGCCCAAAGCCGTCGCCATGCTGGTCATGGCATGGGCGCCAATCTTGACGAACTGGTGCACACAGGTGAAGCCCCCCAGGATGACCCAATCACCCACATGCACGTGGCCCGCAATGTGCGCGTTGTTGGCAAAGATGGTGTGGTTGCCGACCTGGCAATCGTGCGCCAGGTGGGTGTAGGCCATCATCCAGTTGTCATGGCCCAAGCGCGTGATGCCTTCATCCTGGGCCGTGCCCACGTTAAAGGTGCTGAACTCGCGGATGGTGTTGCGGTCGCCAATCACCAGTTGGGTGGGCTCGTCGGCGTACTTCTTGTCTTGTGGACTGCCGCCCAGCGAGGCGAACTGAAAGATCCGGTTGTCGCGGCCTAACGTGGTGTGGCCCTCAATCACGCAATGCGGGCCCACGGTCGTGCCTTCGTCAATGCGAACGTGGGGGCCGATCACTGTGTAAGGGCCAACGCTGACCATGTCGCCCAGTTGCGCCTGGGGATCGACCAGCGCGGTGGGATGAATGCTCGCCATGTTGCTGCGCCCTCGCCTCAACCCACCGTGCGCTGCGTGCACATCAGTTGCGCCTCGACGGCCAGCTCATCACCCACCCAGCCTTTGGCATTGAACTTGTAGATGCCCGCCCGGTGGCGGTCAATCGTCACGTCGAGGATCAACTGGTCGCCAGGCTCCACAGGCCGCTTGAAGCGGGCGTTGTCGATGCCTACGAAGTAATACACCATTTTCTCGTCTGTACTGGCGCCAATGCCCTCGAAGGCCAGGATGCCCGCGGCTTGTGCCAAGGCTTCCAGCATCATCACGCCGGGCATCACCGGTCGGCCCGGAAAATGGCCTTGGAAGAAAGGCTCATTGAAGGTCACGTTCTTGACCGCGCGAATGCGCACGTTCTTTTCAATTTCCAGCACGCGGTCCACCAAGAGCATGGGATAGCGGTGCGGGAGCTTTTCAAGAATCTTGTGGATGTCCATCATCATGGTTGTTCTGTTGTTTCTCTAAGGCGCGAACGCGTTCGCGCAGGGCATGCAGATTGCGCAATGTCGCGGCGTTCTTTTCCCAGGACGCATTGTCGTCGAAGGGGAAGACGCCGCTGTACAGCCCAGGTTTGTGAATGGACCGCGTGACCAGGGTGGCCGCCGAGACATTCACCCCTTCCGCCAGGGACAGGTGGCCCAGCACCATGCCGCCGCCGCCCACGGTGCAATGCGCGCCAATGACAGCGCTGCCAGCCACGCCAGCGCAGCCGGCCATGGCCACGTGAGCACCGATCTGGGCGTTGTGCCCGATCTGGACCAAGTTGTCCAGCTTGACCCCATTGCCAAGCACGGTGTCGCCCAAGGCACCGCGGTCCACACAGGAGTTGGCGCCAATCTCGACGTCATCCCCAATGCGCACGGCCCCAAGCTGTTCGATTTTTTCCCAACGGCCTTGCGTGGGGGCAAAGCCAAAGCCATCGGCCCCAATCACCACACCGCTGTGGAACAGGCAGCGCTCGCCAATGCTGCAGTCAAAGCCGATGTTGACGCTGGCGGCCAGGCGAGTGCCCGCGCCAATGCGGGCACCGCGCCCGATCACGCAATGGGGCCCGATCACCGCGCCCGCGCCAATGACCGCACCGGCTTCCACCACCACGAAGGGGCCAACGCTGACACCCTCGCCCAAGCTGGCGCTGGGATCAATCACGGCACTGGCATGGATGCTGGCCGGCGCTTGCGGGCGCCTGCGACCGGCCCACCATTGCGTCAGCTTGGCAAAATACAGGTAAGGATCTTCCGTGACGATGGCCGCACCACGGGCCGCAGCTTCAACCTTCAGCGCACCGGACACGATCACACAGCCGGCCGATGTGCTGGCCAACTGGGCTCGGTACTTGGGGTGGGCCAGAAAGGTGATTGCATCAGTCTGCGCCTGCTCGATCGGCGAGATGCGGGCAATCGGCAACTCTTCGGGGCCCAGCAACTCCCCACCCAGCGCTGCGACGATCTGACCAAGCTGCACCATGGACGTCGAGCCGGTCGGGTTGACCGCCCCGCTCACTTGCCGGGGGCGGTGTTGAGGGACTTGAGCACCTTGTCGGTGATGTCCACACGCGGGCTGGCAAAAACGGCCTCTTGAACGATCAAGTCGTATTTTTCCTGATCAAAAATTTGCTTGACCACGCGGTTGGCGCGGTCCAGCACCGAGGCCAGTTCTTCGTTCTTGCGCTGGTTCAGGTCTTCCTGGAACTCGCGGCGTTTGCGTTGGAACTCGCGGTCTTGCTCGACCAAGTCGCGTTGGCGCCGGCTGCGCTCGCCTTCGACCAGCGTGGGCGCGTCTTTCTCGAACTTGTCCGAGGCCGACTTGATGCGCTGGGCCGTGTCGGTCAGCTCTTTCTCGCGTCGGCTGAATTCAATCTCCAGCTTGGCTTGCGCTGCCTTGGCAGGCGTCGCGTCACGCAGGACACGGTCAAGATTGACGTAACCAATCTTGAAGTCCTGGGCAGAGGCCGTGGCCGCGGCCACCAGTAAACCGGCGACCATCAGGGTCTTGAGGACGGATTTCATGGTCAGAATGCGGTGCCGATCTGGAACTGGAGTTTCTGGATTTTATCCACATCGAACTTGCGGAAAGGTTGGCCGTAGCTGAGTTTGAGCGGCCCCACCGGTGAGACCCAGCTGACACCCACGCCCATGGAAAGGCGGAAATCGTCCAGCTTGATCTGTTCTTCGCTGCCCCAGACATTACCAGCGTCAAGGTATCCAAACAAGCGCAAGGTGCGGTCATTGCCAGCACCCGGGAACGGCACATACAACTCGTTGTTGATGTTGACGCGTTTATTGCCCCCAATGTAGGCGCCATTGTTGTCGATCGGGCCCAGCGAATTCTGCTCAAAACCGCGTACCGTGCCCAAGCCGCCGCCGTAGAAGTTCTTGAAGAAGGGGTACTCTTTGCTTGACAAGCCCACGCCGTAGCCGATCTGGGCATTGAAGCCAAAGGTGAAGCGGTTGGTCAGCGGGAAATACTGCTGGAACTGGTAGTCCCCGCGCAAGTAGCGCGTGTCACCCGCCACACCCCATTCCATGTTGACGCGCTGATAACGCCCCTGGTTGGGCGCAATCGTGCTGTCGCGCGAATCACGCGCCCAGCCCACCGTCAGCGGAATCGACAAACTGGTTTCGCCGAAATTGCGGCGGTACAGCTTGTAGTTGTCGGGCAAGCCGAGGTCACCCTTGATGGTGGTCTGTTCAGCCCCCAGGCCAAAAAACACGGTGTCGAACTCGGTGAACGGCACGCCAAACCGGATCGTGGCGCCCGGGGTCACGATTTCATAGTCGCCACCCTGGGTGCTCAGCGGACGCGAGGTTCGGTAGAACACGTCCAACGCGCGCGAAATGCCGCCGTCGGTGAAGTAAGGATCGACCGTGCTGACCACCAGTGTGCGGTTGTACTTGCTGGTGTTGACTTCAATGCCCAGGTAGTTGCCGGTGCCAAAGATGTTGTCTTGCTTGATCGAGGCCGTCAGGGAGAGCTTTTCAGCGCTTGAGAAGCCCGCGCCCAGCATCAGATTACCGGTGGGCTTTTCTTCCACCGTGATGGTCAAGTCAACCTGGTCTTGCGTGCCCGGCACTTCCACCGTGTCGATGCCAACTTGCTTGAAATACCCAAGGCGGTCCACGCGGTCACGCGACAGCTTGATCTTCTGGCCGTCGTACCAGGCCGATTCGAACTGGCGGAACTCGCGGCGGATCACTTCATCGCGCGTGCGCGAATTGCCGGCCACGTTCACCCGGCGCACGTACACACGGCGCTGCGGCTGCGAGCTGAACACCGCCACGACCGTGCCCTTGTCGCGGTTCAGTTCAGGACGGAACTCGACTCGCGCAAAAGCGTAGCCAAAAGCGGCAAATCTATCGGTGAAAGCTTTAGTGGTCGAGGCAATATCCTCTGCACGGTAGGAGTCACCAGGCTTGACGGCCACCAGCGAACGAAACACTTCGTCCTTGCCCAGGTAATCGCCTTCCAGCTTCACGCCGGTGACGGTGTAGCGAGGGCCCTCAGTCACATTGATGGCAATGGAGATGTCTTGCTTGTCGGGCGAGATCGCCACCTGCGTGGATTCGAGTCGGAACTCGAGGTAACCACGGTTCAGGTAGTACGCCTTGATCGTTTCCAGGTCAGCGTTCAGCTTGGCCCGCGCGTACTGGTCGGACTTGGTGTACCAGGTCAACCAGCCGCCGGTGGTCAAGTCCATCTGCGACAGCAAGGTGCTTTCGGAAAAGGCCTTGGCGCCGGTGATCCGGATGTTCTTGATCTTGGCCGTGTCGCCTTCTGTCACGCTGAAGGTCACGTTGACGCGGTTGCGGTCCACCGGCGTGATGGTGGTCACGACCTCGATGCCGTACAGGCTGCGCGACAGGTACTGGCGCTTGAGCTCGGTCTCGGCGCGATCGGCCAGGGCGCGGTCAAAAGGCTGGCCCTCGCCGATGCCGATGTCCTTGAGCGCCTTGACCAGGTTGTCCTTGTCGAACTCCTTGGTGCCCACGAATTCGACCTTGGCGATGACGGGGCGCTCTTCAACGACCACCACGACCACGCTGCCGTCAATCTGGATGCGAACGTCCTTGAACAGCCCCGTGGCGAACAGGGAGCGCAAACCGGCCGAGCCCTTGTCATCGGTGTAGGTGTCGCCCACCCGGAAAGGCAGCGAGGCGAACACCGTGCCCGCGTCAGCCCGCTGTAGACCCTCGACACGAATGTCCTTGAGCACGAAGGGCTCCACCGCGAAAGCGGCGGTGTGGAACATGGTCACAGCGATGAGCGCGGCGGCCAGGGTCGGTTTGAACCGATGGACAGTCTTGGAAGGAAATTGCATGCAAAGATCAGTGCGAGCCCAGCATTCGGGCCAAATCGTTGTAGAGGGCAAGTGACATCATGGTGAGCATGATGGCCACGCCACCGCGTTGCAACCGCTCCATCCAAACTTCTGAGATGGGCCGGCCGGTGAGTCCTTCGAAAAGATAATACATGAGGTGCCCGCCATCCAGAACCGGCAGAGGCAGCAGATTGAGCACGCCCAGACTGACGCTGACCAGCGCCAGAAAACCCAGGTAATGTACCCAACCCATTTCGGCCGAGCGCCCCGCGTAATCCGCAATGGTCAAAGGCCCACTGAGGTTTTTCAGTGAAGCCTGCCCCACCACCATCTTGCCCAGCATTTCCAGGCTCATGCGAGAGACGTCCCACGTGCGGTTGAGTGCCAGCGTCAAACCTTCGAGCGGCCCATAGCTCACGTCGACCAACGCAGGCGGTGATCCGATGCCAGCCTCGATGCGCGCCAGCTGCTTGCCGTCGACATCTTTCATCGCCGGGGTCACGGTGATGTCCAGATTTTGCCCGGCGCGCTGCACCTTCAGCAAGATGAGCTTGACCTGCCCTTGATCGTGGCTGGCACCAATCAGTTGCCGCAATTGCGCGGCATCGGCGGGCACTTGGCCATTGATCTGCACAATTCGATCACCTGCCTTCAAGCCGGCACGCTCAGCGGGACCACCGTTGATCGCTTGGGCAATGATGGGCTCGACATACGGCCCCATCAGGCCAATGCGGTCCAGCAATTTGGCGTCCACATCGGCCGCCGGAATGCGGCTGAGCGCCAAGGTCATGGTGCGGCTGCCGTGCTGCTGCGGCTCGCCAGTGCCAGAGGCGTTGTGGCTGACTTGCAGGCGCAAATCGCGCCCAGCCAAGGTTGCCTGGGTGAGCTGCCACTGCAAGTCGCTCATTGAGCGGATGGCTTGCCAGCCCGCCTCGGAGTCATCGGCGGCATCGGCGCTAACCTGGGCGACCGACAAGATTTCATCACGCGCTTGCAGGCCAGCCTGATCGGCCAAGCTATCTTCTTTGGGCTGCGCCATCCAGGGACGCAGTTCCTGCACGCCGGCCCAATTGACAATGGCGTACAGCAAAACTGCGAGCAGCAAATTGGCCGCAGGTCCGGCTGCGACGATGAAGGCGCGTTGCTTGAGCGGCTTGCGATTGAACGCGCGGCTTAACTCCAAGGCAGGCACATCGCCTTCGCGCTCGTCCAACATCTTCACGTAGCCACCCAGCGGCAGTGCCGACACCACAAATTCGGTCTCGCCATGCATGCGGCGCCAGAGCACGCGCCCAAAGCCCACGGAAAACCGCAGCACCTTGACATCGCACGCCACGGCCGCTCGGTAGTGTCCGTACTCGTGGATGACGACCAGCACACCGATGGTCACTAAAAATGCCAACACCGTCAACAACATGGCAAGGCTCCGGTTAAATCAACGGCTCAAGCCAGATGAAATCACCTGGGCGATGCGCCTGGCCTTGGCGTCCAGCGCCAGCAGACCGTCGACGCTGTCGCAGCAGCCGGACTCTACCGCGCAATCGACCAGACTTTGAGTGTTGACTGCATGAATCTGGTCAAAGCGGATGCGACCGGTCAGAAAAGCATCCACAGCCACTTCGTTGGCTGCATTGAGTACGCAGGTGCTGCCCGCCGGGCCATTCAGCGTGTCCCAGGCCAATTGAAGACCGGGATAACGACGTGCATCGGCCTCTTCAAAAGTCAAGGCGGACAGGCGGGTAAAGTCAAGTAACTCCGCGCCTGATTCAATCCGGTTCGGCCAGGACAGGCCGTAGGCAATGGGCACCCGCATGTCCGGCGTACCCAGTTGCGCCAGCACGGAGTGGTCCCGGCACACCACCATCGAGTGGATGATGCTTTGCGGGTGCAAGACCACCTTGATGCGCTCAGGCCTGAGGCCAAACAACCAGCGCGCTTCGATCACTTCCAGCGCCTTGTTCATCATCGTGGCCGAATCGACCGAGATCTTGCGGCCCATGACCCAGTTGGGGTGGGTACAGGCCTGATCAGGCGTGACATCGCGCAAGGTGGCGGGATCGCGCTGGCGAAATGGTCCGCCAGACGCCGTCAAAACAATGTGGTCAATGCGCTCGGCCCAGGTCCCCACATCTTCCGGCAAGCACTGAAAAATGGCCGAGTGTTCGCTGTCGATGGGCAGCAAGGTCGCGCCGCCTTCGGCCACCGCGCTCATGAACAAGGCACCGCCCACGACCAGGGCTTCTTTGTTGGCCAAAAGCAAACGCTTGCCCGACCGCGCCGCCGCCAGACAAGGGGCCAAACCGGCCGCGCCCACAATGGCGGCCATCACGACCTCCACCTCAGGATGCGAAGCGATGTCGCACAAGGCCTTCTCGCCGCTGAGCACTTCGGTCGACAAACCTGCTTGGGCCATCCCTTGGCGCAGACGCTGTGCCGCGTCTTCGTGGGACATCACGGCAAACCGGGGACGCCATTGCACGCATTGCGCCAGGAGTTCATCCACGCGGCGCCCGCCACTGAGGGCAAACACCTCGAAACGATCAGGATGCCGGGCCACCACGTCCAGCGTGTTGGTCCCGACCGAACCGGTGGAACCCAGCACGCAGAGGCGCTGGCGGTGTGCCGTGGGCATGAAAGCATCAACCATGGCACAAAGACATCAAAGCGAGGACCAAAGGCAGGACCGGCAACAAAGCATCAACCCGGTCCAGCACCCCGCCATGCCCGGGCAGCAACTGGCTGCTGTCCTTGGCCCCGGCCTGGCGCTTGATGAGTGACTCGAACAAATCACCCACGACGCTCATGCCCACCAGAAAAACAATGCTCAGTACCAGGCCCAACGGCCCCAGGCCCGACAGCAGGTGGCTGTACATGCTGGGCGAATCAACCGACCAACTGCGGTCAACTGCGATCCAGACCACGGCCAACAGCAACACCGCCAACATGCCAGACCAGACACCCTCCCAGCTTTTGCCCGGGCTGATGCTGATGGCCAGCTTGCGGCGCCCGAAGGCACGGCCGCCAAAATAGGCACCAATGTCGGCCGCCCAAACCAAGCAGAAGACCGACAACAGGAAGTTCAGCCCCTGGGCCTTGCTTTCGGTCAACGCGAGCCAGGCCATCACCAGGATGCCCAGCCCGAGCAGCGCGCGCAAGGCACGGGGTGACCGCTTCCAGTAACGAGTCCCCCAACACAGGGCTGAAGCCCCACCCAACACCCACAAACCACCAGTGACCCACCACACAGCAGCAGGCACCTTGAAACCGGCCAATGCCTGGCCTGCGACGTGAACATGGGTTGCTGCCGCGCTTTCATGGGGCGACGCCGACAGCCCCCAGGGGTCTAGATGCACCGCTTCGGCGACGACATATCCCAGCACGGCCACCGCCGCCCCCATCGCCCAGGCCCGCGCGCCAGGCCACTCATTCAAGCGAGCCCACTCCCAACCTGCTGCGCTGACAAACAACAAACCCAAAGCGGCAAACGGCCACAGGGCTTGTGCGGCCAGGGCTGGCAAGAGGATGGCCATCAGGATCAGCGCCGTGATCACGCGTTGCTTTAGCATGTTCAGGATCTCTCTGACGTGAATTCGTCGTTGTCAACCGCGCCACCCACGGCGCCCTCGCCTTGGCCCGAAGCCCCGACATCGCCAAAACGCCGCTCGCGAACAGCGAACGCCGTCAAAGCCTTGTCGATTTCGGTGGCATCAAAATCAGGCCACAGGCAATCAGTGAAGTACAACTCGGCGTACGCGCTTTGCCACAACAAGAAGTTGGACAGGCGAACCTCGCCACCGGTGCGGATGAACAAATCGGGATCGGGCGCATAGCTCATGGCCATGAAACGTGAGAGTTCTGCTTCGCTCAGGGTCTCTGCCGACAAACCAGCGGCCATCGCCTTCTGGCAAGCTTGGACGATGTCCCAGCGGCCACCGTAGTTGAAAGCCACCGTCAAGGTCAAGCGGCTGTTGTCGCGGGTGCGGGCCTCAGCATCCAGCAAGGCATTGCGGATTTTTTCAGCCACCGTGCTCAGATCGCCCGCAATGCGGATGCGAACGCCATCGGCCTTGAGCTTGGCAATGTGCTTGGACAAAGCCACCAGCAGAAGGCTCATCAAGCCAGACACCTCCTCCTCGGGTCGCTTCCAGTTTTCTGAGGAAAACGCGAACACGGTGAGATAGTCAATGCCACGATCGGCGCAGGCGTGCACCACCGAGATCAAAGCGTCAACGCCCGCCTTGTGCCCCACGCCACGAGGCATGAGGCGCTTGCGTGCCCAGCGCCCATTGCCATCCATGACGATGGCCACGTGGCGGGGCGCCGATGACGGGCTGGAAGAAGGATTTCGCTTGGCCATGTTGGCTCCAAAACAGATTGAGGCGGTCAACCCGCCTCAGACTGCATCGAGATCAATGAAAAGCCGATCAAACCGCCAGGATCTCGGCTTCTTTGGCCTGAACCAACTTGTCGATGTCAACAATCGTGCGGTCGGTCAGCTTTTGAACATCATCCGTAGAACGACGGTCTTCGTCTTCAGTGATTTCTTTGTCCTTGAGCAGACGCTTGGCTTGCTCATTGGCATCGCGGCGCAGATTGCGCACGGCCACCTTGGCGTCCTCGGCCAGGCTCTTCACGATCTTGATGAGGTCCTTGCGCCGCTCTTCGGTCAGGGCGGGCATCGGCACACGGATCAGGTCGCCCTGCGACGCTGGATTCAAACCCAGATCGGACTCGCGGATCGCCTTTTCGATCTTGGCGCCCATGCCCTTTTCCCAAGGCTGCACGCTGATGTTTCGCGCGTCGATCAGGGTCACGTTGGCGACCTGGCTGATCGGCACCAAGGAGCCGTAGTAGTCCACCTGCACCTGGTCGAGGATGCCTGGGTGGGCACGGCCTGTGCGGATCTTGCTCAAATCGCCCTTGAAAGAGTCGATGGATTTGAGCGTCTTTTGCTCAAGGGATTTTTTAATGTCGGCAATGCTCATGAAATGCTCCGGATCACACGTGGACCAGGGTGCCTTCATCCTCGCCCATCACCACACGCTTGAGGGCGCCGGGCTTGAAGATGGAAAACACCTTGATGGGCAGATTCTGGTCGCGGCACAACGCAAACGCTGTGGCGTCCAGCACTTGGAGATTCTTGATCAAGGCTTCATCGAAGGTGATGGTGCTGTAGCGCGTCGCCAGCGGATCCTTCTTGGGATCAGCGGAGTACACGCCATCGACCTTGGTGGCCTTGAGCATGATCTCGGCACCGATTTCAGCGCCACGCAGGGCAGCGGCCGTGTCGGTGGTGAAGAAGGGGTTGCCCGTGCCGGCGGCGAAAATCACCACCTTGCCTTCTTCGAGGTACTGCAGGGCCTTGGGGCGCACATAAGGCTCCACGACCTGCTCTATGTTGATGGCCGACATGACGCGAGCGGTCATGCCTTCCTGGCGCATGGTGTCGGCCAAGGCCAAGGCATTCATGACGGGGGCCAGCTTGCCCATGTAATCAGCCGTAGCGCGGTCCATGCCGACCGAACCACCCGCGACACCACGGAAAATATTGCCACCACCAATGACGACTGCGACCTCGCATCCCAGCTTCGTGATCTCCTGGATTTCTTGCACCATGCGAACGATGGTGGAACGGTTGATGCCGAATGCATCGTCGCCCATGAGGGCTTCACCAGAGAGTTTCAGAAGGATGCGCTTGTAGGCGGCCATGCAGACGTCCTTTGCTAATTGTTGTCGTGAGAGTCACCGCAGGCTGCTTAAGTGTCCTCAAACAGCCCGCGGTCGGGTCAGAAATTACTGACCCTTGGCAGCTGCCATGGTAGCGGCCACTTCAGCAGCAAAGTCGTCCTGCTTCTTCTCGATGCCTTCGCCCACGATGTACATCGTGAAGCTCGTGACAACCGTGTTGGCCGACTTCAGGTACTGCTCAACGGTTTGCTTGCCATCGGCGGCCTTCACGAAGACCTGGTTGAACAGGGACACTTCTTTCAGGTACTTCTGGATCGAGCCATCAATTCGCTTTGCAACGATTTCGGCCGATTGGGCAGGCTTACCAGCAGCTTCAGCCACCTTGGCATCTTCGGCAGCCTTGCCTGCTGCCACCGAACGCTCGGCTTCAATCAATGCCGCGGGCACGTCGGCCGATGACAACGACACGGGCTTCATGGCGGCCACGTGCATGGCAACGTCCTTGGCAGCCGTGTCGTCACCGGTGTACTCGACGACGACACCGATGCGGGCGCCATGCAGGTAACTGGCCAGCTTTTGGTCACCGCTGAAACGCTTGAAGCGGCGGATGGTGATATTTTCACCGATCTTGCCGATCAGGGCAGCGCGACTGGCTTCGACCGTTTGACCGGCGATTTCCAGGTTTGACAGCGCGGCCACGTCGGCCGGGTTGTGCTGGGTGATCAACTCGGCGACAGCTTTGCTCAAGGCCAGGAAGTCGTCGTTCTTCGACACGAAGTCGGTTTCGCAGTTGATTTCAACCAGGGCACCGTTGGCGCCGTCGATGAAGGAGGTGACCACGCCATCGGCGGTCACGCGCGATGCGGCTTTTGAGGCCTTGCTGCCAAGCTTGACGCGCAGAATTTCTTCAGCCTTGACCGAGTCGCCTTCGGCTTCAGTCAGGGCTCTCTTGCACTCCATCATGGGAGCGTCGGTCTTGGCGCGCAGTTCGGCAACCATGCTGGCGGTGATGGCGGGCATATGCTTTCTCCGTAAATCTGAAATTTGTTGTGAAAAAGGGGCTGAAACAGCCCCTGTGGTGCTCTAGTCAGAAGCAATCAAGCCGCTTCACTGACTTCCACGAATTCGTCGCCATCTGCAGCCACGGCATGCACGACTTCATTGACCGCGTTGGCACGGCCTTCCAGCACGGCATCGGCCACGGCCTTGGCGTACATCGCCACAGCCTTGGATGAGTCGTCGTTGCCAGGAATGACGTAGTCAATGCCTTCGGGCGAGTGGTTGGTGTCAACCACGCCGATCACAGGAATGCCCAGCTTCTTGGCTTCGGCAATGGCAATCTTGTGGTAGCCAACGTCGATCACGAACAGAGCGTCAGGCAGAGCGCTCATATCCTGGATGCCGCCGATGTCTTTTTCAAGCTTGGCCAAGTCGCGTTGGAACAGCAGACCTTCCTTCTTGCTCAATTGCTCCAGACCGCCGGCCTCGATTTGAGCCTGCATGTCCTTCAGCTTCTTCAGCGAACCCTTGACGGTCTTGAAGTTGGTGAGCATGCCGCCCAACCAGCGTTGGTCCACAAAAGGAACGCCAGCGCGCTGAGCTTCGGAAGACACGGCTTCACGGGCTTGGCGCTTGGTGCCGATCATCATGACCGTGCCGCGACGCGCCGACAGCTGACGGATGAACTTCAGGGCATCCTCGAACGCGGGCAGCGTTTTTTCGAGGTTGATGATGTGAATTTTGTTGCGATGGCCGAAGATGTACGGAGCCATCTTGGGGTTCCAGAAGCGGGTTTGGTGACCAAAGTGGACACCGGCTTCCAGCATTTCGCGCATGGACACTGCCATATTTAACTCCAGAGGTTGGGTCTAGAAGCCATCAAAAATCACAACGATGCGGGTTTTAGACACCGGCACCGGTTGCAACACCTGAGGTTTGTTGGCTTCGGGATTTTGTGGTTTGAATTGTGTTTTATCCGAACCATTTCGGAAAAACCCGCACAGTGTAGCACGAAGTGGGTGTTTTTGATACCCCACCCCCTGCCGCACTCTCAGCAACTCAGTGCTTGCGCGAGGTCTTGCGCCCCACTGGGCCCTTGGGCGCTACCTTGCCGCCTTTTCCTGATGCGGCACCCGCTGGCTTACCCGCCGCCGAAGCCCGCTTGGCAGCCCGCTTGGTTTCACGGTCCGTGCGCTTAACGTCGGCCAGTTCGTCCTGCGCGGAAGCCGCCGGGGCACGCCCGGGAGACTCCACGCCACGTTGCCGGCGACGCCCACCGCCACCACCGGCCGCCTGGTCTTCACCCTCACGCACCAGACGGAAATCGATCTTGCGGCTGTCCAGATCAACCCGACTGACCTGCACCCGAACCCGGGCACCAGAGGCATAGCGCAAACCGCTGCGCTCACCACGCAATTCCTGGCGGGCCTCGTCAAAGCGGAAATACTCGCCACCCAGTTCGGTGATGTGCACCAAGCCTTCGACGTACAACCCATCAAGGTGGATGAATAAGCCGAAACTGGTCACCGTGCTGACGGTGCCGCCGTATTCCTCGCCCAAGCGCTCGCGCATGAACATGCACTTGAGCCAGGCTTCGACGTCGCGAGAGGCTTCATCCGCACGACGCTCGTTTGAGCTGCAGTGAATGCCCGCGGTTTCCCAGGCAGCAGCCTCTTCTGGCGGCAGCTTGATGCGTGCCGCGACCTTGACCGGCGCTTTGGGCAGGCCCTTGGCAGACTGGGCGGCTCCGCCCTTGGCACCCGGGCGCCCCTTGAAGTAACTCGGCGACGACTGCACCGGTGGCAATTTCAGGACGTAGCGATCGCTGCCCAGCAGGGCTTTGATCACGCGGTGAACCAACAAATCCGGATAGCGACGGATCGGGCTGGTGAAGTGGGTGTAGGCCTCGTAAGCCAGACCAAAGTGGCCACTGTTGGTGGGCGTGTAGATGGCCTGCTGCATGGAGCGCAGCAGCATCGTGTGAATTTGCTGCGCATCCGGACGCTCCTTGCTGGCTTGCGCCAGCGCCTGGAACTCAGCCGGCGTGGGCTCGTCACTGATGCTCAAACCCAGACCCAAGGCCTTGAGGTAGTTTTTCAGCAAAGTGCGCTTTTCAGGCGTCGGCCCCTCGTGAACGCGATAAAGCGAGGGCTGCTTGGCACGCGAAATGAAATCGGCCGAGCACACATTGGCCGCCAACATGGCCTCTTCGATCAGCTTGTGAGCCTCGGTGCGCACACGCGGCACGATCTTGGCGATGCGGCCATTGTCATCGCACACGATCTGCGTTTCAGTGGTCTCGAAATCGACCGCACCACGGACGGCCCGCGACTTCAGCAGCGCGCGGTAAACCTCGTGCAGATCCAGAAGGTGCGGCACCAAATCGGCACGGCGCTGGGCCTCAGGCCCACGCGTGTTACCCAGGATGGCAGCCACCTCGGTGTAGGTAAAACGAGCATGCGAGCAGATCACCGCCGGGTAGAACTGGTAAGCATGAACTTCGCCCTCGGCGGTGACCAGCATGTCGCACACCATGGACAGGCGCTCGACATCTGGATTGAGCGAGCACAAGCCGTTGGACAGCTTCTCGGGCAGCATGGGGATCACGCGGCGAGGGAAATACACCGAAGTGGCGCGCTCATAAGCGTCGCGGTCCAGCGGATCGCCGGGCTTGACGTAGTGGCTCACGTCGGCAATGGCCACCAGCAAGCGCCAGCCATTCGGGCCTTTGCTGCGCCCGATCTTGGCGGGCTCGCAGTACACCGCGTCGTCGAAGTCGCGTGCGTCTTCGCCATCGATGGTGACCAGCGGGACATCGGTCAGGTCGATGCGGTTCTTTCGGTCGGCCGGGCGCAGCTTTTCAGGCAGCTTGGCCGCCTGCGCCAACACGTCGTCGTTGAAGCGGTGCGGCACTTCGTACTTGCGCACTGCGATTTCTATTTCCATGCCAGGGTCGTCAATGCCACCCAGCACCTCAACCACGCGGCCGACCGGCTGGGCATGCAGTGAAGGCAGCTCAGTCAGCTCTACCGAGACCACCTGCCCCGGCTCCGCGTTGGCGATGCCCTTGGCGGGAATCAGAATATCTTGGCCGAAACGGCGATCTTCAGGCGCCACGACCCAGGCACCGCCCTCATGCAACAGTCGGCCAATGATGGGTGTTTTGCGGCGCTCCAGGATTTCCAGCACCTGACCTTCGGGGCGGCCCTTTCGGTCGAAGCGCAACACGCGAACTTTGACGCGATCCCGGTGCATGACGCTGCGCATCTCTTGCGGCGGGATGTAGATGGTGGACTCACCATCGTCGGTGCTCACGAAACCGTGGCCATCGCGATGGCCATGCACGGTCCCGACGATTTCACTCATCAGGTTCACTAAATGTGGTGTTTGAGTTGTCATATGTCTTATTTTGATGCTATAATTGCGCTCTTCACGACTGGCGCCAGAAACATATTTCTGGATGGCAAAAACGAAGAGAGCTGCAGATTTCTGGCCCAGGTGGCGGAATTGGTAGACGCACTAGTTTCAGGTACTAGCGGGTAACTCCGTGGAGGTTCGAGTCCTCTCCTGGGCACCAGATGCTGCGGTTGCTGTTGAAAAAACAGTTGAAAACACGGTTGAAAAACCGGTCGAGAAATTCGAAGAGATAGAACACCTGCCCAGGTGGCGGAATTGGTAGACGCACTAGTTTCAGGTACTAGCGGGTAACTCCGTGGAGGTTCGAGTCCTCTCCTGGGCACCAGATTCAAAAAAAGCCGCATGAATAACATCATGCGGCTTTTTTATCGTCCGTGAAGATCCCACAAACCTGCGCACAAGAAAAAAGGCAACAGACCCTCGGCCTGTTGCCTTTCGTGAACACCGCCATCAAGCCGAACTTCAAAGCTGGAAACGCTTGAGCAACGCATCAGGCCGCAAGGTGTCGTAGTCCTCGAATGGCTGATGAATCCAAGGGCTGGTGGGCAAAGTCTCGACGTAGAAGTCTGGCGTGTAGTTGGACACACCCTTCACCCACAACACGGCCGATTTCAACTCGGTGATGGCCGGCATGCTGCGCAAACGATCAACCACCGCGCGCAGGGTCACACCAGAGTCAGCCAAGTCATCGACCAACAACACACGCCCAACCAACTCGCCCTTGGGCATGGTGATGTACTGGGCCATGTCAAGGCGCCCCTGCAAGGTGCCGCCGTCATCGCGATAAGAGCTGGTTGCCATGATGCCCAGTGGGCGGTCAAAAATGCGCGACAGCACATCGCCAGGGCGCAAGCCACCACGCGCCAGACACAGGATCTGATCGAACTCCCAGCCCGATTGATGCACCTGCAGCGCCAAGCGTTCGGTCAGGTGGTGGTATTCCTCCCAAGACACATACAAGTGCTTGCCGTCATCGGTGAGCATGGGGTCTCCTATCTCGTGATCTCGAATGCTGGGGCTGGGCGCCATGGCAGGATTGCGCTTCAAAGCACGTCATCTTTGTAAGGATGGCGAAGCAGGATGGTGTGGTCACGGTCGGGACCGGTGGACACCATGTCGATGGGCGCGCCAATGAACCCTTGCACACGCTCCAGGTAGGCACGGGCATTGGCGGGCAGCTTGTCCCACTCGGTGATGCCGAAGGTCGTGCCTTCCCAGCCTGGGAAGCTTTCGTAGATGGGCTCGCAGGCGATGATCTCGTCGGCGTCCAGCGGCAGGATGTCCACGCGCTGGCCATTCAGCTGGTAGCCGGTGCAGACCTTGATTTCATCCAGACCGTCCAGCACGTCCAGCTTGGTGATGCACAAGCCTGAGATGCCGTTGATCAGCACCGAGCGCTTGAGGGCGGCGGCATCGAGCCAGCCGCAACGGCGGGCGCGACCGGTGACGGTGCCGCGCTCCTGGCCCACGGTGGACAGGTGATAGCCGACGGTGCCTGGCGCCTCCCAATCAAGTTCAGTGGGGAATGGACCGCTGCCCACGCGGGTGGTGTAGGCCTTGGTGATGCCCAGGATGTAGTGCAGCTTGTCAGGGCCGACGCCCGAGCCTGCAGCCGCATTGCCCGCAACGCAGTTACTGGACGTGACGTAGGGATAGGTGCCGTGGTCAATGTCGAGCAAGGTGCCTTGGGCGCCTTCGAACAGGATGCTGCCACCATTGATGTTGGTCTCGTGCAGGCGAACACCCACATCAGCCAACATGGGCACGATCTGCTGTGCCGCCCTCATGGCATTGTCGTAGATGGGCTGGAATTCGAGCGCGGTGCCATTGAGGTAGCCGGTCAAGGCAAAGTTGTGCAGCTCCAGCAGTTCGTGCAGCTTCTTGGCGAAGCGTTCGGGGTGCTTGAGGTCTTGCACACGCAGTGCACGGCGCGCCACCTTGTCTTCGTAGGCGGGGCCGATGCCCTTGCCCGTGGTGCCGATCTTGCCGTTGCCGCTGGACTCGCGCAGCAACTCTCTGGCCTTGTCAACTTCAACGTGGAAGGGCAGGATCAGCGGGCAGGACTCGCTGATGAACAGGCGCGAGCGCACGTTCAGGCCAGCGGCTTCCAGGCGCTCGATCTCGAGCAGCAGGTGGGCGGGATCGACCACCACGCCATTGCCGATGTAGCAGGCCACGCCGTCGCGCATGATGCCCGAGGGGATCAACTGCAGCGCGGTTTTCTTGCCGTTGATGACCAGGGTATGGCCTGCGTTGTGACCACCTTGAAAACGCACCACGCCTGCAGCATGGTCGGTGAGCCAGTCGACGACCTTGCCCTTGCCTTCGTCACCCCATTGGGTGCCGACGACGACGACATTGCGGCCGGTTGATGCAGCGCGGGGACGAGCCGGCGCGGTTGAGCTTTGCATGACTGAATCCTGTAATTCCAAAAAAAAGCCGGCGGTATCGAGGCTGGCTGAATGATGACTAGCGCGAACGCACCGACCACTGTCCATTGAGCAGCGTCAGTTCGCGGTCGCAGTCAAACTCTTGGACTTCGTGCTCATGACCAGGCAGCACATACAACACGGTGTGCCCCTCTTGACGCAGTTGCCGCACGGCTAGACGCAATGCAGGATCTTCCCCCCAGGGCGCGCAAATCGCCGCGCGAGGCGCAGAGCCGTCACGGCCAGATAGCAGATCGGCCACGATCTTGAGATCGAGGCTGAAGCCCACGGCCGGACGGCGGCGGCCAAAGATCGCGCCAACTTCATCGTAGCGGCCACCGCGCAGCAAGGCGTCGGCATGACCTTCGCCATAAACGGCAAAGCGTGATCCGCTGTAGTAGGCATAACCGCTGAGGTCGGCCAAGTCAAAACCAATGCGCACCTCGGGATGCGAACGGCGCAAATGGGCGGCCAACCATTGCAGGTCGTCCAGCGCGGCGTGAACCAGATGATGGTCGGGCAGCACGCGCCGGGCTTCAACCAGGATCTCTTCGTCGCCGTACAGGCCAGTCAAGGCCACCAGAGACTGAACCGCTTGCGGTGACCATGGCGTGGCCAGCTCACGCAATGTGGCCGCGTCTTTGGCTGCCAATGCGGCAAGCAATGCATCTTGGGTTGCAGCATCCAGGCGGTCGGACAAGCCAAGGCCTTGAAGCACGCCCTGAACCAGACGCACGTCGGCCAGGTCCAGCACCAGGCCTTTCAGACCGATGGCTTGCAGGCCTTCCAGGGCCAGCTCTTGCACTTCGAGGTCGGCTTCCAGGCCTGCATGGCCAAAGATTTCAGCGCCAAATTGCAGCGGCTCGCGGCTGGCATGTGGGCTGGCAGGACGCGTGTGAAGTACAGGGCCGCAATAGCAAAGCCGGGTCAGGCTGTCACGGTTGAGCAGGTGAGCATCAATGCGAGCAACCTGCGGCGTGCTGTCAGCGCGAACGCCCAGCGTGCGACCGCTGAGCTGGTCCACCAACTTGAAGGTCTTGAGATCGAGCGCATGGCCGGTGCCTGACAGCAAGGATTCGATGTGCTCCAACAAAGGAGGCATCACCAACTCGTAGCCGCAACCACGCGCTGCGTCCAACCAGGTTCGGCGCAACTCTTCCAAGCGTCTAGCCTGAGCAGGCAAGACATCGGCAATGTGCTCTGGCAGCAGCCAAGCAGACGACATAAGAAATGGGGAGGGGGTTAAAAGCGGGATTTTACCGGGGTCTGGCGTCAATTTGACGGCCAATTTTTAACCCGGCGTGAATCTGCACCTGAACCAATGGGATCCATGCCCCAAAAGGCCAGGTTCAGGTCACTGTAGCATCCAAAAAAACACCCAGCTGGATGCTGCGCATCACTGACGGCTGACCGCTTGCTCGAACACCAGCGACAGGGCCAATGCCAATCACAAAGAGTCGGACAAGAGTCAACCGGGTCGCTCAGAGCCCGATCTTATTTTTTAGAGGGTACAGACGCGGAACCGCCGTTGCCGCGCATGGCCTTGAAGAACTCACTGTTGGGGTCAAGCACCATCACGTCCGCCTTGCTGCGGAAGGTGGCTCGGTAGGCGTCCAGACTGCGGTAGAACTGGGCAAACTGGGGATCCCTGCCAAAGGCTTCGGCATAGATGGTCGATGCCTTGGCATCGCCCTCGCCCTTGACCATCTGGGCATCGCGGTAGGCCTCGGCCACGATGATTTCACGCTGGCGATCAGCATCGGCGCGGATCTTCTCGCTTTCGGCAAAGCCGGTGGAGCGCAGTTCGTTGGCCACGCGCTTGCGCTCAGATTCCATGCGGCGATAGACAGCTTCGGTGATGTTGGCCGAGAAATCCACTCGCTTGATGCGCACATCGATGATGACAATGCCGAATGCCTTGGCGTCATCGGCGAGGCGCTGAACCACGCCCTGCATGACCTTCTCGCGCTCGGTGGACAGCACCGCACCAACCGTGCGCTTGGTCACCTCTTCATTGAGCGCGGCCTGCACGATGGGGCTCAGGCGGTTCTCGATGTTGCGTATATCAGTGCCGTTGTTGCGGATGAACTGGCGCGGATCGGTGATGCGCCATTTGACCAACCAGTCGATCACCAGGCTTTTCTTTTCGGCCGTGAAGATGGGCCGAGCTTCGGCACTGTCCAGCGTCTGAATGCGGCGGTCCAGGAAGACCACGTTCTGCAGGGGAGCCGGCAGCTTGAACTTGAGGCCGGGCTCGCTCTTGACGTCCTTGATCTCGCCCAAGGCGTAGACCACAGCGAACTGGCGTTGATCGACCACGAACAAGGTCGAGGCCAGGATGATGACGACCAGCAATGCGCCGGCCACGAAGATTCCAATGCGGTTCATGTCAGGTTCCTTGCCTTGGCCATTCAGCGACTGTCACGGTCACGGCTGCGCAAGCCGTCACGTGATCGGGGGTCTGTGGCGGTGGTCGAGCCACCAGCTGCAGTGGCGCTGCCAGTGTCGGCAACCGCCGCATTGCCAGGGGCAACTGGCGTGCTGGCGGAAGCCGCGCCTGGGGTGTTTCCAGAAGAAGCACTCATCTGAACAATCTTGTCCAGCGGCAAGTAAAGCAAGTTGGAGCCCGAGCGGGAGTCCACCATGACCTTGGTCACGTTACCGTACACCTGTTGCATGGCATCGATGTAGAGGCGATCACGCGTCACGCCGGGTGCCTTCTGGTACTCGGTCAACACCGACTTGAAGCGTTGCGCGTCACCTTCAGCGTGGGCCACAACGTTGGCCGAATAAGCGGCGGCTTCTTCACGAAGACGGGCCGCCGTACCTTGCGCCTTGGGGATCACGTCATTGGCATAGGCCTGGCCTTCGTTCTTGGCGCGCTCACGGTCGGCGCCGGCCTTGAAGGCATCGTCAAAAGCGGCCTGCACCGGCTCAGGCGCTTGTACGCTTTGCACGTTGACGTTGGCGATGATGACACCGGCATTGACCTTGTTGACTTGCGCCTGGATGGACTTGACCAGTTCGGCAGCAATGGCGTCGCGCTGCTCGTAGAGCACCGAATCCATGGTGCTGCTGCCTACGATTTCGCGCACCGCCGATTCGGCAGCCTGGGCCACGGCTTCATCTGAGCTGCGATTCTCGAACAGGTACTGACGGGCATCGCTCAAGCGGTATTGAACCGTGAAGCGGATGTCGACGATGTTCTCGTCGCGGGTCAGCATGGAGGACTCGCGCGAACCGGTCGCCTGCATCACGGAATTGGTGCCCACATCAATCGACCGCAATTGGGTCAGGTTGACAATTTCGTGGCTTTGAAAGGGGTACGGGGCGCGCCACTGGAAGCCGGCTTCGGCCATGTGGCTGAAACGTCCGAAGGACATCACCACGGCCTGCTGGCCTTCCTGAACGATGAAGAAGCCGCTGCCCAGCCAGATCAAGGCCACCAGGCCCGCGATCAAACCAACACCGATACCGGCGTTGTTGCCATCGGGGGTCAGGCCACCACCTGGCGTGCTGTTGTTGTCACCGCCGCCTTTGCCAGCGAACAAACCGCTGAGCTTGCGGTTGAAATCGCGCCACAACTCGTCAAGGTCGGGCGGACCATCATTGCGGCCGCTGTTGTGGACCACCTGTGGCCCTGCCGATTGGGGCAAGGTCAGCTTGAGCGCTCGAAGGCCAAGCCAGCCCAATCGCCGACCAACACCTGCGGTCAATTGAGCAGCGGCAGCCAGCACACTCAAGGCTGGCTGGCGATGGTGTTCAGGCACTTGGCCTGGCTCCAGGGATTGCATGTTCATGATTGGACAGTCGTGGAAGGAGTTTCCAGGGGCCCTGCATCGGGCTCCTGTTGAGAATTGTCGGAATTGTGCATTGTGAATGGGCTTTGCAAACCGGGAAACGCGCCCGGATCATCGCCCAAGCCATTCAAAGCGGCTTCAGCAATGACTTGCCGCAACACGTCAAGCCCCTGACCTCGCAAGGCGCTGACGAATACGCGCAGACAACGGCGACCGGAAGGCAGCTCGAACACATCCAGCGTATGCCGGGGCTGCTGGTGTTCTGGCAGGCAATCGCACTTATTGAAGACCAGCACCTGAGGGATATCGGCCGCGCCGATGTCACCCAGAACGCGGATCACCTCGGTGAGTTGCTCCATCAGCACGGGGCTGGCGCCATCGACCACGTGCAGCAGCACGTCGGCCTCGGTCGCTTCCTGCAAGGTTGCCTCGAAAGACTCCACCAGGGTGTGCGGCAGATCGCGGATGAAACCCACCGTGTCGGACAGGGTGACGCTGCGTTGCGCTTGCGCCAGGTAGAACTGGCGCGTGGTGGTGTCCAGCGTGGCGAACAACTGGTCGGCCGCGTAGGTGCCCGCCTTGGTGAATGCATTGAACAAGGTCGACTTGCCCGCGTTGGTGTAGCCCACCAGAGACACGCGAAACGTGCCTGTGCGCTCACGTGAGCGGCGTTGGGTGTTGCGCTGGCGCTTGACCTTGACCAGCTGCTCTTTCAGCGACTTGATGCGCTGGTCGATCATGCGGCGGTCAAGCTCGATCTGGGTTTCACCAGGGCCACCGCGCATGCCCGCCCCACCCCGCTGGCGCTCAAGGTGAGACCAGCGTCGGACCAGGCGGGTTGACAGGTATTTCAGCCGGGCCAGCTCGACTTGCAGCTTGCCTTCATGGCTTCGGGCGCGCGCGCCAAAGATCTCGAGGATCAAGCCGATGCGGTCCAGGACTTCAACGCCCAAATGGCGTTCAAGATTGCGTTGTTGAGCAGGAGAAATAGCCTGATCAAAGATCACGGCCTGAGCCTGGTGCAGGATGACCAGCTCTTTGATCTCGTCGGCTTTGCCCGAACCAACAAAAAAAGCGGGATCGGGGGCCTTGCGTTTGGCGGTGACTTTTTCGACGGGCAGATCGCCCGCAGATTCAGCCAGCAAGGCGAGCTCGTCAAGGGTGGGATCGAAAGACGATCCCGACCCAAAATCGACGCCCACCAGCACAACCCGAGGTGCATCAGACGGTTTTTTCACTGACTGCGATGAGGATGTCAAGGCGTCGGTGCGTCAGTGCAACACAGGTCGGTACTGGATAGGCTAGAAGACATGGCTGACAAAATCAAGCCGCGTCTTCGGTCGAGTCGTTGGCGTGAAAATTCACCGCACGGCCAGGCACGACGGTCGAAATCGCGTGCTTGTAGACCATTTGAGTGACCGTGTTGCGAAGCAGCACCACGTATTGGTCAAACGACTCGATGTGTCCCTGAAGTTTGATACCGTTGACCAAATAAATGGACACCGGCACATGCTCTCTGCGCAAGAGGTTCAAGAAGGGGTCTTGTAGGAGTTGCCCTTTGTTGCTCACGATATGCTCCGTGTTGAAAAGTTTCGGACTTGACACCTTAACACAGGCCCATGCGCCTGATCGGCGAAGGGATTGTGAAGCGGGGTAAAGAAGATGCTATTTATCGACGAACGGGTTGCTCGACGATTTGGTCTGGATGCGCAACGGCGTGCCGGTGAGTTTGAAATGCGCCCTGAAACGGGCTTCCAAATAGCGCTTGTAGGAGTCCGTGAGGTGCTCCAGAGAGTTGCCGTGGATGACGATGATGGGAGGGTTTTGCCCGCCTTGGTGCGCGTAACGCAGTTTTGGGCGGGAAATGCCACCACGCTTGGGCTGCTGAAACTCCACCGCCTCGAGCAGCAGGCGCGTCAGGATGGGCGTGGGCATTTTGCGCGTGGCCGACGACCAGGCATCGGCGATCGATTTCCAGACCGGGCCCAAGCCTTGGCGCTTGATGGCCGAGATGTGCAGAATCGGTGCGAATTTCAGGAAGGCCAGACGGGTCTCAATGGAGCGGGCCAGCAGTTCGCGCTGATAGCTGTCCACCGCGTCCCACTTGTTGATGGCCAACACCACGGCACGGCCTGATTCAAGGATGAACCCTGCAATGTGGGCATCCTGATCAGTGACGCCTTGGGTGGCATCCAGCAGCAGCAGGACCACGTTGGCGTCGGAGATGGCTTGCAGCGTCTTGACGACCGAGAATTTTTCGATCGCCTCGAACACTTTGCCTTTGCGGCGAAGCCCGGCCGTGTCGATCAGCTCGAAGCGTTGACCGTCACGTTCGAAAGGCACGCTGATGGCGTCGCGGGTGGTGCCGGGCATGTCGAAGGCCACCAGGCGCTCTTCGCCCAGCCAGGTGTTGATCAGGGTGGATTTACCGACATTGGGTCGCCCTGCCACGGCCAGTTTGATGGGCGCATTGACATCGATTTCAACGACCTCGTCCTCGTCTTCATCGTCCCCGAAGAAGTCATCCAGCGCCATGTCGAGCAAGCTGCGGATGCCCTGCCCGTGCGCGGACGAAATGGGGATGGGGTCGCCAATGCCCAGCTCGAAGAACTCGGCCAATTGCACGCCTTCTTGCATGCCCTCGGCCTTGTTGGCGGCCAACAGCACCTTTTTGTTGGCGGTGCGCAGGTAACGGGCGATGTCATGGTCCTGGGCAGACAGACCGCCCCGGGCATCGACCACGAAGACGACTGCGTCGGCCTCGGCCACCGCCTGGCGGGTCTGCTTGGCCATCTCCTTGAAGATGCCCTCGGTGCAATCAGGTTCAAAACCGCCGGTGTCGATGACAAGGAACTCGCGGGAACCCAGGCGACCTTCACCGTAATGGCGGTCGCGGGTCAGTCCGGCGAAATCGGCCACGATCGCATCGCGGCTTTTGGTCAGGCGGTTGAACAACGTCGATTTGCCGACGTTGGGTCGTCCGACCAACGCAATGACAGGTTTCATGAAACTCCAGGGAAACTTTTAATTGGCACGCAAAGCGTAAAGCGTGCCGGAACGGGTGGCCACCAACAACAAACCGTCGGACACCACGGGGGCGGCACTCAGCGCGTTGTCCAGGGAAATGCGAGCCACGGTACGGCCATCGTCCGAGGCCAGGATGTGCAGTTGGCCTTCGCCATCGGCGACGGCGATCAGCTTGCCCCAAACGGCGGGGGCGCTCAACTTGCGGTGGGTGAAACGGTCAACGCGCCAGCGGATTTCGCCGTTTTCAGTGCGCCAGGCGCTAAGGCGGTCAGCGCCATCCGAACCCACCACCGTGGTGTCGTCGGCGGCCACGGCTTGCGTGCCCGACTGAGGGCGTGACCAGCGCAAGCTGCCACGATTCATCTCGATGCACGCCACCGACAACTGGAAAGCGCGAACACAGATTTCGTCGTCGGCGCGGGCACCGGGACCAACCAGGTCGGCCAGACGCTCGACTTCGTTGGTGCCGCGCGGCGTGCCAACGCTGAAATCGAAACGGGGGACGCCTTTCAAAGGGTCCAGGCCCACAAAACGAGCACCCTGCCCCACCACCAAGGTGTCGCGGAAGGTGGACAGCAGGCCGGGCGTGGACAGCGACAGGGGATCGCCACCAGGACGCTGGTAGTTCCAGAGCCAGCGGCCGTCGAGGACGTCGTAGGCGCGCACGCTGCGGTCCACGCTTTGCACGAAAACCCGCTCACCGGCCACCAGGGGCGCGGTGATGACGCGGCCCGTCAGGCGCTCGCGCCACAAGACCTTGCCTTGGTCAAAGGTGATCAGTTCATTGTCGGTGGTGACCACGGCGGCATAGCGGCCGTCGCTGCCCACCGCGGCGCTGAGCTTGGCATTGGCCTGGGCACGCCAGCGCTCCTGGCCGGTTTTCACGTCGGCGGACAAAATTTGCCCATCGCTGGCAGCCCAAGTCACCGAGCCTGCTGCCACCGCGAGGGAGGCGGGGCCATCCACGGATCCCAGGCGCTTGCTCCAGACCGTGGTGATGCCCTGGCTGGGTGTGAAGGACTCAAGCGGTGCGGGCTTAGGCTTGGTCGAGCCACAAGCCGACAACAAGGCGGCGGCTGCGGCCAGAGCCGAGGCGCCAAGAGCGCGTCTGAAAAAAGTCATGGTCAGAGGATGGTCCATGGACAGAGGTTCGGGTGGGAAATCAGTTCGTGGGGGCCAGGCCGGGCGGCATGCCCGAAGGCGCGGCAGCACCGGCGTTTGGCACTTGCAGAGCCTGGGGTGCCTGGCCTGCAGCCGTCAGTTTGCCTTCCACGAAACGGCGGTAATCGACCGTGGCAGGCAAGCCTTTCCAGGCCTCCTGGTAGGCCTTGACGGCCTCTTCTTTCTTGCCTTGTTTGAACAGAATGTCGCCACGGCGATCGGCGATCAAAGCCGCATAGGCCTTGGGCATCTCGGCGCTCAACACTTTCAAGGCCTCATCGTGCTGCTTGGCATCAAGCATCAAGCCGGCCAGGCGCAAGCGGCCGATGGCCACCAGGTCTTTGTTTTTGCCGCTATCGACCAACCACTGCAGGCTGGCGCGCGCCAGTTCAGGCTTTTGGCGGCCCACTTCAACCTTGGCCACCAACAAGGCGCCTTGTTCGGCAAAGGTGGTGCCGGCGTAGCTGTCTTTCAGGTCGGCAAACACTTTGGCGGCCTTGTCGACTTCACCGGCACTGGCGGCACGGTCCAGCTCTTCGTAAAGGCTGCCGGCGCCCACGGACAGCTTTTGCTGCCAGTAGAGGTAGCCGGTCCACGCGGCGTAGCCGCCCAGGGCCAGCACGAGTACCCAGGTGACCAGGTTGCCGTACTGTTTCCAGAGGTGCTTGACCTGATCGAGCTGCTCTTGTTGTTCAAGGTCGTAAGTGGCCATGACGTTTTATCGGTGTAGGTGGAAGCGTTGGATTATGACTGGCGATGGGCTTGCAATGACGCCGCCCATTCCCCAGGCTGTGCGAGAGGTCGGGCAACTTGCTCACCACCATCGCGAAGGGGCTTGACAGAAACTTGCCCTTGGGCAACCTCATCGGGGCCGAAGATCAGGGCGAAGCGGGCGCCGCTGGCATCGGCTTTCTTGAACTGAGCTTTGGGGCTGGCCGGACCATCTTTGCCCGCCGGATTGAGCAAGACACGCACGCCCGCCTGACGCAAGGCCTCGACGGTGCTCATCACGGTGGACAGCGGTGTGCCCGCAAACACCAGCGCCACCGCATCAGGCGCGGGGGATGGCGAGTCAATGCCCAGCTCCTGGAGCAATAGCAGCAAGCGCTCCATGCCCAGGCCCCAACCCACGGCCGGCGCGGGTTTGCCGCCCAGTTGCTCGATCAGACCGTCGTAGCGGCCGCCGCCGCAGATGGTGCCCTGCGCGCCCAGGCGATCGGTGACCCACTCGAACACGGTGAGGTTGTAGTAGTCCATGCCACGCACCAGGCGCGGGTTGACCTTGTAGACCACACCGGCGGCGTCCAGCACTTGCTTAACGGCATTGAAGTGGGCCAAAGAGGCCTCGCCCAAGAAATCCATGAGCTTGGGAGCGTCTTCGACCACGGGCTGCATGGCCGGGTTCTTGGTATCGAGAATGCGCAGCGGATTGCTGTGCAGGCGGCGGCGCGCGTCGTCGTCCAGCAAGGCAGCGTGTTGCTCCAGATGCTTGATCAAGGCCTCGCGGTGGGCGCGGCGTTCTTCAGGCTGGCCCAGGCTGTTGAGTTCCAGGCGCACGTCGGTGCCGACGCTCAAGCCCAGGTCGCGCCACAGGGCCACCGTCATCAGGATCAGTTCGACATCGACATCGGGGCCGGCGAAGCCCAGCGCTTCGGCGCCGACCTGGTGAAACTGGCGATAACGACCTTTTTGCGGTCGCTCATGCCGGAACATGGGGCCAATGTAAAACAGGCGCTTGCCGCCTTCGTACAAAAAGCTGTGCTCATTCATGGCGCGTACCACGCCCGCAGTGCCTTCGGGGCGCAGGGTCAGCTTGTCGCCATTGAGGCTGTCGGCAAAGGAGTACATCTCCTTTTCGACAATGTCGGTGACCTCGCCCAGACCGCGCACAAACAGTGCGGTGGGCTCGACGATGGGGGTGCGGATATTGCTGTAACCGTAGCGGCGCATGAGGGCGCGGACGGTTTCTTCGAGCCATTCCCAGCGCGCCGATTCGGGCGGCAGGATGTCGTTCATGCCTTTGATGGCTTGGAGGATGTCGGCCATGAAAATAAAAATCGAGACGGTGTCTGTGAGAGAGCGGCGCAGAGCCCGCGCCGGGAAGGAAATCAGGCCTGGATGGCCGCTGTGCCAAAACGCCGATCGATGTAGTCCTCGACCAGCTTCTGGAAGTCGTCGGCGATGCGGTCGCCGCGCAGGGTCAGGGCTTTCTCACCGTCGATGAACACCGGAGCAGCCGGTGCTTCGCCGGTTCCAGGCAGGCTGATGCCAATGTCGGCATGCTTGCTTTCGCCAGGGCCATTGACAATGCAGCCCATCACGGCCACCTTCATATTCTCGACCCCGGGGTACTTGACCCGCCAGACTGGCATCTGGGCCCTCAGGAAATCATCGATCTGTTTGGCCAGCTCCTGGAAGGTGCCGCTGGTCGTGCGGCCACACCCCGGGCAGGCGGTGACGCTGGGCACGAAGGTGCGCAATCCCAAGGCCTGCAAGATCTCAAGCGCCACCACGACTTCTTGTGTGCGCGACTCGCCCGGCTGAGGCGTGAGCGAGACGCGAATGGTGTCGCCAATGCCTTCTTGCATCAGCACCGAGAGCGCGGCTGCCGATGCCACGGTGCCCTTGGTGCTCATGCCGGCTTCAGTCAAGCCCAGGTGCAGTGGGTAGTCACAGCGTTGGGCCAGGCCTCGGTACACGCTGATCAGGTCTTGCACTCCGCTGACCTTGCACGACAGGATGATCTGCTCAGGCGCCATGCCCAACTCGCGGGCAGCCTGGGCGGATTCGAGGGCCGAGTTGATCAAGGCCTGGTACATCACCTGCTGGGTGGTCCAGGGCTGGGCGCGCCGGGCGTTTTGGTCCATCAGCGAGGCCATCAGCTCCTGGTCCAGGCTGCCCCAGTTGACACCAATGCGCACGACCTTGTCGTACTTCAACGCGGCCTCGATCATTTGCGCAAACTGCTTGTCGCGCTTGTCGCCCTTGCCAACATTGCCGGGATTGATCCGGTACTTGGACAAGGTTTTAGCACACTCAGGGTAGTCGGTCAGCAGGCGGTGACCGTTGTAGTGGAAGTCGCCCACCAAAGGCACGTCGATGCCCATGCGGTCGAGTTGCTCACGGATGTGAGGCACGGCTTCGGCGGCCTCAGGTGTGTTGACCGTGATGCGCACGAGCTCGGAGCCGGCAATGGCCAATTCTTTGACCTGGATGGCGGTGCCGATGACATCGACCGTGTCGGTGTTGGTCATGGATTGCACGCGCACGGGGGCATCGCCGCCAATGGTGACGACGCGCTGGCCCCACACGACACGAGCCTGGCGTGAGCGCCTTGGCGCCGGCCTGGCCACTTCGATCGGACTGGACAAGGAAGAGGAAAAGTCGTTCATTTCAATTCAAGCCGAG
The DNA here is from genome assembly GCF_014378415.1 of Aquabacterium sp. Lineage (GTDB taxonomy): Bacteria > Pseudomonadota > Gammaproteobacteria > Burkholderiales > Burkholderiaceae_C > Aquabacterium. Next base: position 53,655 of record NZ_JACMNS010000112.1, read on the forward strand.
CCACATTGTTGCGCGTGTGAGGGGCCAATTCAACCGGCTGGCCTTGGTAGATCACGTCCAAGGCCGAAGAGTTTCCCAGGTGCAGCTTGAACGGCGGCGTTCCGGTCAGCTCAACGGACTCATCCGCTTTGAGATGCCGCGACAGTAAGACACCCTTGCCATCGCGAATCTCGACCCAGGCAGATCGGCTGCTCTTGATCACCAAAGGCCACTCATCCAAACTGGCGACTGGCGAGGCTACGGCGAGCGGCGGCGCCTCACCGGTGGCCTGAGACGCAATAAGCTCTGGCACGGCCGAGGAGGCAGCGGTATCGGGTTGCGAAGGGGCCACCTCAGGGGCGCTGACGGCTTGGATCGACGGCGCAGGCACCTCTGGCACCGATGCGGGGGCAGCCACCGTATCAATGGCGACCGGTTGCTGGCTTGGCATCGCCCAGCGAGGCCACTGGACAGAGTCGGGCATGAAGTAAACCACCAGCGAAGCCAGCAGCAGCACGATCGGCGCCAGCCATTGCGGCTTGAGCAAGGCTTTCAAATCAAACGACTCGCCCGAATCAAACGACAAATTGGCCCCACGCGACTCTTTGAACGGTTGGTTCAAGGCGGGCTTTTGGGGTGACAGCGGAATGGCCCGGGCCGCGGGTAAAGCGGCCAGAACAGGCGCCGGATCGATTTTCAAGCTGCGGCACACGGTCATCGCCAGCGCACGCGTGAAATTGGCATCGGGCAATTGATCATGCCGACCTTGTTCAAGGGCCACCAGTTTGGCCGGAGAAACCTTGATCATCGAGGCCAAAGCATCGATTTCCAGGTTCTGAGCCTGCCGGGCCTCACGCAGCAAATCGCCCGCTTTGGCGCCCAAGGGGGAATTCGCGCTGGACGCGGTGGGATCATTCATCGAAACGCCCCAACTCCAACGCCGTGGCCTCACGCGAATTGGGGAAGCGGCTGCGCAGGATCCCGGCCAGTTCGTCACGGCCACCCACATTGCCCAAACGATTTTCAACTCGCGCACCCAGCCAGATTGACTCAGGTGTGATTTGCTCAGGGATGTTGTTGACCCGGCGAATGTAAAAGCGTGCGCGCTCGTAATCACCTCGGCGGTAGAGCACGGCGGACAGGTTATAGGCGGTGGCAGGATTGGTCACGTCCAACTCGTAGGAATGCGCCAGGGACTTCTCGGCCTCGGGCAGCAAACCAGCGCGAACCTGACAAACACCACGGGCCATCAAGGTTTTGCTGGTGGCAATGGTTTGCGGCAAATTGGCAGCGCGCTCGAAAAAAGCATCGGCCTCAGGGTAGCGTTGCTTGCTGCACAACCACCAGGCGTAGTTGTGAATGGCACTGCCGTTGCGATCATCTAGCTGAATCGCACGCTTGAAGCTTTCGTCGGCCAGCGCAGGTTCGTTCATGGCGCTGTAGATCAGGCCTCGCAACTCATGTGCCTCGGACATCCGGGCGTCAAGTGCCAGCACGTGCTTGAGTTCATCAAGGGCGGTGGTGAGTTGACCTTGCGCAAAATACGCGGTCGCCAGTTCCAGTCGGATGCGAGCCCGCTTGCGCACATCGCTTTCATCCGAGGTGGTGACCACGTCATCAGACACGGAAGCCGCCGCCGACCTGGCCATGGCTTTGCTGGTGGAGGATGCGCCCTCAGCCTGGGGTGCATTGATGCAGCCCGTCAGAGAACCAAGACTCAAGGCCATGACAACGCCCAGGCAAGCCAGCAGCGTACAACGGGAAATGGTCATGCGGTCGGTCTCCTGCGCCGGGAACGGGCCGCCGGCGCTCAATTCGATGGTGGGGTACCACGGCCAGCGGCCCCCGGGATCAGTGTGACAACGATGGGTTGTCGGGTCATGCGGCCCTTGGCATTGGTGCGATCTTGCACCTCCCCGGCGAGTTGACCACAAGCCGCGTCAATGTCATCGCCACGGGTTTTGCGCACGGTGGTGATCAGGCCCGCGTCGGCCAGGATGCGGGCAAAGGCCTGCACTCGGGCATTGTCAGAACGGTGCAGCCCTGACGCGGGGAAGGGGTTGAATGGGATCAAGTTGAATTTGCACGAAATGCGACCCCGCACCAAATCGATCAGCTGATGCGCGTGCTCGTCAGTGTCGTTGACGCCGTCGAGCATGCAGTATTCGAAGGTGATGAAATCGCGCGGTGCGGCGGTCAAGTAGTCTGAGCAGGCCGACAGCAGCTCGTCAATCGGGTATTTGCGGTTGATGGGCACCAGCTCATCGCGCAGCAAATCATTGGGGGCGTGCAAGGACACCGCCAGGGCCACCGGGCAATCGTTCTTGAGCCGCTCGATCATGGGCACCACGCCCGACGTGGACACCGTGACACGGCGACGCGACAGACCATAGCCATGGTCGTCCAGCATCATGCGCAAGGCCGGCATCACGGCTGAATAATTTTGCAAGGGCTCGCCCATGCCCATCATGACCACATTGCTGATCACGCGCTCGGTCTGGCCCAGTCGCTTGCGCAATGAATGCTCTGCATACCAGAGTTGGGCGATGATTTCACCGGTGGTCAGGTTGCGGCTGAAACCTTGATGGCCCGTTGAGCAAAATCGACATCCCACGGCGCAACCGGCCTGAGACGAGATGCACAAGGTGGCTCGATCGGCTTCGGGGATGTAGACGCTTTCGACGGCATTGCCGCCACCGACATCGAACAACCACTTGATGGTGCCATCGGCGGAAACGTGCTCGCTGATGATGGGCAGCGGCTTGAGGGTGGCGATACCCTGCAGCTTGCCTCGCAGCGATTTGGCCAGGTCCGACATCTGGTCGAAGTCGGAGGCGCCTTTTTGATGAATCCAGCGAAACAGCTGGGTGGCGCGAAAGCGCTTCTCACCCAGCTGTTCACAGAACGCGGCCAAGCCATCCAGGTCGAAATCAAGCAGGTTGGCTGCGCTCATTTGCAATCGACTTAGCGGCTGTAAACGTTCAGGCCGGGGAAGAAGAAAGCGATTTCTTGAGCAGCGGTTTCAGCGGCGTCAGAGCCGTGAACGGCGTTGGCATCGATGCTGTCAGCGAAATCGGCGCGGATGGTGCCCTTCTCGGCCTTCTTGGGGTCGGTGGCGCCCATCAGGTCGCGGTTCTTGCCGATGGCGCCTTCGCCTTCGAGCACTTGAATGAACACGGGGCCAGAGACCATGAAGTCAACCAGGTCCTTGAAGAAGCCGCGCTCTTTGTGCACACCGTAGAAGGTTTCGGCTTCCAGACGCGACAGTTGCACCAGCTTGGCAGCGGCGATTTTCAGGCCAGCGCCTTCGAAACGGGCCACGATTTGACCGATCACGTTTTTGGCAACGGCGTCAGGCTTGATGATGGACAGAGTGCGTTCGATGGTCATTATTAAGTTCTCCTAAGTCTAGATTTGACAAAACCCAGCATTGTATCGCCGGGATATGACGGGCAGCGTCAAGATGAGGCTTACCCGATGAAGGACAGGCTGCTCAGCGACGGCCGCGACCGCCGCCACCGCCGCCATGATTGCCACCGCCACCGCCGCCACCTTGGCCGCCGCCGCCACGCCCCGAGCGACCGCCTATCTTGTTGAAGTAGGCATCTGCGCCGATGTAGCCGACCGATGTTTGCAGAGGATCAGGCTGACGCGGGCCGCCCTTGGGATCGCCGCCGCGGTCAGCGTTGTGGTCGGGACGACCAAATCCCTGGGTGATGCGCTTGGAGCCCGTGGCGAAACGCTTGTCGAAGGTTTGCTCCAACGGATTGGGGATGGGGCCAATGTGGTCGAAATCGTCGTTGTGCTCGCCCTGAGGCCCTTGCTGGGCCTGCATACCACCACCTTGTGGACGATCCATGGGCGGGCGTCCAGGACGATTCTGGTTCTGATTGTTGCGGCCCTGGTTGCCACCTTGATTGCCGCCGCCTTGCGGACCATACCCGCCCTGCCCCTGCTGAGGACCACGGCCATTGCCTTGCTGGCCATTGCCTTGCTGCTGGCCACGGCCTGGGCCGAGCCCGCCTTGCTTGCCCCTGAAGTTGTCTTGGCCCTGAGGGGCTGGCTGCTGGCCAACACCTTGGGGCTTGCCATTTCGGCCGCCCTCCTGACGCGCACCCTTGTGGAAATCGTCCGGGCGGTCAAACCCGGCCAGCGACTTCACGGCGCGAACGTCGGACTCGCCCAATTCAACCCAAACACCGCGCTTGAGGCCACGTGGCAGCACGATGGCGCCATAACGCACGCGGATCAGGCGGCTGACCGCCAGGCCCACGGTTTCAAACAATTTGCGCACTTCGCGGTTGCGGCCTTCGGTGATGACCACGCGGTACCAATGGTTCACGCCTTCGCCGCCACCGTTTTCGATCGACTTGAACGAAGCCATCTGGCCTTCGATGCTGACACCTTCCAGCAGCTTGTTCTTGGACGATTCTGGCAGCGTGCCCAGCACGCGCACCGCGTATTCGCGCTCCACGCCAAAACGGGGGTGCATCAACTGATTGGCCAACTCGCCTGAGGTGGTGAACAGCAGCAGGCCCTCGGTGTTCAGGTCCAGGCGGCCCACCGACATCCACTTGCCATTTTGCAAGCGCGGCAGGCGGCGGAACACGGTCGGACGGCCTTGCGGATCGTCATGCGTGACCACCTCACCCACAGGTTTGTGATAGGCCAGGATGCGCGCAGGCTGAGGCGCGATGCGGATGCGGATGGGCTTGCCGCCGATCTTGACCTGATCGCCATAGGACACGCGTTGACCGATGTGGGCGGCGTGCCCATTGACCGTGATGCGGCCATCTTCGATCATCTGCTCGATGTCGCGGCGCGAACCCACGCCCGATTGGGCCAAGACCTTTTGCAGCTTGGGCGCATCGGGCTCAGGGCGCAAAACGCGCTTTTGCGGATCAGCTTCGGCAGCCACGACCTCTTCTTCGGTGGCTTCGTCGCGCACCGTGTCGAAATCGCCCGACAACAATTCGGCAAACACTTCATTGGCCTGCTCGGCCGCGATCGCTGCTCGACGCGAGGGCAATTGCTCCGGATCGCGGGCTTCATCACCCTCGCTTTCGAGGAGTTCACCACTGGCTTCGGCGCCCTGCTCACCAGACTGCTCGGGTGCCTGGCGCGCAGGACGATCACCTCGCGGCCCACGGGGTCCACGATCTCGCCGGCCACGCTCACCACGCTCCTCAAAGCGAGGCTCGGCACCAGCCGCCGCGACTTGCTCGCCCTCTTGCGAAGCTTGAGCCGATTCAGGCACAGGCTCGCTCAAGTCAGGGCCCAACTGCAGGAAACCGTCTCCGGCAGGCTCCCTGACCGCAGGCGAATCGTCGTTGACAAAATCGACTTGCGCCGAAGGTGCTGACTCGGCATCGGGCGCAGGCTTCTTGCGCGGGGCGCGTTTGGGTTTGGTCTCGACAATCTCTGCAACCACGGCCTCAACCACGGGTGGCGGCAGGTCCTCGGGCACAGCAGCCACCGCGACCGCCTTGCGACGGCGCGGCGCAGGCTTGGCAACCTCCTCGACCACAGCTTCAGCCTCCGGCTCGACCTGGTTTTCGGCGGCCTTGGTGCGGCGAGCCCGCTTGGGCTTGGGCGCATCTTCTGGCGCATTGAGCGCGGACGGGTCCAGCTCAGGTGAGGATTCGTTGGGGTCTTGCATAGGCGCGTTGTCTGAAGTCATGGAGCGAAAGAGGGTTCGGCGGGATCGGCTTGTTCAGCCGCATCGGCATCGGGGGTAGAAGGATGTTCGGACTCGAGCAATTCGGCTTGCGCCTCCAACAGCGTGCCCTGCCCTTGTTCGTCGTGATCTTGTTGTGCGGCGCTGGCGGCGGCCTGGGCTGCGGCTTGCGGGTCATTGTCCAGGCCGGGCAACATGCCCTGGGCGCCAAGCATGCCGTCCAAAGCGGGCAGCTGGTCCAGCGCCTTCAGGCCCATGTCATCGAGGAAATGGCGGGTGGTGGCATACAGGCCTGGTCGCCCAGGGGCATCACGGTGGCCGATCACCTCGATCCAGCCACGGTCTTCAAGCTGCTTGACCATCTGGGTGCTGACGGTCACGCCACGGATGTCTTCAATGTCGCCCCGGGTGACGGGTTGCTTGTAGGCAATGATGGCCAAGGTTTCCATCGTGGCGCGGGAGTACTTGGGCGGCTTTTCAGGGTTGAGCCTGTCGAGGTACTCCTGCACATCGGCGGTGGTTTGAAAGCGCCAGCCCGAAGCTGACTCTCGCAACTCAACACCCCGACCATCCCACTGCTGAGAAATGTCGGCCAGCAAAGCACGGACCCCGTCGGCCGAGAAGGTGTCTTCGAAGAGGGCGCGCATTTCGCGCACCGTCATGGGCTGATGTGCGCATAAAAGCGCCGCTTCTAGTACGCGTTGAGCGTCCTGAGGATTGAGGACTTCCATCTCTTCAATCGGTAAACACACGCCACCCGTTCAAGGTGGAGGTTCAAACGCCGCGCGCCCTGGCTGTCGGGCTGCGTGGCACGGACCCAAGTGGCATCGACCGGCAAATTAATGCACACGCCTTATGACCGAGTTTGACCGCCTGGTTGGGCTGTTTGACGACTTGGATTTGATCTTCGCCCCAGTGAGGGGCATCCGCTTGTGGGCAAAGTCGTCAGATCAAACGCTCTTTGCCGGATGGTTGGCACGCCTTGGCGAAACCACCAAATTTAAAAAGCATTATGCACCAGTTAAAGGTTTTTGGTTGGCCATTTGCAGACGCCCCCAAGCCTGGGCCAGATCGTCGGGCAAAGGTGATTCGAATTGAAGGGCTTTTCCGGTGATGGGGTGGTCAAAAGCCAGTCGGTAGGCGTGCAGGGCTTGCCGGGTGAGGCCCAATGCGGGGGAGCCTCCGTAGACCGCATCGGCCACCAAGGGGTGCTTGCGGCTGGCCATGTGGACACGGATCTGGTGGGTGCGCCCGGTGTGCAAGGTGCACTCCACGGCACTGAAAGCCCGGCGAATCGGCCCGTTCGGATGGTCCTCGTCCAGCACGACGCGCCCCAGGCAGCGCACATCGGTGCGCGCAGACTTGCCAGAAGCCAGCACCGCCATTTTGACGCGCGACGCCGGGTCTCGCCCAATGGACGCCTCTACCGCGAAAGCGTCGGCCACGGTGCCATGAACCAGCGCCACGTATTGGCGCTTGACCACGCGATCGGCAATGGCCCTGGACAAGGCCGTGACCGCCTCCAAGGTCTTGCCCACCACCATCAGGCCGCTGGTGTCCTTGTCCAGTCGGTGAACAATGCCTGCCCTTGGCAGGTTGACCGCGCCAGCATGGTGGGCCAGCAACCCGTTCATCAGGGTGCCATTCCAGTGGGCGGCCGCAGGGTGAACGACCATGCCAGCCGCCTTGTTGATCACCAGCAAGTGCTCGTCCTCGAACACGATGGGCAGCACCATGGGTTCGGCCACAAAAGCCTGGCTCTGCGCGGTGGGCCGCAACTCGACCCACACCTGCTGGCCACTGCTGACCTTGCGCGAGGGTGAATCGGCCAATTTGCCATCAACGCGCACGCAGCCCGCGTCGATCAGGCCCTTGAGGTGGCTGCGCGAGAACTCGCCGGCCAGGCTGACCAACCAAGCGTCCAGACGCTGCCCATGCTGCGCAACCGAGACCACCCCCTCCCGGGTCAGCAAAGGCAAAGGCTGACTGACGGGCGCCGTGGATTGCGCCCCCCAATCTTCGTCAAAAGCGTCAATGTCCAAAAGCAGCGGAGGTGAAACGGGAGATCGGGGCATAAAGCTTTGCAGACGGGTGAATGAAAGGGGTGGTGCCATGCTTCTATACTGATGGGTAATGCGCACCCTCGTGCGAAACTCTACGCGGCTCCAACCTCCGCCTTATACACACGTGAAACTGCTGAAAAACACCTTGCGGGGCCGGTCATCTGGCATGAAAACCGGCCTGGTCGGTAGCTTGGCCGCCGCCCTGATGGTGCTCAGCCTCAGTGGCTGCGGATCAACGCCCGAAGACGAGTTTGGTGGCATGGCACCCGACAAATTGTACGCAGACGCGAAAGAAGAGGCGGCTGACGGCAATTACGAGAACGCGATCAAGCGCCTGGAAAAGGTGGAAGCACGCGCCTCGGGGACGATGCTGGCCCAGCAAGCGCAACTGGACTTGGCCTACGCCTACTACAAAACGGGCGAAAAGGCTCAGGCCCTGGCCAAGCTGGAACGCTTCATCAGGCTGCACCCCACCAGTCCCGCCGTGGACTACGCCATGTACCTTCAAGGTCTGGTGAACTTCAATGACGACCTGGGCTTGTTTGGCCGCGTGGCGCGTCAGGATCTGGCCGAGCGTGACCAGCAAGCGGCACGTGATGCCTACGAGTCTTTCAAGCAACTGTCCACGCGCTTCCCGACGTCCAGGTACGCCGCCGACGCCAAACTGCGCATGAACTACATCGTCAATTCGCTGGCCTCCGGCGAAGTGCATGTGGCGCGCTACTACTTGCGCCGTGGCGCCTACCTGGCCGCCGCCAATCGGGCGCAACAGGCGCTGACCGACTACCGCAGCTCACCCGCCATCGAAGAGGCGCTGTTCATCATGGTGCGCGCCTACGATCAGCTGGGCCTGATCCCGCTGCGGGACGATGCCGAGCGCGTGCTCAAACAAAGCTTCCCAGACAGCCCTTATTTGGTCGGCGGAGTCAAGGCCGCCGACAAGCCTTGGTGGCAACTCTGGTGATGGCGGGGGCTGCTGAGCGGCTTTGACCACAAGGGGCCGCTCAATTGGCGGCGCTGCCGCCTGGGGCGAACCCGGTCAGGCGGCCTTGATCATGCACGGCAGGGCCTTCACCGGGCACATCCACCGGCTCTTCCACTGGCGTGGTCTCTGACGAAGACTCGCCCTCGACCGCGGCCAAGTGGAGGTGGTGAACAAAGCGGCGCCCGCGATCGTAGGGGAACACATCGTGCACATAGCCGGCCTTGATGCGCTCCTTGTGCTGCTGCCAGAAGTCGGCCTCCAGCAAATCAGCGTGGTGCTTCATGAAGATGGCACGCACCCGCGGATCGCCCAGCAAGAAGGGGCCAAAGGTTTCCGGGAAGACGTCGTGCGGGCCCACTGAGTACCAGACCTCGCCGGACATCTCTTCTTCTTCGTTGCGCGGCTCGGGCACCTTGCGGAAGATGCAGTCGGTGATGTACTCGATCTCGTCGTAGTCGTAGAACACGACCTTGCCGTTGCGCGTGACACCGAAGTTCTTCCAGAGCATGTCGCCGGGAAAGATGTTAGCCGCCACCAAGTCCTTGAGCGCGTTGCCATACTCTATGACCGCGTGCTCCAGTTGCTCGCCATCGGCCTCCTGGAGGTAGATGTTGAGCGGCACCATGCGCCGCTCGATGTAGAGGTGCTTGAGGATGAGCACATCGCCCTCCTCTTCCATCACACTGGGCGAGAAATGCTTGAGTTCGGCGATCAACTCGTCGTCGAATCGATCGCGTGGGAAAGCCACGTTGGTGAATTCGAGCGAGTCAGCCATGCGCCCCACGCGGTCGTGCTGCTTGACCAGCACGTACTTGGACATGATCAGGTCACGCGTGGTCTCTTTCTGCGGCGGGAAGAAGTCCTTGATGACCTTGAAGACGAAGGGGTACGAAGGCAGGTCGAACACCAGCATGACCATGCCCTTGATGCCCGGCGCGATGCGGAACTTGTCGCTTGAATGGCGCAGGTGGAAAAGGAAGTCGCGGTAGAACAGGTTCTTGCCGTGCTTCTGCAAGCCCAGCGCGCTGTAGATCTCGGCGCGAGGCTTGCGCGGCATCAAGGTGCGCAGGAACTGCACGTAGGCCGAAGGCACTTCCATGTCGACCATGAAGTAAGCGCGCGCAAAGCTGAATAAGGCCAGCAGATCGTCTTCGCCAAACAGGGCCGCATCGATGTACAGGCGCTTCTTGGAGTTGTGCAGGATGGGGATGGCGAACGGCAGGCTGCGAAAGCCATTGATCACCTTGCCCACGATGTAGGCGCCCTTGTTGCGGAAGAACAGCGACGACAAGACCTGAATCTGGAAATTGGTGCGCAGGCGCACATTGCCCACCTGCTCTTTCAGGGCTTCGAACACGAAGCCGACGTCGCGGTTCAGATCTTCAAAGGGTTCGCCCAGCTCGTAGCTCTGGATCACCGTCTTGAGCATGGAGCGCAGGTTTTCACGCGTGGGGTAGTAGGCGCGGAAGGTGGGCTTGGCCTTGGGGTCTTCATCCTCGATGTATTCGGTGGACACGGCTGGCCGCACGAAGATGAAATCGTTGCGGAAATAGCGCCGGTGCAGCATCCGGATCGTGACCGAATTGAAAAAAGTCTCGGCCAGTTCGGGCTGGCGGTGGTTGGTCAGCAGGCCGATGTAGAACAGCTTGATCTGGTGCCAGACCTCCATGGGCAGTTCGCTGGCCAGGTAGTCGTTTTCCAGCCGGGCCACCGCCTCGTTCACGCGCAGATCGTAGAACTCGATGCGAACGCGTTGTGCCAACTGCTGGCCATGCCAATCAGCCTGCTCGAAACGCACCTTGGCGTCAGCACTGGTTTCGCGAAAGATCTTGTAGTGGCGGTCAAACCCATCGAGCATGGCCTTGGCAATTTCAAAGGCGCGTGAATCGGTCAGTTGCGTTGGGAGCATGGATCGGCCTGAAATTAAACCGCTGAGCCAGCGGCAGGTTGTGGGGTGTGACGTTTTTTCAGCTCGGACAGGGCTTCGGCATAGGCCGCACCGAGGGCTTCGGGGTGTTCCACGGTCATGCGCATGTCCTTGATGTGACCATCATGCAAGCCGTAGACCCACCCGTGCACAACGACCGCTTGGCCACGCGCCCAGGCGTCTTGCACCACGGTGGTCTGGCACACGTTCAAGCTTTGTTCCAGCACGTTGAGCTCGCACAGAGCATCAAGCCTGGCCGGGCCGTCCGGGAGTTGGTAGAGCCAGTCGCGGTGCAGGTTGCGCACGTCCTGCACATGGCGCAGCCAGTTGTCGGCAATGCCGATGCGCAGGTTGTTCATGGCCGCCTTGACGCCGCTGCAACCGTAATGCCCCACCACGATGATGTGCTTGACCTTGAGCGAATCGATCGCGAATTGCATCACCGACAGGCAGTTCAGGTCGGAGTGCACCACGACGTTCGCCACATTTCGGTGCACGAACAATTCACCGGGCAGCAAGCCCACGATTTCATTGGCCGGAACGCGGCTGTCGCTGCAGCCGATCCACAGGTACTGGGGCGACTGCTGCTGCTGCAAGCGAGTGAAGAAGCCGGGCGTGCGGTTTTCAATGTCCCGAGCCCAGGCTCGGTTTTTGTCGAACAGGGATTCAAGTGTCATGGATGAGAGTGTAGTCAGGCTTGATGGGTCACAATTGCCGGATGCAAGAGACTTCATTGGCGACGATCGACTACCCCCTGGGCGACACCCTGCCTGCCACCGGTCAGGCCTTGACCGTGGCGCCTGGGGTGCGCTGGGTTCGCATGGCCTTGCCGTTCGCACTGGACCACATCAATCTGTGGATCCTGCGCGATGAGCTGGATGGCCAACAGGGCTGGACGATCATTGACTGCGGCATCGCCAACCAGGACACCCAGGACGCCTGGGAACAGGTGTTTGCCACGCAGCTGGAAGGCTTGCCCGTGCTCAGGGTCATCGTGACCCACATGCACCCCGACCATGTCGGCAACGCCCATTGGTTGACCGAGCGCTGGAGCACACCCGAGGTGCCCTGCCGCCTTTGGATGAGCGCCACTGATTTTCACGCCGCCCAACTGGCCTGCCAACACACCGCCCATGGCGGCGAGCGCGCCGCTTCGTTTTTTGCCAGCCATGGGCTGACCGACCCGGAGTCGGTGGCCAAGATCAGGGCGCGCACGAACTATTTCGGCTCGATGGTGCCGCAGATGCCCGAGGCCTTTCGCCGCCTGCTCGATGGCCTGGCAGTGCGGATCGGCCCTGACACGTGGACCTGTCACGTGGGGCACGGGCATGCCCCGGAGCACATCGCCCTGCATTGCCCGGCACTGGGCGTGCTGATCTCTGGCGACATGGTGCTGCCCCGGATTTCAACCAATGTCAGCGTCTATGACACCGAACCTGAGGCTGATTCACTGACCTTGTTTTTACAGTCACTGGACCGCATGCGGACACTGCCGGCCAACACCTTGGTGCTGCCATCGCATGGCAAACCATTCACCGGCCTGCATGCGCGCATCGATCAATTGCACGAACATCACCGGGACCGCCTGGACGAAGTCATGGCCGCCTGCCAGCAACAGGCCACCACCGCCGCCGACCTGCTGCCAGTGTTGTTCAAGCGCAAGCTCGATCTGCACCAGACCACCTTTGCCATGGGCGAGGCCGTGGCTCACCTTCATGCCTTGTGGCACCAGGGCAAGCTCACGCGGACCCTGGGCGCCGATGGCATCCACCGGTTCAGCTGTTGACCAGACCGTTCAAGACACCATTTTTCAGGCCCAGTCGGGGATGACGGCGTGCCGCAGTTGCTCGCGGGCTTTTTCGTAGTCGGGCATGACAGCCATGACCACCTCCCAAAAGCGAGGGCTGTGGTTCATCTCGCGCAAGTGGGCCAACTCATGCACCACAACGTAGTCGATGACATGGTCGGCAAAATGCATCAGGCGCCAATGCAGGCGGATGGACCCATCCACACTGGCGCTGCCCCAACGCGTGCGCGCCGACGACAAGCTGATTCGGCTGACACTCACACCCATCAGCGGGGCAAAGTGTTTCACCCGCGCATCGAAGCGCAATTTGGCCTGCTTTTTCAGCCAGGCCTGGAAGGCCTCGCCGATCAGGTCAGATGCCGCGTCATGGCTCAGGCCCAGCCTCAAGGCTCGGCTCACCTCACTTAGGCTGGCACCCTTGAGGCCTGGGTCCAGCACCAGGGTCAGCGGTTCGCCAAGGTAAGGCAAAACCGCGCCATGCTGCCACTCGATGCGCGACGCTTTTTGCTTCAAGGCACGCTCGCGCTGCTCGACCAGCTTGTTGCAGATCCAGCGCGATTTGGCGTGCAGGGCAGTTTCGATGTCGCCCGAGGATACCCACCGGGGAGCGCGCACACTCAGGCCTTCGGAGCTGACCACCATGCCAATGCTGCGGCGGCGCACTCGCTGAAATTCATAGGCCACGATGACATCGCCCAGTCGCACTTCATGCTCGGCTTGGGGATGGCGGAATACGGGGATGTCGGGCTGCGTTTGCGCGGGCAAGGCAGGCGACTGGGCCAGGGCCGCGGAATGCGGCTCCTTGCCAGTGGCGCCATCCACCCAGGGCAGACCCATCTGTTCACCCGATGACACTGGTGTCACTGTCTCAGGCGTTCGGTCACTCATCACTCAAACTTGTCTTTCATGTCAGCTCACCCATGTGCGTTGCCACGGGGCTGTCTTCGCCATGTGCACGCCGATCTCGCAAGATCAGGAAGTCGGCAAAGGACGACAGATCGGGATGGATCGTCAGATCGGAAACTCGCTGGCGCAAGTCGATCAATTCGGTTTCGGTCATGGTCGCGGCCTGCCCGGTTCGAACCAGGTGCGGCTCGCAACCCACGGACTGCGCCGCCAAGACGTCGCGCGGCAGGTCGCCCACCATTGGCACACCCGCCAGGGACACGCCAAAACGCTGCCCGATCAAGTTGAACAGGCCAGGCAAAGGCTTGCGGCAAGTGCATTGATCCTCGGGGGTGTGCGGGCAGAAGAAAACGGCTTCGACCCGACCACCATGCCGGGCCAGCTGCTGGTTCATCCGTGCATGCATGGCATTGAGGGCGGCCATGTCAAACAAGCCACGCCCGATGCCGGATTGATTGGTGGCCACCACCACGTGCCAGCCAGCGTGGTTGAGCCGGGCAATCGCTTCCAGGGCGCCGGGCAGAGGCACCCATTCGTCCGCCGACTTGATGTAGTCGTCCCGCTCATGATTGATGGTTCCGTCGCGATCGAGGATGACGAGTTTCATGCCCACTCCGAAAGGGGTCATGCGGCCAACCTGGACAGGTCGGCCACGCGGTTCATGGCCTGGTGCAAGGATGCCAGTAGACCAAGGCGATTGGTGCGCAATGCAGCATCTTCTGCGTTGACCATGACGCCGTCAAAGAAAGCATCGACCGGCGCCTTCAGGACCGCCAAGGCTTGCAGGGAGGCCGTGTAGTCGCCTTGCTCGAAGGCCGTGACCGCTTTGGCAGCCGCCGTGCAGAGGGATTCGTACAAAGCCACTTCGGCAGGCTCTTTCAGCAAGGCGGCATCGACCTTGGCCTCAACCGTGCCTTCGACCTTTTTCAGGATGTTGCCCACGCGCTTGTTGGCGGCAGCCAATGAGGCGGCCTCAGGCAAGGCGGCAAAGGCGCGCACGGCAGCCAGACGCTGGCCAATGTCGGCCAGGCGCTGCGGACGCAAGGCCAGCACCGCATCCACTTCCTGGGCGCTGTAGCCCTGCTCGCGCAGGCTGCCCGCGAGACGGTCGTAGATGAAATCGGTCAAAGCCGAAGTGGCATCGGTGATCTTGTCGCCGAAGGACGCGGCAGCCTGGCGCAAGGTGGGCTCCAACGCCAGCGGCAGATCGCGCTCGATCAACATGCGGATCACGCCCAGGGCATGGCGACGCAATGCAAACGGGTCCTTGTCGCCGGTGGGCAACTGGCCGATGCCGAACAGACCCACCAGAGTCTCCAGCTTGTCGGCCAGGGCCACCACCACGCCGACCAGATCGCGGGGCAACTCATCGCCCGCGAAACGCGGTTTGTAGTGGTCTTCAATGGCTTGCGCCACCTGGTCGCCCAGGCCATCGTGGCGAGCGTAGTAGCCACCCATGATGCCTTGCAGCTCTGGGAACTCACCCACCATGTCGGTCAACAGATCGACTTTGGCCAGGCGCGCCGCTGTATCGACCTTGGCTGCCAGCGATGCCTGGCCCAATGTTTCCACCAGGCCTTTGGCGATGGCGCGCACACGCTCGACGCGCTCGCCTTGCGTGCCCAACTTGCCGTGGTAAACCACCTTGGACAGGCCCACAACGCGGGACTCCAGGGTCTTCTTGCGGTCCTGGTCAAAGAAGAACTTGGCATCGGCCAGACGTGGGCGCACCACGCGCTCATTGCCGCCCACCACCGCACTGGCGTCGTCAGGGCTGATGTTGCTGACGATCAGGAACTGATTGGTCAACTTGCCTGAGGCATCGAGCAATGGAAAGTACTTCTGGTTGGCCTTCATCGTGAGGATCAGGCACTCTTGCGGCACTTCCAGGAAGGCTTCTTCGAAGCGTCCGGTCAACACATTGGGGCGCTCGACCAGGGCCGTCACCTCGTCCAGCAGCGCGTCGTCGTCGATGGGATGCAAGTTGGTACCGGCCTTGCTGGCAGCCGCCTTGAGCTGACGCGAGATCTCATCGCGGCGCGCTTCGAAGCTGGCAATGACGGTGCCTTCTTGCGCCAATTGGGCCGCATAGGTGTCGGCGTTTTGCAGCACCACCGGATTGACCTTGGCCTCGAAACGATGGCCTTGCGTGTTCCGGCCAGACACCAGACCCAGCGCACTCACGGGCACGATTTGATCGCCATGCAAGGCCACCAGGCCATGCGCCGGACGCACGAAGTTGACGCTGGTCCAGCCAGGCTGGAAATCAGCGCCCGGGCCTTGCTCCAACTGGTAGTTCATCACCTTGGGAATGGGTAGCTTGGACAAGGTTTCGTCCAGCGCTTTTTGCAAACCTTCGCTCAGGTTGGCGCCGGCCTTGATGCTGTCGAAGAACAGCGCCTCAGCCTTGCCATCAGGCAAACGCTTCAAGCTGCTCACCACCTCGGGGCCAGCGCCCAGGGCGGCCAGCTTCTTCAGCAATGCCGGCGTGGCCTGACCTTCGGCATTCAAACCCACACTCGCGGGCATCAGCTTTTGCTGCACGGCTAGGTCGGCTGCCTTGGCCAAGACCGCCGTCACATGCACGGCCAGACGACGCGGAGACGCAAACGCCGTCGCCACCGAATCAGCACCCGCCAGCCCTTGGGCCTTCAAGCTGTCGGCCAACACGTGGGCAAAGGACTCGCCCAGCTTCTTGAGCACCTTCGGCGGCAACTCTTCAACGAACAACTCAACGAGCAAATTGGAAGCGCTCATGCTCAGGCGACTTTCTTTTCTAGTTGTGCAAGAACTTCTTGCGCCCAGGCCCTGGGGGCCATGGGAAAGCCCAGTCGGGCACGGCTGTCCAGGTAAGCCTGGGCCACGATGCGGGCCAGGTTGCGGATGCGTCCGATGTAGGCGGCACGCTCGGTCACCGAGATGGCGCCACGCGCGTCCAGCAGGTTGAAGCTGTGCGCGGCCTTGAGCACCTGCTCATAAGCAGGCAAGGCCAGGTGCTGCTCAATCAGGTACTTAGCTTGCGTTTCGTAGTTGGTGAAGGCGCCCAGCAAGAACTCGACATTGCTGTGCTCGAAGTTGTAGGTCGATTGTTCGACCTCGTTCTGGTGGAACACGTCGCCGTACTTCAGTGTGCGCTGAATCTTCTGGCCATCGGCGTCCACTTCCTCCCAACTGGTCCACACCAGGTCATAGACGTTCTCAACGCCCTGCAGGTACATGGCCAAGCGTTCAAGACCATAAGTGATCTCGCCGGTCAACGGCTTGCAATCGATGCCGCCCACTTGCTGGAAATAAGTGAACTGAGTCACCTCCATGCCATTGAGCCAGACCTCCCAACCCAAGCCCCAGGCGCCCAGCGTCGGGTTCTCCCAATCGTCTTCAACAAAGCGGACGTCGTTTTTCTTCAGATCGAAGCCCACGGCCTCCAGCGAGGCGAGGTACAGCTCCAGGATGTTGGAGGGCGCTGGCTTGAGGACGACCTGAAACTGGTAGTAATGCTGAAGGCGGTTGGGGTTCTCGCCAAAGCGGCCATCCTTGGGACGGCGGCTGGGCTGCACATAAGCCGCGCGCCAAGGCTCCGGGCCCAATGCGCGCAGAAAGGTGGCGGTGTGGCTGGTGCCTGCACCCACTTCCATGTCATAGGGTTGCAGCAAGGCGCAGCCCTGAGCATCCCAGTAGCTTTGAAGGCGCAAGATCAATTGCTGGAAGGTCAGCATGGCATTTTCGGGTCGGTGGGGTGGGCATCAACAAGTGACGCGAATGCCCGATTCTAAAGACTCGCGGCAAGACTCCGCGAACGGCGCTTCAAGGCCAGCACAGCCAAGGCCGCCAAAGCGACCATTGGCCACAGGCCGAACCGCCCGGCCCACTCGGCATAAGGCGTGTTGCCCACGCGTCCTTGGACCGATGCCACCAGGGCGCCACGGGTGTTGGTGGGCAAGGCAGCGGTCACCTTGGCCGTGTGATCAATCACCACCGTGGCACCGGTGTTGGTGGCCCGGATGGTGGGCAATTGAAATTCCAACGAGCGCATCCGGGCAATTTGCAAGTGCTGGTAGATCGCCACCGTGTCCCCGAACCAAGCCAGGTTGCTGACGTTGGCAAACAAGGTGGGCGCCGGCTGCCCAGCGGTCACGAAACGCTGAGCGAGTTCTTCGCCAAACAAATCTTCGTAGCAGATGGTGGGCGCCACCCATTGGCCTTTGACGCCAAACGATGGCGCAGCCCTGGGCCCTCGGGTGAAATCGCCCAAGGGCATGTTCATCATCTGCACGAACCAGTGAAAGCCCAGCGGAATGAACTCGCCAAAAGGCACCAGGTGGTGCTTGTTGTAGCGGTAGAAGCCATCGGGCAACCCTTTTGTGGCCGATGACAAGCCCACCACAGAGTTGGTGTAGCCCTGCTCGAAATCGCCCAAGGGCACGCCGATCAAGGCCGCCCGATCACCCGAGTGGAAAGCGCTCGCCAACTCGGCCCAATAGCCTTGCGGCATTTGAGCCGGCAGCAGGGGAATGGCGGTCTCGGGCGCCACCACCAGATCACCTTTCGCAGCCACCAGTTGCTGGGCATGCCAGACCAGTTGGTCAATCAGATGAGATTGCGCGAACTTCTCGTCTTGCGGGATGTTGCCCTGCAGCAAGGTCACGGACAAAGGCGCACCATGGACCCGCGTGAACTCATGCCATGGCTGCCGGCCAATGAAGGACAAGCCGCCCACCAGCAGCAGCAAGGCGGACACGCTGACCATCATCGAGCGCGATAGGGGCGCAGACAACACCACCCAAGACAACATCAAGACCCAGACCGCGCCCATGGCGTAGACGCCGATCCAGGGCGCCAGAACTGCCAGGGGAGAGTCGACCAGGGCATAGCCACTGGCTGCCCACGGGAAGCCGGTGAAAATGCAGCCGCGAATCCATTCGGCCAACCACCACAAAGCCGCCAGCAACAGGCCATCGGAGAGCCAGGTGCCTCGACGCCATCCCACCCAGGCTGCGGCCACCAAGGCCATGAAACATGACAGGGCCGCACAAAGCGCCAGCACGGCCAAGCCCGCGATCCACGCCGGCAAGCCGCCAAATTTGTGCAGGCTCACGAACATCCAACCGGTGCCGCTGACCAGCCAGACGGTGCCGAACAGGGCGCCGCATTTGGCTGCCAGAGGAACCGATCCCAAGCTGCGAAGAACGGCGACAAAAACCACCACTGCCAGCGACAGCAGTGTGGCGGGCCAAGCGGGGCCCAAGGCGGCCATCCAGGGTGAAAAAGCCCCCGCCAGCAAAGCACCTGCCAGCATGGCCAAAAGCAGGGCCTTGCCCGCGCGCAATCCGCCTGGAGCAGCCCAGGCACCTGAAGCAATCTTCGACACCTTCAGGACCCGCTCATGTCTAGCGCATCAGGCGCACGCGTGACCTTGAACCAGCGCACCGCCCCGCCCCTCGCCAGCATGACCGAAAATCTAAGGCCACCGACTTCAACAGCCTCACCGCGACGCGGGACTCGCCCCAGTTCGTGAGCCACAAAGCCGCCAATGGTGTCGAAATCATCCAGCGGCAAGTGAACGCCGAACGCCGTGTTCACGGCTTCGATGTCGGCATCACCGGCCACCCGTTGGCTGCCGTCGGCCAAGGTGAAGATGCCGTGGTCGCTCTCACCCACGTCGAACTCGTCTTCAATCTCACCCACGATCTCTTCCAGCACGTCCTCGATGGTGATCAGACCGGCGGTTTTGCCGAATTCGTCGATCACGATTGCCAAGTGACTGCGGTTGGCGCGAAAGTCGCGCAGCAACTCATTCAGGCCCTTGGACTCGGGGACGAACACGGGCGGGCGCAGCAAAGTGCGCAAATTCAACTCTGGCGCACGCTGAAGTTTGAGCAAATCCTTGGTCATCAAGACGCCGATGATGTTTTCGCGGCTGCCGTCGAAGACCGGGAAACGCGAGTGCCCTGCATCGATCACCTGGTGCAGCAACTCGTCGTAAGGCGCGTTGATGTCCAGCAAATCCATTCGCTTGACCGCCACCATCACATCGCCAGCGGTCATGCCCGCCATGCGGATCACGCCCTCCAGCATCACGCGGGATTCGGGCTCGATCAGTTCACGCTGCTCGGCGGTGGCCAGCGACTCAATCAGCTCATCGGTGGAATCCGGGCCGGGCGCGATGAATTGAACCAAGCGCTCAAAAAGACTGCGGCGGTCTTTTTCACGTTCATGGAGCAGTAAAAATGCGGATCTGTCGGCTTTGGTGGGCCGACTCTGGGAAGGTTCGGACACGGCGGGGGTGTCTTTGTGGCGATGATGCAAGAATACCCGATGAAGATGGCGATTGTGCGACCCCATGTCTTCAAAGCCCGGACAGCCGGGGCTACACTCGCGGGATGAGCTTGATACCTGTCACCATCATTACCGGCTTCTTGGGCAGTGGGAAAACCACTTTGCTCAAGCGCATCCTGACCGAAGCACACGGCCAGAAGATCGCCGTCATCGAAAACGAATTCGGTGAAGAAAACATCGACAACGACATCCTGGTGGCCGACACCAAGGAGCAGATCATCCAGATGAACAATGGCTGCATCTGCTGCACCATTCGCGAAGATCTCCGGGTCACCCTGATCGACCTGGCCGCCAAGAAACGTGACGGCAGCCTGAAGTTCGACCGGGTCGTGATCGAAACCACCGGCCTGGCCGACCCCGGCCCCGTGGCGCAAACCTTCTTCATGGACGACGAGATCGCCGAGATCTACCTGCTGGACGCCATCGTTACGCTGGTCGATGCCAAACACGGCCAGACTCAGCTTGACCAACGTCAGGAAGCACAGCGCCAGGCAGGTTTCGCCGACCAGATCTTCATCAGCAAGACCGATCTGGTCACCACGGCCGAGGCTGACGATTTGGCCCACCGCCTCAAGCACATCAACCCGCGCGCGCCCCAGCAACGGGTGCATTTCGGTGAGGTACCGCTGGGCAATGTGTTCGACCTGCGCGGCTTCAACCTCAATGCCAAGCTGGAAATCGACCCCAGCTTCCTGACCGACGACGCGCACGATCATGGTCACCATGACCATGATCACGTGCACGACGAGCATTGCAACCATCCGCACCACCACAAGCACGACGACGATGTGAAATCCTTCGTCTACAAATCCACCCGTCCCTTCAACCCCAGCAAGCTGGAAGACTTCCTCGGGTCGATGGTGCAGATTTATGGTCCGCGCATGCTGCGCTATAAAGGCGTTTTGAATGTCGTGGGCATGGATCGCAAGGTCATTTTCCAGGGTGTTCACCAGTTGATGGGCAGCGATGTTGGCCCGAAATGGTCGCCCGGGGAAGACAAAACCAGCAAAATGGTCTTCATCGGCATTGACCTGCCCCAAGACCTGTTCCGCACAGGCCTTGAACAATGTCTGGCTTGATGGGCAGATGAGGCCGAGGGATAGTCTGGTGAAGTTGAGCTAGGAGCCTCGCTACAATTCGCGCGCCTTCATTCATGCCTTAATTGCCAAAAGCAGCACAACCAAGGCGATGGAGCCATTAGCTGGCCATGCGTCTCTTAGGAGGATCCTGTGACGAAAGCATCTGACAAGCCCTCGACCAAATCGAGCGCCACTGCCCCCGCCAAAACGGCCAAGGCGGTCAAGGACACGCCGGTCAAAACCGCTGCCAGCAAGCCCATCGCCAAGGCTCCTCTTCAACCTGCTTCGCCGCCTTCCGCCAAAAAAGAGACTTCCGCCACCAAGAAAATCAGCACAGTGGCCCCTGCCAAATTGGCGCCTCCACCTGTTCCCGCTCAAGCTTCCCCTAAAACGGCCGAAGCTGCCGTATTGCCCAAACCCGTGGCCCCGGCACGCTCACCGTCCAAAATCAGTACCCCAGATCACATGCCTACTACCGCAATCAAGGTTGACAGCAAGCTCGCCAACGCGTGGAAAACCAAAACCGGCCGGGAACTCACCGAGCCCGAGTTGATGGCCATGCCTGAAACCGAGTACATGAGTGAAAAGCAGTTGGACTTTTTCCGCAGTCGCCTGACCGTGCTGAAGGACGACCTGCTGTCCAATGCCGGAGAAACCACCGAGCACCTGCGGGAAGACACCTCCATCGTTCCTGACCCGGCCGACCGCGCCACGATCGAGGAAGAGCACGCCCTGGAGTTGCGCACCCGCGACCGCGAGCGCAAGCTGCTCAAGAAGATCTCCCAGGCGCTGACCCGCCTGGACTCTGGCGAATACGGTTACTGCGACGAAACGGGCGAACCCATCGGCTTGGGCCGCTTGATTGCCCGCCCCACCGCCACCTTGTCGCTGGAAGCGCAACAGCGCCGGGAACTCAAGCAAAAGATGTTCGGTGACTGATCTGCTATTGCGCACCCTCACTTTTATGCCTTATTTCGGCCTGCGATCATGAGCAAGGACTCCGGCGGATTTTTGCGCAAGGTGGCTCGCTTCGTTGCCAATCCGACCACGGATTGGACGCAACTGGACGCTCCATCTGCCGGATCACCTGAGAGCGAGTACGCCAAGACCGAAATCAAGGCCATGATCGAGCGCAAGCGCCGCAACGATTTCGTGCGCAAGCGCGAGCTCGACATGCTTCGCAAGATCCGCCGTGAAGGCCTGAGCCAGGACAATGCGCTGGCGCTGTCGGGCGCCTCCAACCTTGATTCCGAATCACGCACGCACAGCGGCCCTCGTTCGGACATCGCGGTCAAAGCCAAAATCGACGCCATCGAGCAGCAAATGGTGGGCGACCAGAACGCCGCAAGGCAATCAGTCCAGCCCGCGCCCGTGGTGCAACGGCCGCCGCCCTTGCCATTGAATGCCGCTGCGGCCTACGCGCCCACCGCGCCCAATGGGCTGGGTGCGCCTGAAAGGCTCAAGGCTCGGTCCGAATTGAGCCCCCTGGAGTTCGATCCGCCTGAAATCTCGCAGGCCGTGTTTGATTCGGCGCGCGCGAACCAGCCCCGGATGAGTGGCTCTCCGCCACCGCCCATGCTCAACGAGCATCTGTCACCGGCCGACATCACCAGCGGTTCAGGTGTTGATGTGACCGAGATGGAGCACGATCCCGAGCTGGATGAGGCCGTGATCGCCTTCGCCAATGCCGATTTCGACGAGTGCGAGCGAGCGCTGCTGGTCCTGATCGCCCCGGGCGGCACGCGTCATGACCAATCCGAAACCTGGATGGCGGTGTTCGACCTGTACCGGGTCCTGGACCTGCCTCAAAAATTCGACCACTTGGCGGTGTCGTTTGCACACCAGTTCGGACTGTCCGCACCGCATTGGTATTCCTTGCCCCAGCGGGTGCAGGCTTTCGTGGTCATCAGCGAGCAGAAAGCCGCCGCTGCCGCCAAAGAAAACCAACATGCGGAAGAGGGCCCCGCCACCGAACCTGGCGAAGGCCTGCCCGCACAAGTACGGGCCCTTGAAGGCTGGTTGTCCCCTGCGGTGATCGACTCCGAGGCCGTGGCGCAACTGCGCTATGAAATCCTGCAGCTGCCCCGCCCATGGACCATGGATTGGAGCAACGTCAAAAAAGTGGCGCCCGAAGGTGCTGCCCAGTTGAGCCAGCTGATGAAAGCCTGGGCAAAAGAGCCCATCGGCATGGACTGGATTGGTGCCGACCAATTGCTCTCGGTGCTGGCCGACAGTTCGCCATCGGGCGCCAGAGACACCGACCCTGCTTTCTGGATACTGCGCCTGGATGCCTTGCGCCTTTGCAACCGGCCCGACCAATTTGACGAAGTCGCCTTCGAATATTGCGTGACCTACGAGTTGTCACCGCCATCCTGGGAGGCCACGCCCTGCCAGGTGCGCCACATGCGCGACGGCGTCACACCCCAAACCATGATGCTGTCGCACGTCAGTGACGTGACCACCAGCTTTGTCGAATCCCAAATGCACGACGACATCGAGTTCGTGCAAGTCGCCGCGCTGAACCTGTCAGGCCAGTTGATTGGCGACATCAGCGAAACGCTGCGTAAATTGGACAATCAGTTGGGTGCCAGCATCACGCTAGACATTGATTGCGAGCACCTCCTGCGGGTCGATTTCATCGCCGCCGGAGACTTGCTGAACTGGGTCCTCGCCCGCCGCGCAGAAGACCGCGAAGTCACCTTCGTCAAGCCGCATCGGCTCGTGGCGCTGTTCTTCGGCGCCATGGGAATCAACGAGCACGCCAAGGTCAAGCTGCAGCTGATCTAATGCCTGAGCCCGATCACCGGGCCCAGGCACTCACTTGAAAAACTTCATGGATTCTTACCACGGCACCACCATCGTCAGCGTGCGCCGTCAAACTCCCACCGGTTGGCAAGTGGCCATCGGCGGCGACGGCCAGGTCACGCTGGGACACATCATCGTCAAATCCACCGCCCGCAAGGTGCGCAAGCTTCACCGGGACCAGGTGCTCGCAGGTTTTGCGGGGGCCACAGCCGATGCTTTCACTCTGTTCGAACGCTTCGAATCCAAGCTGGAAAAGCACCAGGGTCACCTGGCGCGCGCCGCAGTCGAGCTGACCCGTGACTGGCGCACCGACCGCGTCCTGCGCCGCCTGGAGGCCATGCTGGCCGTGGCCGACCGAGAGACCTCGCTGATCATCACGGGCAACGGCGACGTGCTGGAACCCGAGCACGGCATCATCGCGATCGGATCAGGCGGCGCCTATGCGCAAGCCGCCGCCCGAGCTCTGATCGGCCACACCACCCTGGATGCCGCCGACGTCGTCAAGAAGTCGCTGGAGATCGCAGGCGATCTGTGCATTTACACCAACCAGAGCCACACCATTGAAACCCTTGGATGACGCCATGAGTGGCATGACCCCGCAAGACATCGTCAACGAACTCGACCGCCACATCATTGGCCAGCGGGAAGCCAAACGCGCCGTGGCCATCGCCTTGCGCAACCGCTGGCGCCGCCAGCAGGTTGAAGGCCCCATGCGTGGCGAAATCACGCCCAAGAACATCCTGATGATCGGCCCCACCGGCGTGGGCAAGACCGAGATTGCCCGCCGCCTGGCCAAGTTGGCCGACGCGCCCTTCATCAAGGTCGAGGCCACCAAGTTCACCGAGGTGGGCTATGTGGGCAAGGACGTCGACACCATCATCCGCGACCTGGTGGAATACGCGGTCAAGCAAGAGCGTGCTGCGCAGATCCAGGCCCAGCGTGCGCGCGCCGAAGACGCCGCAGAAGATCGCTTGCTGGACGTGCTGGTGCCCCCGCCCCGCTCCGAGTTCGGGATCTCGTCGCCACAGCCGGACAACACCACCCGCCAGGTCATGCGCAAGCGCTTGCGCGAAGGCAGCTTGGACGACCGCGAGATCGACATCGAACTGGCAGACAGCAAGACGCCCGCACTCGAAATCATGGGGCCTGCAGGCATGGAAGAGATGGCTGAGCAGTTGCGCGGCATGTTCGCCCAAGCTGGCGGACAGCGCCGCAAATCACGCAAGGTGACGGTGGCCGAGGCCAGGTTGCAGTTGATCGAAGAAGAAGCCGCCAAACTGGTCAACGACGACGACATCAAGACGCGGGCGCTGGAGCGGGCCGAGCAAAACGGCATCGTGTTCATCGACGAAATCGACAAGGTGGCCAGCCGCATGGAAGGCCAAGGGGCCGAGGTCTCGCGCCAGGGTGTGCAACGCGATTTGCTGCCTTTGGTTGAAGGCACCACGGTGAACACCAAGTACGGCATGGTCAAGACCGACCACATCCTGTTCATCGCCTCGGGCGCCTTCCATTTGAGCAAGCCCAGCGACCTGATCCCTGAACTGCAAGGCCGCTTTCCGATCCGCGTAGAGCTGTCATCCCTGTCGGTTGATGACTTCGAGGCCATCCTCACGCAACCCAGTGCCAGCCTGATCAAGCAGTACCAGGCTTTGTTGGCCGCCGAGGGCGTCACCCTGGAGTTCACGCCCGACAGCATTCGCCGAATGGCACAGATTGCTTACGACGTGAACGAGCGCACGGAGAACATCGGCGCACGCCGCCTGGCGACGGTGATGGAGCGATTGCTGGACGAGATTTCTTTCGATGCGCCCAACATGTCAGGGCAGACCCGGACCATCGACGCCGAACAGGTGGATGCCCGCCTGGGTGAGTTGTCGCGCAACGAAGACCTGTCTCGCTTCATTCTTTGATTCAGGCCTGCGAGGCCAAAGTCAACAGGCCTTCAAAGATCAGGTTCTCGACCACGCGCACCGGCAACTCGGTCACGTGAGCCAGCCGAGAAACCGCACCACCTGACATGACCAGCAAGGGCTCGCGGCCCGTGTGCAGTTGCAGGCGGCGCAGGCTGCGTTCGATGGCCCCGGCGATGGCATCGGTACCCCCGCTCATCAGGGCATCGCTGGTGTTGGTGGGAAAGTCCTGCACTTCGCCCGTGGGCACTTTCAGGCCGGCGGTGCCACTTTCGAGCGCGCGGTACATCAGGCCAAAACCCGGCATGATCAAGCCCCCCAGAAACCGCCCCTGCACGTCCACCGCATCCACGGTGACCGCGGTGCCGACCATCACGGCCAGCACGGGCGGTGGCGCATCGGCACACACCTGCAAGGCACGCTGGCGGGCCCCGATGATGGCGGCCCACCGGTCGGCCCCCAAGCGCGCAGGATGCTCATAACCATTGACCACGCCAGAGGCCTGTGCAGACGACACCACCCAGCGGGGCTTCACGCCCCAGTTGGCCAGTTGCTCCTCGACCCGCCGCTTGATGGCGTCGCCCGCCACCACGCATCCCAGCATCGCATCCGGGGCCGCCAACGCTTGCCATTCCTGAATCCACAGGTGGTCAATGTCTTCCAAGACCACGGCCCCATGCGCCAATAATTCGGCACCTGGAACGCCCTGCGAATACAAACCCCACTTGAGCCGTGTGTTGCCAATATCGATGACTAAAAACGACATGCATCTATCTCGCGAACAAACCACCCGAACGATAAGGTGAAACCCGATTTTGCCTGCAAGACCACGTCAGCATCGTTGTGGCGATGCTGCACCCGCTGGCATTCACAGTGATTGCCATTTTTTGGCAAGGCATAGTATCGACCCCACCACATCACCGCGAATGAATGACCGGGCACGCAAACTGCCGCGTCCAAAGAATGGAAAAATCAATGAAATCAATTGCCCGAGCCCTGCTTCTCTCGATCGCCATGCTGGCGTTGCCTGCCCTGGCCGCCACCGAAGTCAGAGGCGTCAAGTTCACCGACAGCATTCAACTGGCCAACCAGCCCCTGCAGCTCAATGGCGCAGGTGTGCGGGTGAAAGTGATCATCGACCTCTACGCCGCTGGCTTGTACGTGCTCAAAGCCGACACCAACGCTGCCAATGTGATGAATCAGACCGGCGCCAAGGTCATGAAAATCGTGTTGCTGCGCGATTTGACGGGGGAAGATTTCGCCGATGCCACCGCCAAGGGCTTCAAGGCCAACAACAGCGAGGCAGACCGAACCAAGTTCCAAACCAAGCTGGACGAGATCAAGGCCTTGATGCTGGATTTTGGCCCGGTCAAAAAAGGCACGGTCATTCAGATCGACTTTGTTCCAGGCGAAGGCACTCATGTGCTGCTGGACGGTAAACGAAGGGGCCCCGAAGTGACCGGCGACGAGTTCCAGCAAGCCGTGCTGCGCATCTGGCTGGGCCCCAAACCGGTGGATGCCGAATTGAAGCAATCACTGCTTGGCGGCAAATAACGCACAAAACACCCGACTGTGATCAATGTCATGGTGGAAACAGCTTGAAACAATTTCATTTATTGTCGATAAAGTGACCATCTGCAGCTGAATTTGCAGGCCCCTCATGATCGATCAAGCATTGCCCACCCTTCACGACTGGATCACGGTGTTCACCCACGCCGCGATTCCTGTGCTGCCAGACTCTGTCGCCGAGCTGGCGGAATTGCGGGCCATGGAAGATGCCCGAGGCAATGTTGACGCTCACATGCTGTCGCAAAATCTGGGAGGCGACCCCTTGATGACGCTGAAGGTGCTGAGGCAGGTGTCGCAAGAATGCCATCGTCGGCACATCACTTCGCCCGAGACCCTGACTTCCGCCATCCTGATGCAAGGCATTGGCCCTTTTTTCAGGTTCAACGAGAACGTGCCATCGGTGATCGATTGGCTGGCGGACTACCCTGAAGCCTTGAGCGGTTTGCTCAAGGTCATCAAGCGGGCTCGCCGGGCGGCGCATCTCGCGGTGACTTTCGCCAGCCACCGCCAGGACGAAGACGCCGACATGCTCCAGGAAGCCGCCCTGCTGCACGACTTCGCGGAGATGCTGTTGTGGTGCCATGCCCCGCTCCTGGCCCTGACCATCGCGCAACGCCAGAAAGCGGATCACACACTTCGTTCAGCCGATGTGCAGAAAGACGTGCTGGGCATTGAATTGACCGACCTGGCGCACGCGTTGATGGCGGCCTGGCAACTGCCTGAGCTGCTGATCGATAACACCAACAACCGGCAGGCCGAGCACCCCAGGGTCAAGACGGTGCTGCTGGCTGTTCGCATTGCCCGCCACACCCAGTACGGCTGGGACGACCCTCACGCCCAAGCCGCCCTGCCCGACGACATCGCCGACGTGGCGCAATTGCTGACGCTGTCCGACGAATCGGCCAAGCGTAAGATCATGGAAATCGACAGCTGATCAAATTCAGCGAATCGACACCGAACTGCGCATGGCGTGCACCACTCCGCCACCCAAAGCGGCGCCAAAGCGCTTGGCCAGGCGCTCGGCCAGGTTTTCCTTGAGCGTGTAATCGATGATGTCTTCGGCCTTGATGACATCGCGCGCCAGGATGTCCAGGCTGCCAAGGTGATCGGCCAGGCCCAGCTTCACCGATTCTTGGCCATTCCAGAACAGGCCTGAAAAAGTCTCGGGGGTTTCTTGCAGACGTTTGCCACGCCCCTGACGCACCACCGCGATGAACTGCTGGTGGATCTGGTCGAGCATGGCCTGAGCAAAGACTTCGCTCTGCGGATTGCGAGGCGAGTAAGGATCGAGCATGCCCTTGTTGGCCCCAGCCGTCAGCAGGCGGCGCTCCACGCCGGCCTTGTCCATGATGCCGACAAAGCCAAAGCCGTCCATCAACACACCGATCGAACCGACCATCGAGGCCTTGTCCACGTAGATTTCATCGGCGCCCACGGCGATGTAGTAAGCCGCCGAGGCGCACATTTCCTCGCACACCGCGTAGACTTTTTTCTTGTGCAACGCTTTCAGGCGGCGGATCTCGTCATAAACCAGTCCGGCCTGGACCGGGC
Source organism: Aquabacterium sp. (assembly GCF_014378415.1). Lineage (GTDB taxonomy): Bacteria > Pseudomonadota > Gammaproteobacteria > Burkholderiales > Burkholderiaceae_C > Aquabacterium. Next base: position 82,252 of record NZ_JACMNS010000112.1, read on the forward strand.
TGCCGCCAGGTGAATTGAGGCGAATCACGACGGCCTGAGCACCGGCATCCTCAAAAGCACTGCGCAAAGCGGTGGTCAGGTTGTCGGCGTTGGCATCGGTGTCGCCACCGATCTCGCCACGAACCTCGACCAAAGCGGTGTGCGGTGAGGAAGGTGCCGTGGAGGCCGACATGTTGTGCATGGCCGCCCAGATCATGCTGCCGCCGACCGCGATCCAGACGATGCGCCAAAGCCAGCGCCAGCGGCGCTCACGGCGTTGCTGCAGCAAATAGGCCCTGGCGAACTCTTCCAACATGCCGTGCTGGGCTGCAGCGATGGGGGAAGAAGACGGATCAACTGCGCTCATGAGCAAAACACTCTCTTAGAAAATAGGCTGGATTCGGTCACTAGGATACCAATACACCTGCTTGTCACGCTCGTGCACGGTCATCTTGACCAGGCGCTTGCCCACGCAGGGGCCGCCCACGCATTGACCATTGGGCGGGTCGTACAGGGCGCCATGGACCGAGCAGATGATGAAGCGCTTGTCCTGGTCCCAGAACTGGCCCGCCTGCCAGTCCATCTGGATGGGCACGTGGGCGCACTGGTTCAAGTAGGCCACCACCTCGTTGTCGTAGCGCACGGCAAAGGCCGACACGCTCTGCCCCCATTCCAGCACGTCGAAAACGACGGCCTCGCCGCACTCTTCCAGGGCAGACGATTCACACAGAAACTGGGGCTCTTTGCTCAATTCAGGCATGTTGCATCAACCATTGCTTCAGCTCGGCCACGGAATGGGCCACGTGACGGGTCGGGTAGTCCGCAAAAGCGGCGGGCTCATGAGCGCCATAGCTCACCGCCACCGAATGGGTGCCAGCATTGACCGCCAGTTGCAGATCGTGCGTGGTGTCGCCGATCATCAAGGTGCGGTCAGGGCCGATGCTGAGTTCGGCCATCAGCTCCTGCAGCATCAGGGGATGCGGCTTGGATTGGGTTTCGTCAGCGGTGCGGGTGGCGTCGAACACGCCCCGCAAGGCGACATGCTCCAAGGCCTCGTTCAAGCCCGAGCGGGTTTTGCCGGTGGCCACGGCCAGCCAGTGGTGGCGTGATTTGAGTTCGGCCAGCAATTCCAGCGAGCCGTCGAACAGGCTGAGTTCGTGCTGGCGCTGGAAATAATGGTGCCGGTAGCGCAGACCCAGCTCGGGCACACGCTCCTTGGGCAAGGTGGGCGCCACATGCGCCAGGGCATCGTGCAAACCCAGGCCGATGACATAAGACGCCGCCGTGCGTGATGGAATCGGCAACTCCAGATCGGCGCAAGCCGCCTGGATGCACCGAACGATCAGCGCAGTTGAGTCGTACAAGGTGCCGTCCCAATCAAAAACGATCAGGTCGAACTGGCGGGGACGTGATGAAGAGGGTGAATTCATGATCGGCACTTTACTTCTTGGGCGCTGACGCCAGCGAGGTCAACAGTGACTCGCAGTCGGTCGGCAAGGGCGCTTGAAACGTCATGTCTTCGCCCGTGACGGGATGGGGCAGGCGCAAATACCGGGCGTGCAGGAACATGCGCTCAAAGCGCACACCCGCGACCGCCCCACCCCGGGCCATGGACTTGTTCAAGGTGAAATCACCATATTTATCGTCACCGACGATGGGGTGACCTTCGCTCAGCAGATGGACGCGGATCTGGTGCGTTCGGCCGGTCTTGATGGTCACGTCCAGCAAGCTGAAGTCAGCGTAGTGTTTCATCACCTTGACCAGCGAAATGGAGCGGCGGCCGTCGTCGTTGTCATCGGCCACGGCCTTGACGCGACGTTCGCCATCTGCCGTCAGGAATTTGTGCAGGGCCACGTCGATGACCTTTTTGTGGTCGGGCCACGCGCCGATCACCAAGGCGGCGTAGGTTTTTTGCACCTTGCGTTCGCGGAAATGCTCTTGCAGTGTGGTCAAAGCGCTGCGTTTTTTGGCCACCAGCAATATGCCCGAGGTCTCTTTGTCAAGGCGGTGGACCAACTCCAGAAACTTGGCTTGAGGACGCGCGCGGCGCAATTGCTCGATGACGCCGAAACTCACGCCGCTGCCACCATGCACCGCCACACCGGCGGGTTTGTTGATGGCCAGCACGTGCTCGTCTTCGAACAATATGGGGAATTCCTTGGCGGGTATCGCCGCCATGGTTTCCTCTGATTTCTCGGACAAGCGCAGGGGCGGCACACGCACCTCGTCGCCTAAAGCCAGGCGCGTGTCGGCCGAGGCCCGCCCTTTATTGACGCGCACCTCGCCGCTGCGAATGATTCTGTACACCAGGGTTTTGGGCGCGCCTTTGAGGACCTTGATCAGGTAATTGTCAAGACGCTGGCCGGCACCGCCCTCATCGATGGTCAAGCGCTGCACCGCAGCAGGGGTCGAAGTGCTTGAATTCACTGGCTTTTTTGGACTGTGAGATGCGAATTTCGCACCTATAATGGGCTGAGCCACGTGATGAAGTGTTGTGATTGTTAAATTGCAGTTGCAATCTTTGGCGAAGCCAAGCGAGAGTTTACCTTTTGAGACCGCTTTGCATCGACCAGACGTGGCCCGGCGGGGAGTCCCGCCAAATTGATGGTGATGCATCACGTGCTGCGTTCCGGAGAAAACCACCCAAGGTGTGGTCTTGCCAGGTCGCCGCGTGTGTCAGAGCCAATGTCGAACGAACCACGACTCAAGGTTTTTTGGCGCCAGAGATTCATTTCGCTGGTGTCCGCGTCGATTGACCGCACTAATGTCCCGGCCTATCCTGCACGTTTCCATTGCCGCCCCACACCTCGCCCTGCTTCGCACAACGAAGCCGGGCGCTGAGGTTTGCGCGCGCCACTGGACAATACGGCCCGATTCGCCCTCCCCCTGCCCGATGCCCTGGTTTGACGAGGACTTGCTGTACAGCGGTCCCGACAACCCAGGGTGGTCGCCAGGGGTTTGTGCCATGTCACCCGCGCATGCGCCCCTGCTGCACTGACCCCTCTCGGGTCACCAGCCACGGCAATTCCTTCTCGGTTCTTTCTGCGTTGACTCGTGCATGAAAGTTGCCGCCGACCCTGTCGGTGGTGAATCGAGGTCTGCCTGGTGCCATCCAGGGCCGGCCTCGCATGGACTGGAGTTCACATGAAACGCATGCTGATCAATGCCACGCAGCCTGAAGAGCGCCGCCTGGCCATCGTCGACGGACAAAAGCTCCTCGACTTCGAGACCGAAATCGAGGGCCGCGAACAGCGCAAGGGCAACATTTACAAAGCCGTTGTGACCCGCGTCGAGCCTTCGCTCGAGGCCTGTTTCGTCGACTACGGCGAAGAGCGCCACGGCTTCCTGCCCTTCAAGGAAATCTCGCGCCAATATTTCCGCGAAGGCGTCGACGTTCGCTCGGCCCGCATTCAAGACGCGATCAAGGAAGGGCAAGAATTGCTCGTCCAGGTTGAAAAAGAAGAGCGCGGCAACAAGGGCGCTGCCCTGACCACTTTCGTCTCGCTGGCAGGCCGCTACCTGGTCCTGATGCCCAATAACCCTCGTGGTGGTGGCGTCAGCCGCCGCATCGAGGGCGATGACCGCGAAGAGCTCAAAGAAGCGATGGATCAGCTCGAATACCCCAAGGGTATGAGCCTGATCGCCCGCACCGCTGGCATCGGCCGCACCGCCGCCGAGCTGCAGTGGGACTTGAACTACATGCTCAAGCTCTGGACGGCCATTGACGAGGCCTCCGGCACCGGCAAGGGCGCCTTCCTGATCTATCAGGAATCGTCGCTGGTGATTCGCGCCATCCGCGATTACTTCACCTCCGACATCGGCGAAATCCTGATCGACACGGACGACATCTACGAGCAGGCCAAGCAGTTCATGCTGCACGTCATGCCCGACACGGCCAACCGCGTGAAGCGCTACCGTGACGACGCCCCGCTGTTCTCGCGTTTTCAGATCGAACACCAGATCGAAACGGCCTTCAGCCGCACGGTAAACCTGCCATCCGGCGGCGCCATCGTGATCGACCACACCGAAGCGCTGGTGTCCGTGGACGTGAACTCGGCGCGCGCCACCCGTGGCAGCGACATCGAGGAAACCGCCACCCGCACCAACCTGGAAGCGGCCGACGAAATCGCCCGCCAGATGCGCTTGCGCGACCTGGGCGGCCTGATCGTCGTCGACTTCATCGACATGGAAGAGTCGAAGAACCGCCGCGAGGTCGAGACCCGACTGCGCGACGGCCTGCGCTTCGACCGTGCCCGGGTGCAACTGGCCGCCATCAGCAAGTTCGGCTTGCTGGAAATGTCGCGCCAACGCCTGCGCCCCGCGCTGAGCGAAGGTTCGCACATCACCTGCCCGCGTTGCAACGGCACCGGCCACATCCGCGACACCGAATCGTCGGCGCTGCAGATCCTGCGCATCATTCAAGAAGAATCGATGAAGGACGGTACGTCCGCCGTGCACGTGCAAGTGCCGGTCGAAGTGACTTCGTTCTTGCTGAACGAAAAGCGCACCGAGATCACCAAAATCGAGTTGAAGCAACGCGTGACCGTGCTGTTGATCCCCAACAAGCACATCGAAACGCCTAACTACAAACTCGAGCGTCTGCGCCACGACGATCCTCGCCTGGAAAACATCCAAACCAGCTACTCGATGATCGAGGAGCCCGAGGAAGACGTCGGCATCACACGCCGCGAAAAGAGCAAGCCCAAGCAAGAGCCGATCATCAAGGGCGTGTTGCCCGATCAGCCCGCGCCGATGGCCGTGCCCAGGCACGAACCCGCGCTGGAATCTGCAGCGGCACCTGTCGCCGCCGTGCCCAAGCACGTGGCTGCCGCCACGCCATCGACCGGTGGGTTCTTTGGCTGGATCAAGAGCCTGTTCTCCAGCACGCCAGCGTTCACGCCCGTGCCGGCAGTCAAGCCCCTGGAAGACGCCCCGAAGGACTCTGCCAAAGACGACGGCAAGGGTGCTCGAGGTGGCAAGGGACGCGGCCGTCGTGACGGTCAAGCCCGCGGTGGCGAACGCAACGGTAACGGCGAACGCGCAGAGCGTGGTGGTGACCGTGGTGGTCGTGGCGATCGTGGCGAACAACGCACCGACCGTGGTGGCGAACGCACAGAGCGCCCCGCCGCTGAAGGCGTCCGCGAGCCCCGTGAAGGTGGCCGTGGTGGACGTGGTCGTGGCCCGCGCGAAGACCGCGTCGCCGCGACCGAGATCACCAACGAGCTGAACGCGCGTGGCGAAGCCGCACCACGTCAAATCGACGAGGCCCGCCCTGAAGGTGGCCGTGGACGCGGTGGACGTGGCCGTGGTGATCGCCAGGACCGCGCGCCCCGTGACAACGTCGCGGTCGATGCCCCTGAAAACGCCTTTGTCGACACCATCCCCGTGGGCACCGACGCGCAAGCTGAAGGCACGGCAGAACGCGATGGCGCACGCCGCCGTCGCCGCGGTGGCCGTGGTCGTGGCGAGCGTGACGATGCTGGCTTGGGCACCGACGGCCAGACGACTGAACAACAGTCCGCTGAATCTGGTGACACCGCGCCGCGCCAGCAAGAAGAAGCCGTTCGCACCGAAGGTGCCGACGACTTCAATGAAGGCGAGCGCCCTGAAGGTGAAGGCGAGAACGCCGATGGCCGCCGCCGTGGACGTGGCCGTGATCGCAATCGCCGTGGTGAACGCCGTGACCGCCCTGTGGGCACGGAGGAGGCCCAAACAGGCATCGAACCCGCACCACAACCTGGTTTGACCTTGACCTTGCCGTCACCGTCGGCCGATGTGGGCCCGTTCAGCCTGGCTTCCAGCGAGGTCTACGCCGCGCCTGCTGCGACATTCTCCGAGCCAGTGGAAGATGCGCCTCCGGTGGCGCTGGCGGTGGCCCCTGTGGCTGCCATCAACGTGCCCGCCCCTTTTGTAGCAGCTCCCATGCTCGCTGAACCGGTGGTGGTCGCAGCGCCGGCCGCACCTCGGGCCGAAGACTTTGTCTTGCCGATGAATGACCTCAATGCCATTGCGCAAAACGCAGGGCTGCAGTGGGTGAACTCGGACTCGGACAAGGTCAATGCCATCCGCGAAGCGATTGCCATTGAAAGCAAGCCGGCTCATGTGCCGCGCGAGCGTCCGCCCACGGTCATCGCTGATGAAGGCCCACTGGTGTTGGTCGAGACCCGCAAGGATCTCAATCAAATCAAGCTGCCATTCGAGTCGGCCAACAACTGATCGACGCCTAATGAAAAGCGCCATCCCCGGCATGGGGATGGCGCTTTTTTCATGGGCCGTCCACTTTGTCAGGGACGGCGGTTTTGTGCCTCGTTCAGCCCGGCAAGCGGGCCAGGGCCTGGTGATAAGGCGCGTGGTGCATCAGCTCATCCCAGGTGAACGGTGCGGTTTGGGGCAGCAGGTCCAGGCGGCGCGCCTCGCTGTCGGCGCTAGGCTCCCACAGGCCGCGCGCATGCGCGATTTGCAAGCCGTCCAGCAAATCGTCCACCGCCTTGCCGCCTTTCAAGGACTGATTGCACAGCAGCACCAGGTCGCAGCCAGCGTTCAGCGCGGCCACGGCTCCTTGCGTGTGATCACCCGCCACGCTAGCGCCCTCCATGCTCAGGTCATCGCTGAAGATGGCTCCGGTGAAGCCCATTTGTTCGCGCAAGATGTCTTGCAACCAGCGCTGCGAAAAACCAGCCGGCATGTCGTCCACCTTGGGGTAGATGACGTGGGCAGGCATCACACTGGTCAGCGAGGTGCTCATCCACTGATAGGGTTGGGCATCGTCACCCAAAATGGCCTTGAGGCGGCGACGGTCAATGGGCACGTCCACGTGCGAATCGGCCTTGACGAAACCGTGCCCCGGAAAATGCTTGCCGCAATTGGCCATGCCGGCCAGCAGCAGGCCATGCATCACGCTCTTGGCCAGCATGGCCACCACGCGTGGGTCGCGGTGAAAGGCGCGATCACCGATCACGCTGCTTTCACCAAAGTCAAGGTCCAGTACCGGCGTGAAGGTCAAGTCAACGCCGCAGGCACGCAACTCACTGGCCAGCACGTAACCGCAAGCCGTGGCGGCATCGGTGGCGGCCATGGCGCCACTGCCCTCGCCTGCCTTGCCATCCTTCATCCACATCTCGCCCAAACGCCGCATGGGCGGCACGTGCGTGAAGCCGTCGGTCTTGAAGCGCTGCACTCGTCCGCCCTCATGGTCCACGCAGATCAGCACATCGGGACGCAGCTCTTTGATCTCGGCGCACAGGGCCGTGAGCTGGACGCGGCTCGCCCAGTTGCGGGCAAACAGGATCAGCCCGCCGGTCAGGGGATGCTGCAAGCGCCGCCGGTCATCGGCATTGAGGCTCAGGCCTTCGATGTCCAGCACCACGGGGGCATGGATGATTTCGGTGTCGGTATTGGCCTGGACGGAATAGGACGGTAGGCTCATGGGTGGTCGGTTTGGGTTTCGATGACGACGAAGGCCAAGGCATGGTCCACCTCATCGGTGACCGTGACATGGGCCTGCCATTTTTTTTGGGCGAACCAGTCGGCCAGTTCGCCATTCAACATGATGCGCGGGCGGCCGCTGGATTCATTCAGGATTTCGCAGGAGCGCCAGGTCATGGGCCAGTGGATGCCCAGCCCGATGGCCTTGGAAAATGCCTCTTTGGCCGCAAAGCGCGTGGCCAGGTAACGCAGGCCGCGAATGGCCACGCGGGCCTGGCGTTGGCGGTAAACCAGCAGCTCTTGGGGCCCGAGCACCTTCTCTGCAAAGCGCTCTCCGCGCCGTTGCAAAGCCTCTTGGATGCGACGGATGTCGCACAGGTCAGTGCCAATGCCAACGATCATGCAGCCACTGCCCGGCGCGCGCGCACGATCTCGGCCTTGAAGTCGGCGATGGCCTGCCTCAGCCCCACGAAAACAGCACGGCCGATCAAGGCATGGCCAATGTGCAACTCGGTGATCTCGGGCAGGACGGCGACCAGGGCCGTGCTGCTGGAAGTGGGCTGCGCGACACCGGGCGTCGCCGGCCAGCTTTCGTTCAAGGCCAGTCCATGCCCAGCATGGGTGCGCAGCCCCAGGCTTTGGGCCAGCCTCAATCCGGCTTGCAGGCGTTGCAGTTCGGCTTGCACACCAGTGGCGTCTCCCGCCCACCAGGCGTTGGCCAAAGCGCCCGTGTGCAGTTCCACGCAGGGTGCGCCAGCGTGTGCAACCGCTTCGATCTGAGCCGGATCGACGCCAATGAACAACGACACGCGAGCACCCACGGCGGCCAGACGCGTGCAAGCATCACGCACGCGTGACAGTTGCCCGACAACATCCAACCCGCCTTCGGTGGTGATCTCCTGGCGCCGCTCGGGCACCAGGCACACATGCTCTGGGCGAGTGCGCTCGATGATGTCCAGCATCTCGTCGGTCACGGCCGCTTCGAAGTTCAAAGGCGCCGCGATGCTGGCCTTCAAACGGACCACGTCGTCGTCGTGGATGTGGCGGCGGTCTTCGCGCAGGTGAAACGTGATGATGTCAGCACCGGCCTCGGCTGCGAGTATCGCGGCAGACACGGGGTCCGGGAACCGGCCGCCTCGGGCATTGCGCACGGTGGCGACGTGGTCGATGTTCACGCCCAGCAAGGGCGCGTCGTGCGTGGTCAGGTACTTGGCAGAAAAGGTCATGCCTGTTGAAGCTCCATCATGAGCTGGCGGGTGCGCAGCGTGTGAGATCCTAGATGATAGTGAAGCAAAGCGCGCAGCACGGTTTTGAGCTCGCTCAAGGCAGGAATGCAGGCCGCCATCAGAGGCGGCATGGCCGAGACAAGTATCGTACGCCCGCCCTCGCCTTCGGTCGACAAGGCGGCTTCCAGTTGGCGCAAAACCGCACCATCCAAGGCCGCCACATCATCATGCTGGCGAGCTCGCGAGACGCCCAACTCCGGGTGCAATTCATAGCGTTGACCCGGC
>NZ_JACMNS010000113.1 GCF_014378415.1 Aquabacterium sp.
AGGCTAATTCCGGGACCTGACCTCCAAAGCTCGAATAAGCCGGGGCATTCGGAACCGATTTCAGCCTGCGATATTCTTCAAGTCATCCTCGAACTTATCGGCACGTGTTAACCAGACTGAAGGCTAGGGAGGGGTGGCAGGCCAGGCTAAGAGCTCGGGCACACGGCTGCGCGTGAACTGCGTCACGAGTCCGCTTGTCCAAAAGTGTGACTTGATGTTTCCGCCGGGTAACCGGTGCTGGTCCGTCTACTTTTTAAAGACGGGCCGGCGAATTACCGCAATACGCTGACTTGGGTCTTCAAGTTCAGCCAACGGTCGGCCACCTGGGCAAGATGCGCCGCCGATCCGCTTGTCCACAATTGAATGGTGGGCTCGGCGTGTGGGGCCTGCAAGCAAGGCAGATCGCCGCTGACACGTTGCGTTTGACGTGCCACAGCCTCTGCCGTGTCGATGATGCGAACGTGCGGCCCCAGTGCCTGCTGAAACAGCGGCGCGACAAAGGGGTAGTGCGTGCAGCCCAGCACCACGGTGTCGACCTTGGCCTGGCGCAGAGGTTGGGAAAAGGCATCGACCAGCGCCCGCAAGGCGGGGCTGTCCAGGTGGCCTGACTCGATCTCCTTGGCCAGCCCAGGGCAAGGCTGCGGCACGATCACGACGTCTTGGCCATGGATTTCAATCAGCCGTTTGAATTTGTCGCTGGCCAGGGTGCCCGGCGTGGCCAAAACGCCGATGCGCTTGTTGGCCGACTGGGCCACCGCCGGTTTGACGCCCGGCTCCACCCCCACGATGGGCACCTCTGGCCAGCGCTGGCGCAAGGTGTGCACCGCCATGGCCGTGGCCGTGTTGCAAGCCACCACGATGACCTGCGCGCCCTGGCTCAGCAAAAAATCGCTGATCGCCAGCGCCCGGCCGGCGATGAAGGCGTCGTCGCGCTCGCCATAGGGGGCATTGCCCGAGTCCGCTATATATAAGAGCTGCGCCAGTGGCATGTGCTGGCGCAGCGCACGCAGTACCGACAAGCCGCCCAGCCCCGAGTCGAACAGCCCGATGCGCAATCCTTCGCCAAGGCAGGCGTCAATGGGTGGGTTGGCTGAAGGCACAGTGTCGGGCGGGGTCATTTAAAGCAGTATTTTCCTCTGAACGGGGGGACAAACACCACCGCGACGCCATAACTCGCGCTAGAATCGCACGATCGTGCTTTTTTAACGCTGGAGAACACCGCATGAAGGTTCTGGTTCCGGTCAAACGTGTTGTTGACTACAACGTGAAAGTCCGTGTGAAGTCTGATGGTTCTGGCGTGGACATCGCCAACGTCAAGATGAGCATGAACCCCTTTGATGAAATTGCCGTCGAAGAGGCCACGCGCCTCAAAGAAAAAGGCATCGTCACTGAAATTATCGCCGTTTCGGTGGGCGTGACCCAATGCCAGGAAACCCTGCGCACGGCCATGGCCATTGGCGCTGATCGCGGCATCCTCGTCGAAACCGACGCGGACATCCAGCCCTTGGCTGTGGCCAAAATCCTGGCCGCCTTGGTCGCCAAGGAAAAGCCCGACCTGATCATCCTGGGCAAGCAAGCCATTGATGACGACAGCAACCAAACTGGCCAGATGCTGGCTGCGCTGACGGGCCTGCCCCAAGCTACCTTCGCCTCCAAGGTTGAAGTGGCCGACGGCTTCGTGTCCGTGACCCGCGAGGTTGACGGTGGCCTGGAAACGCTCAAACTCCAGTTGCCTGCGGTGATCACCACCGACTTGCGCCTGAACGAGCCCCGCTACGTCACGCTGCCCAACATCATGAAGGCCAAGAAAAAAACCCTGGAAGTGGTCAAGCCGACCGATCTGGGTGTTGACGTGGCCTCGCGCATCAAGACCCTGAAGGTTTCTGAGCCGCCCAAGCGCTCCGCCGGCATCAAGGTGCCCGACGTGGCCACGCTGGTGAGCAAGCTCAAGAACGACGCCAAAGTGATCTGAGGAGACCACAACCATGACCGCTCTCGTCATTGCTGAACACGACAACGCCCACCTGAAGGGCGCCACGTTCAACACCATCACCGCCGCCATTCAAGCCGGTGGTGACGTGCACGTGCTGATCGCTGGCTCCAACGCCGGCGCCGCCGCCGCCGCCGCCGCGCAAATCGCCGGTGTGACCAAGGTGCTGCACGCCGACGGCGCGCAGTTCGCCGACGGCCTGGCTGAAAACGTGGCCGCCCAGGTGCTGGCCGTGGCCTCTGGCTACAGCCACCTGTTCTTCCCAGCCACCGCCTACGGCAAAAACGTGTCACCCCGCGTGGCCGCCAAGCTGGACGTGGCCCAGGTGTCGGAAATCTCCAAGGTCATCAGCGCCGACACGTTCGAGCGCCCGATCTATGCCGGCAACGCCATCGCCACCGTGCAATCGACTGACGCCGTCAAGGTGGTCACCGTGCGCGCCACTGGCTTTGACGCCGCTGCTCACACGGGTGGTTCCGCCGCCGTTGAAACGGTCGCTGCTGTTGCTGACAGCGGCACATCGAGCTTCGTGGGCCGTGAAGTCACCAAGAACGACCGCCCCGAGTTGACTGCCGCCAAGATCATCGTGTCCGGTGGCCGTGCCCTGGGTTCGGGCGAAAAGTTCAACGACGTGCTGTCGCCCCTGGCCGACAAGCTGGGTGCTGCGCTGGGTGCCTCGCGCGCTGCGGTGGATGCAGGCTACGCCCCCAATGACCTGCAAGTGGGCCAAACCGGCAAGATCGTCGCGCCTCAGTTGTACGTGGCTATCGGTATTTCCGGCGCCATCCAGCACTTGGCCGGCATGAAGGACTCCAAGGTGATCGTTGCGATCAACAAGGATCCGGAAGCCCCGATTTTCCAGGTCGCTGACTTTGGCCTGGAAGCTGATCTGTTCACGGCTGTGCCTGAGCTGATCAAGGCCCTGTGATCGTTTAGTTTGATTTAAAACACCGCTGATGTTGCGGACGCACATGCGAGACAGACCGTCTGCTTGATGCCTATCGGGGGCGCCTTACAAGGCGCCCCCTTGTCGTTATCCGGAGAAGAACATGACCTACCGCGCCCCCGTCAAAGACCAGTTGTTCTGCATGAAGGAACTCGCTGGCCTGGACAAGATTGCCCAGATCCCCGGCTTCGAAGATGCCGGCCTTGAAACCGCCCAAGCCGTGCTTGAAGAGTCGGCCAAGTTCAATGAGGCCGTTGTGGCCCCGCTGAACTGGAGCGGCGACCAGGACCACGGCTCCTGGGACAACGGTGTGGTGCGTGCCGCCAAGGGCTTCAAGGAAGCCTATCGCTTGCTGGCCGAAGGCGGCTGGCAAGGCCTGCAGCAGCCCGCCGAGTTCGGTGGCCAGGGCTTGCCCAAGACCATTGGCACGGCTTGCATCGAGCACACGACGGCGGCCAACCTGAGCTTCTCGCTGTGTTCCATCCTGACGGGCGGTGCCATTGAGGCGCTGCTGACCGGTGGCAGCGAGGCACTCAAGAAGCGCTACATCCCCAGGATGATCGAAGGTGCCTGGACGGGCACCATGAACCTGACCGAGCCGCAAGCAGGCTCTGACCTGTCGCTGGTTCGCTCCAAGGCCGTCAAGCAAGACGACGACAGCTACCGCATCTGGGGCCAGAAGATTTACATCACCTACGGTGAGCACGACATGTCCGAGAACATCGTGCACTTGGTGCTGGCCCGCACACCCGATGCGCCCGAAGGCGTCAAGGGCATCAGCCTGTTCGTGGTGCCCAAGTTCCTGGTGAACGACGACGGCTCCAACGGCAAACGCAACGACGTGTATTGCGCTTCGATCGAAGAGAAGCTGGGCATTAAGGCCTCGCCGACGGCCGTGCTCTTGTTCGGTGACGACAAGGGCGAGGTGGGCGCTGGCGCCATCGGCCACCTGGTGGGCGAAGAGAACCGCGGCCTGGAATACATGTTCATCATGATGAACGCCGCCCGCTTTGACGTGGGCTTGCAGGGCATCGGCGTGTCCGAGCGCGCTTACCAGCACGCGGTGTCGTACGCCAAGGATCGTGTGCAGTCCCGCCCGGTCGACGGATCGCAGCCCGGCTCGGCCGCGATCATCCACCACCCCGACGTCAAGCGCATGCTGATGACCATGCGCGCGCTGATCGAGGGCGCACGTGCCATGGCCTTCGTTGGCGCTTCGGCCTACGACACGGCCCACCACCATCCCGACAAGGATGTGGCCAAGCAGGCGCAGGCTGTCTACGAGTTCCTGGTGCCGCTGATCAAGGGTTACGCCACCGAAAATTCGATCGAGATCACCTCGCTGGGCGTGCAAGTGCATGGCGGCATGGGCTTCATCGAAGAAACCGGCGCGGCGCAGTACTACCGCGATGCGCGCATCCTGCCCATCTATGAAGGCACGACCGCCATCCAGGCCAATGACCTGGTCGGCCGCAAGACCTCGCGCGACGGCGGTGCCTTGGCCAAGGCCATTGCTGCGCAGATCGCCGACACCGAAAGCCAACTGGCGCAGCGTGACAGCGTGGCCGCCAAGAACCTGGCCAAGCGCCTGAAGGTGGCCCGTGAGGCCTTCCTGCAGGTGGTGGACTTTGTGGTGGCCAACGTTCGGACCCGGCCCAATGCCGTGTTCGCCGGCTCGGTGCCTTACCTGATGCTGACGGCCAATCTGGTCAGTGGCTGGCAACTGGGCCGCGCCCTGCTGATCGCGGAAGACCGCCTTCAGTCTGGCGAAGACGTCGACTTCATGAAGGCCAAGATCGCCACCGCCAGCTTCTATGGTGACCACATCCTGCCCCGCATTGGCGGCTTGCGCGACAGCATCCTCGAAGGTGGCGACAGCGTGACAGCCATGGCGCTCGACTCGTTCTGATTGATACTGTTCTGATCGACCATCCATCGGTCCCCTGACAGCAAGGATGCCCTTCACACGGTTCGACCGGTAGGGGCATCCTTTTTTCTTGGCCACAAGGAGTTTTCAATGTCTTTGCCTGCTGTTTTGAAGAGCGTTCCCTTCCCCGTCATCGCCTCGCCGATGTTCATCCTCAGCACGCCTGCGCTGGTGATTGAGCAGTGCAAGGCCGGTGTGGTGGGCTCCATGCCCGCGCTCAATGCGCGCCCGGCGGCTCAGCTGGAAGAGTGGTTGATCGAGATCACCGAGGCATTGGCCGCCTACAACGCCGCCAACCCGGACAAGCCCGCCGCGCCGTTTGCCATCAACCAGATCGTGCACAAGAGCAATGACCGGCTTGAGCATGACCTGGCCTTGTGCGTGAAGTACAAGGTGCCGATCGTGATCACTTCATTGGGGGCGCGCACCGATGTGAACGAGGCCGTGCACAGCTATGGCGGCATCGTGCTGCACGACATCATCAACAACAAGTTCGCCAAGAAGGCGATCGAGAAGGGCGCCGATGGCCTGATCGCCGTGGCAACCGGCGCTGGCGGCCACGCGGGCACCATCAGCCCATTTGCGCTGATCGCTGAAATCCGAGAGTGGTTCTATGGCCCGATCGCGTTGTCGGGGGCCATTGCCACGGGTGGTGCGGTGCTGGCGGCGCAGGCCATGGGCGCTGACTTTGCTTATGTCGGATCGGCCTTCATTGCCACCGACGAGGCACGCGCTGTTGATGCCTACAAGCAGATGGTGGTCGACAGCAGCAGCGACGACATCCTTTACTCTAGCAAGTTCACTGGTGTGCATGGCAATTACCTGAAGCCCTCCATCGTGAACGCGGGCATGGACCCGGACACGCTGGGCAATGGCGACCCCAGCCAGATGAGCTTTGGCAGTGGCGAAAGCAGTGGCAAGGTCTGGAAGGACATCTGGGGTTGCGGGCAGGGCATTGGGGCGGTCAAGAAGGTTGTGCCGGTGCGTGAGCTGGTGGCGCGCTTGAAGGCTGAATATGAAGAGGCTCGGCTGAAGTTGGTGTGATCGGGAAGAAGCGCGAGGCTGGGATGAGGCGGAGGCTGGCGGGGCTCCTATGGTGACGGCCCGCCGCTGCGCGGCGGACTGCTCTGCGGTGCTCGCCCGGGGCGGGGATGGTCCGAAACTCGCCCTTGCAGGGCTCAAACAACGGACGACCCTTTTTCCGCCCCGGGCTGCGCTCCTCGACGTCCCCGAAGTCGCCCCACCAGCCTCCGCCTCATCCTTGAGCGCCTCGCTGGTGGCGTGGCACGAAAAAGAACCGTGGCACGCCACCAGCGGGGCGCAAAAAGGCTGGGGCGGCATCCGGCGGGGCGCCTGCTTGGTGCTGAGAAGCACAGTGCCGAGGTGGGCGCGCAACAGCGCGCATCAATGTCTGACTGGCCGTGGTTGTTTGAGCGCAGTGGCCAAAGGCCGCGAAGCGAGTTCCACGGCCACACCTCGGCGCGAGCGTCGCAAGGCAGTCTCGCACAGCGAGACCACCAAGCTGAAGCCCCGACGGATGCCGCCCCAGCCCCCGCCCCGCGCTGCCGCCGAAAACGCGCCACGCCGGACCGCGCGATCTAGCCCGTCCGCAACCCCAGCTTGAAAGCAATCATCGCCCTCAGCTTGGTCGGCACCACCGGCTTGACCAGCAGGTGGAAGTTGTACTGGGCCGCATCCGCCTCGTGCCCCGTCATCGTGCTGCCCGTCACCATGATGGCGGGCAGTTCGGGCCCAAAGCGCGCACGCATGGCCTTGATCGCCTCGATGCCGGTCAGCTGCTCCGGCAGGCGGTAGTCCACGATCAGCAAATCAGGCTTGGCCTCCGTGGCCAAAGCCCAAGCCTCGACGGCGGCCACGGTATCGAAGGCGCTCACGGTGGCGCCCCAGCCCTTGAGCAGCACCTGCAGGCCTTCCAGCACCGCCAGTTCATCTTCCACGACCACAATGTGGCGCCGGTCCAGCGTCACGCCCAGCGCGGGCTTGCTGGGGATGCTGCTGCGCTGCATGCGCGGTGCGCGGCCAATGGGCAACATCAAGGTGAACACGGTGCCATGGCCCACGCGTGAGCGCAGGCTCAAAGGGGCGGCCATCAGGTCGGCCAGGCGTGTGACGATGGACAGGCCCAGCCCCAGGCCCTTGCGGTGGTGCGGCTCCAGCGGGCGGCCGCTGTGGGTTTGGTAGAACTCGTCGAAGATGCGGACCTGCTCCTTCTCGGCGATGCCGATGCCCGAATCCCAGACCTGCAGGCAGAGTTGTTCGCCACGCACGCGGCAGGTCACCAGCACGCCACCATCTTCGGTGTAGCGGATGGCGTTGGAGACCAGGTTGCGCAGGATGCGCTCGACCAGAATCGGATCGGCCAGGGCGTGGTGCTGTTCGCCCCGAAAGCTCAGCATCAGGCCTTTTTCAAAGGCGGTGGGCTCAAAATGCAGGCGGATGCGGTTGAACAGCTCCTGCATCGAGAAGTGCTCGGGCTCGATGTCGACGGCGCCGGTGTCGATCTTGGTGATGTCCAGCAATTCGCTGAACAGGCCTTCCAGGGCATCGACCGAGCTGTTGATGCTGTTGACCAGGTGGACGACTTCTTCGTCCTTGTTGCGCTGGCGCAGGGCTTCGGCGAACAGGCCCATGGCGTGCAGGGGCTGGCGCAGGTCGTGGCTGGCGGCAGCGAAGAACTGGGTTTTGGCGCGGTTGGCGGTCTCGGCCAGGCGCTGGGCACTCTCGGCGGCGGCGGTTTCACCGCGCAGCTTGATGGCCAGATCCTGCGTTTGCAGCTTGTGCTTCACCATCTCGGAGAACACGTTGCGGAAGGCCCAGGCGACCGACATGGTGCACACGCCCAGCAGGAACCAGATGCCGGCCATCTGCAGGTCGTGCGGCTGGCCGTGGAAGGCCGAGCGCAAGATCATGGTTCCGAAGTACATGGTCATGCAGGTCAGGAACAGCTTGGTCTGCATCGCCATGAAGGGCACGGAGCCAATGGCGAACGAATAGATGATCAGCATGAGCGCGGTGCGCTCGAACGATCCACCGTAATCGTAAAAGAGGATGGCGGCCACGCACCAGGTGGCGGCGTTGAAGCCGGCGCCCAAAGCCCACAGCAGCAGCCACCGGTCGTGATCGACTTGACCTTGCTGAGCGGCGCGCTCGAAGCTGTACATGCCGACGATGCGGGCCAGCCAAATCAGCAGGAAGGCGGTAGCCCAACTCAGCAGGATCTGGTGCGGCGCGTGGGGCCAGTAGATGGCCGTGGTGACCACCATACCCAGGATATGCCCGAAGAGCCCGGACCCGGTCTGGCTGTAAACCGACCGGACGGTGTCTGGCACCAGGGTGGCCCTGGGCGGCGCGGGCAAGTCCGGCGCGGCGGGAGCGCCGGTCACCAGGGCAGGTGGCGCGGTGCTCATGATTTACCGGACATTGGGGCGCCAGGCCGAGAATCCGCTTTGCTTTTGCAGCATCTGGCTGACGGCGATCACGGCCTGGGTGCGCGAGCTGACGCCCAGCGCGCGCAGCACGGCGGCGACGTGATCCTTGACGGTCTCGACCGACAGGCCCAGTTCGCGGGCGATCAGCTTGTTGGGCTGGCCCTTCAGCAGCAATGCCAGCACGTCGCACTGGCGGGGCGTCAGGCCCAGCTGTATCAGCGAGGGCACGCTCTGGAAGCCGGCTTGCACCGCTTCTTGCTGGATGGTGGGCACCGGGGCGGGGGCTCTGCCCGGGTTGAAGTCGGAGCCCATGCTCATGGGCGGCACGTAAACGCCGCCTTTCATGACTTGCTGCAGCGCATCAATCAGGGTTTCGTTGGTCGCGCGCTTGGGCACAAAACCCATGGCGCCCATGTCAATGGCCCGAATGACATCGCTGGTGCGGTCCGAGGCCGAGATCACCACCACCGGCAGGGCGGGGTAGGCGGTGCGCAACTCGGCCAGCAGGTCAAAGCCGTTGTCTTCGCCCAGGTGCAAATCAAGCAACACCAGGTCGAAATTGTGGTCCGCGCTCAGGGCGTCGCGGGCGGTTTGGCCGCTGGAGGCGGTGGAAACGGTGACGTTGTCCCCCAGGCCCTGGATGACCGATTGCAGGGCGGCCAGGATCAGTGGGTGGTCGTCAATCAGCAGGACCTTCATGAATAACTCCTTGGATTCATCCGCTATTTCAGGATTTGGCTTTTTGAATTTCCTGAATCATAGGGGCAAGCCGGGCTCAATCCTTGGGGCAACCGGTCGATAACACGACGAGGCGTTCTTGGGGTTCGATGGTTTCTTCTGTCAAAGCACGTGAAGGATCGGCATGGTCTCCCACCATGTTGGATCCACAGGCTCTGCCTGCTGAACTGATTGCCCAATTGGGCATGCCGGATGTGCTGACCTGCGTGCGCGCCACCCTGAGTGAAGACCATTGGGCCACCGGCAGCACGGCCCTGGTGACTCAGATTTGCCGCTTCTTGGGCGCATCCCGGGTGTCCCTGGGGTGGATCACGCGCGACACCTTGAAAGTGGTGGCCCTGTCCGATGGGGTGGTTCTGGAAGAGGGCGTGGCCATTCCGGAGCTGCACCAGGCGATGCTGGAGGCGGCGCATCAGCATGCCACGCTGGTCTGGCCGCCCACGCGGGCCATGAATGAGCGGATCACCCTGGCGCACCAAGCCTTGTTCAAGACTCAGGGGCTGAGCGGGCTGGTGTCGGTGCCGCTGGCACGTCACGGCCAAGCGGTGGGGGTGCTGGTGTGCGAGCGCGCGGTTCAGGCCGATCCGCTTCGCCCCAGTTCGACCGACGAGCCGTCGACGGGGGTGTTCTTGCCCGAGCAGGTTCAATGGATCGAGTCGCTGGCCGAAGTGGCCGCGCCGATGCTGCTCCTGCGCTATCAAATTGACCGCCCCTGGCTGGACCGTTGCCGGGCGCAGTGGTATGACTTTCGGCAGCGCCTGGCTGATCCGGCAGAGCCCGGCTTGCGCTGGGGCCTGGGCGGACTGGCCGGGCTGTTGGTGTTCGGCGCTTTGGTGCCGATGCCCCACCAGGTCACCGCCAATGCCCGCCTTGAAGGTGCGGTGCAGCGCGTCATGAGTGCACCGCAGGATGGTTTCTTGCGAGAAGTGATGGTGCGGCCTGGCGATGTGGTCAAGGCTGGCCAGGTGTTGGCACAACTGTCTGATGACGACTTGCAAGGTGCACGCCGGGGGCGCTTGGCGGAAGTCGCGCAGCACGAAAACGAGTTCGCCGAGGCCTTTGCCCGGGGTGACCGTGCCCAGGCCATGACGGCCCAGAACAAGCTGGCCGAATCCAAGGCGCAGTTGTCGCTGGTAGACCAGCAACTGTCGCGCTTGAAGGTGGTGGCGCCCTTCGATGGCGTCGTGATCCAGGGCGATTTGCGCCAGCAACTGGGGGCGCCACTGAAGCGCGGCGAGACTTTGCTGACCCTGGCCCCTGGCCTGGATTGGCGCGTGGTGCTGGAAGTGGACGAATCCGACATTGCCAGACTGCAGCGAGGCCAAGTGGCCGGTTTGCGCCTGGCCGCTTTGCCCGACCAGGTGATTGGCTTGTTGCTGGAGCGTGTGACGCCGGTGGCCAAGACCACGCCCGGTGGCGTGATGTACGAAATCGAGGCCCGGCCCAACGGCGCGGGCGCTGGTGCCACGGGCCTGCGCCCGGGCCTGCAAGGCGTGGCGCGCATCGAGATGCCGGCACGCCCCTTGTTGTGGCGTGCGGCGGTGTACAGCTGGCAAAGGTTGCGCATGTTCGCCTGGACCTGGTTGTGAGCCCGGGCCATGCAAGACACCTTACTGTCCCCATACTGGTACCGCATCTCAAGCCTGCATCCCCGGCTGAGACAGCATGTGCACGTGCGCATGCAGACCACGCGCGGGCAAGCCTGGTACGTGCTGCACAACCAGGCCACTGGCCGCTTTCACCGGGTCAACGCCCAGGCCTATGAACTGGTGGGGCGCCTGGATGGGCGTTTCACGGTGGACGAAATCTGGCAGGTATTGCTGGGCCACCTGGGCGATGACGCACCATCTCAGCATGACGTGATCCGAATCCTGGGCCAGTTGACCGACGCCGGCCTGGTGCAGGCCGAAGTGACGCCGGATGTGCGCCAGATGTTGGCCGTCGATGAGCAACGGTCTCAGCGAGAACAGCGCAGCCGCCTCAATCCGCTGTCGTTCCGCTTGGGCTTGTTCAACCCCTCGTCCCTGCTGGAGCGCTCGCAGCCGCTGGTGCGCGTGCTTTTCATGCCCTGGGTGGCCATGCTGTGGTTCCTGCTGGTGTCGCTGGCTTGCGTGGCCGCGGTGCTGAACCTCAAGGACATCCTGCCCTACGCCCAGTTGAACTTCTTGAGCCCGGCCTTCCTGGCCATGGCCTGGGTCGTCTATCCGATCCTGAAAGGCCTGCACGAGATGGGGCATGCCATGGCCTTGCGCAAGCACGGCTGCGAGGTGCCCGAGGTGGGCGTGAACTTCTTCCTGTTCGTGCCGATGCCTTATGTGGATGCGAGTGCATCCAATCGCCTGGTCAACCGTTGGCACCGCGTGCAGATCAGCGCGGCGGGCATCGCGGTGGAGCTGGCACTGGCGTCGATGGCCTTGGGCATCTGGCTGCTGGTTGAAGATGGTTGGGTGCGCCAGATGGCGTTCACCACGATGACCATTGGTGGCCTTTCCACCTTGATGTTCAACGGCAACCCGTTGATGAAGTTTGACGGTTACTTCGTGGCCTGCGATGCGCTGGACCTGCCCAATCTGAGCAACCGAAGTACACGCGCTTTCGCCCAGTTGATGCGCGGCGCGGCGATGCGAATTTTGCGGATGGACGCGCCCGTGGAAAACCAGGTCATCCACGGGACCGATCGATTGGAGCGCTGGGCGCTGTGGAGCTATGCACCGCTGTCCTGGTTGTACCGCATTGGTGTGACCGTGCTCATGGTCATGTGGGCATCGGAAAAATCCTCGTGGTTGGGCATGGGCATCCTGGTGTGGTCTTTGTGGACGCTGGTGCTGGCGCCAACGCGTGCCTGGCTGGACCAACTCATGCAGTCGCCCGGCTTTGACAGGGTGCGTGGTCGGGCCATGGCTGGCGCGGGCTTTGTGGTGTCCGGCTTGGTGGCCGTGGCAGCGTTGGTGCCGATGCCTTCCAGCATGGTGGTGGAAGGGCTGGTGTGGCTGCCCGAGCATGCCCAGGTTCGCGCGGCCAGCGATGGCCAGGTTGACACCGTCTGGGTGCGCAGCGGACAGCGGGTGAGCGCCGGACAGGCCGTGGTGTCGGTGCACGACCCCGAATTGCTGACACGCCAGGCTGTGCTGCAAGCCCAGATCGATTCATTGGAGAACGAGCTGCATGGCACTTACACGACCGAACCCTTGCGCATGAAGAACGCGCAAGAGGCCCTGGTGCGGGACCGCGCGGCCATGGCCCAGTTGGACAAGGACCTGTCGCGTCAGGTGCTGCGCGCCGGGGTGAGTGGCGAGTTCGTGATGTCGCGCCAGGAAGACCTGGACCAGCACCAGGTGAACCGTGGCGAGTTGCTGGCTTATGTGCTGGCCGACGAGCCCAGTGTGATCCGCGCCGTGGTGCCTGAGCGCTCGGTGGACGCGGTGCGCCACCGGGTTAAATCGTTGTCGGTGGTGCTGGACGAGCAGCCCGGCAAGGTGTGGCCCGCCAAGATGATCAGCGAGGTGCCTGGGGCCTCCGAAAGGTTGCCCAGCGCAGCCTTGGGCGACCGATCGGGTGGGCGCGTGCCCACCGACGGCACCGACACCGATGGCCTGCGCCCCACCGAGCCGCAGTTCGTGATTGACCTGCTTCTGGAAGGCCGCATCCCGAGGACGGGCGGCCTGGCACGGGTGCGCATTGACTTGACCCCGCAGCCTTTGCTGGCCACCGTCACTCAAAGCGCCCGCCAGTTGTTCCTCAAGCATTTTTCAGACGTCAAAGGGTGAGCCTCGTGAACGTTGATGCCCATGGGTTGCCACTCAATATTTGGTCGGACCAGGTCTCGCACCGAGGCCTGGTGCCGCGCCCTGGCCCTGTGTTTGGCAACTACCCACTGCGTGATTTGCCCTTGCGTTCGACCAGCCCGATGGTGGCCTGGGTGCAGTCGGTGCTGGCCGCGCCCGCCAAACCATCGGCCAAGCAGGACAAGACCCTGCTGAGCCAGATCCAGCGGGCTGAACAGACTTGGAGTGGCTTGAGCGCCCGCGAGTTCGAGGAGCGCCTGGCGACCCTGCGGGTGCGTCTGAGCGTGTCCGGCTTCTTGCCTGAACTGGTGGCCGAGGCCTTTGGCGTGATCAGCCTGCAGGTCAAGCGCCACCTGGGCTTCTCGCTGCACGAGGTTCAAAAGCAGGCCGCCTGGTGGATGCTGGGCAACCGTTTGGTCGAGATGGCCACGGGCGAGGGCAAGACCCTGACGGTGTTGCTGACCGCCGCCACGGCCGCACTGGCCGGTGTGCCCGTGCACGTGATGACGGCCAACGACTACCTGGCCCGACGCGATGCCACGCAGCTCAAGCCCATCTACGAATCGCTTGGCCTGAGCGTGGCCTGGGTGATGGCCGCCAGCACGCCCCCCGAGCGCCAGAAGGCTTACCAGCAGAACGTGGTGCATGTGACCGCGCGCGAGGTGGCTTTCGACCACCTGCGGGACCGTGCCGCCAGGGCGTCGCTGGACACGCTTGCCATCGTCTTGCGCGGCCTGTGCATGGCCATCGTGGACGAGGCCGACAGCATCCTGATCGATGAAGCCTGCACACCTTTGATCCTGTCCAAGCAGGTCAGCCAGCGCGAGGCTGATCAGCGGTACCGCCTGGCCTTGTTCCTGGCCCGCCAATTGGCTCAGACGCGGGATTTCCGCTTGCCCGGCAGTGGCGCGGTTCGGCTGACCGAAGAGGGAAGCACCTTGTTGGCCTCGCTGACCAAATCGCTGGAAGGCCCGTGGAAGCTGAAGCGCTACCGCGAAGAGCAGGTGGGCGTGGGCTTGTCGGCCTTGCACTGCTTTCAGCGCGATGTGGACTACCTGGTGCGCGAGGGCGGCATCCACATCGTTGACAGCAACACCGGGCGCTTGGCCGTGGGTCGGGTGTGGTCACGGGGCTTGCATCAGATGATCGCCATCAAGGAAGGGCAAGTCCCGCAACCCGAAACCGAAACGCTCACCGAGACCACCTACCAGTCATTCTTTCCGCGTTACCACGCGCTGGCCGGCTTGAGTGGCACGGTGTTTGAAGGCCGGACTGAGCTGATGAGCGTTTACGGCTTGCCCGTGGTGAGGGTGTCTTTGCGTTTGCCTTCGCGTCGCCAGGTTCGCGCCACCCAGGTTCTGGCAACCGCCGACGAAAAGTGGCGGGAGGTGGTCCGCCGTGCGCAGGTTGAGGCCCAGGCCGGACGCGCGGTGCTGATCGGCACGGACAAGGTGGCTGACTCAGATGCACTTTCGCGTGCGTTCGTGGCGGCCGGTGTGGCGCACCAGCTGCTCAACGCCCGCCAGGACGAGGCCAGTGGCGAAGCTGAACAGGCGGTGATCGAGGCCGCTGGTTTGCCCGGCGCCATCACCGTGGCCACCCACATGGCCGGGCGCGGCACCGACATTCACCTGGCCCCCGAGGTGTTGCAGCGCGGCGGCCTGCACGTGATCAACACCAACCTGAACCCATCACGCCGGATTGACCGCCAGCTTTACGGGCGCGCGGCACGCCAAGGCATGCCGGGCAGTTGCGAATGCGTGCTGAGCTGGGAGGACGAGGCCATCCGGCCAGCCATGGCCTCGGGTTGGCAAGCCGTGGTTTGGCGGGTATGCACCCAAATTCTGCAATCGCGGATGCTGGCGGTGTGGCTGTGCCGTGGCGCCCAGCAGCAGAAAGAGGGCGTCAGCCGCCATCAGCGCTGGTCCTTGTTGGTCAATGAGCGGCTCATGGCTCGCCAGTTGGCGCTGGCCGGACGCCAGGATTGGGACTGAACCCCTTTCCTATTCCACGGATTGCATTCACTGTTCGAAAGACATGATGGCGGTGTCGCGACCAGCTTTGGTGACTTAGTTGGCATTTCAGTGTTCAGGCCAGGGCTTCATGCCTCAAGTCCTTCAGGGGCGCGGCCGAAAGGACGACATATGTCGAAAAGTAACCACGGCCAGAAGTCCGAAGATTTGTGGTCCAGGAGCCTGAATTGAAGATCAAAGCGTTGAGTTGGTTGGCAGCCTCTACCCTCGGGTTGGGTGTCGGCTGCCATGCTGAATCTCTGGGGTGCCTGATCGAGCCCGACCGTGTTGCCGATGTGGGCACGCAGGTTGTGGGGGTCCTGGAGCAAATGAAGGTTGAGCGCGGTGACACGGTGTCGGCTGGCCAAATTCTGGCGCGCCTGACCGCGCAGGTGGAGCGTGCCTCCGTGAACGTGGCGCAGACCAAGTCTGCCGCCGATGCCGAATACAAGCAGGCCGTCGCCTCGTACGTGCTGGCGCAGCGCAAACTCGATCGCACCCGCGATCTGGTCAAGAAAGATTTTTTGTCGGACCAGGCCCTGGACCAGGCCGATGCCGAGGCCCGGGTGGCCGAGCAGCGCGTGGCCCAGGCCAGGGAGGCCCAGCGTGTGGCCTTGCGCGAGTACCAATTGTCGGCCGTTCAACTGGGCCAGCGCGATGTGCGCAGCCCCTTTGACGGCGTGGTGATCGAGCGTTACCGCACCGAGGGTGAACGCATTGAACGCGAACCACTGGTGCGCGTGGCGCGGGTCGATCCTCTGCGCGTTGAGGCCATCGTGCCGGCAGCCCAGTTTGGCTCCATCCTGGCCGGGCAGGGCGCGCTGGTCAAAACCGATTTGCCCAACTTTAGCGCCCTGAATGCCAAGGTGGTGTTGGTGGACCGGGTGATCGATCCGGCGTCCAACAGTTTCCGCGTTCGCATGGTGCTGCCCAACCCTGACAACCGCATCCCTGCTGGATTGCGGTGCCGGGTTGACTTCATCGTGGCACAACCTGCGACCAAGGACACGGCACCGATTCTGCCGACGGCACCCGTGTCCATGCCGCCGCCGGTGAGTCAGAAGTCCCGGCCGTTGCCAGCCACCCATCAGTCGGCCGATCCGCTGGACATGTCGGCGGTGAAGAAAAGCGTGACCGAGGCCGGCCGCACTTTGCCAGGCGCGCGTGTATTTGCACAGAACCAGCCGGCAAATGGCCGGTCAGCGGTCAAGAGCTACCTGCTGATGCGCCAAGCCAGATTGAGCATCAGCACGTCATTGGCGGCGCCAGGTAAAAACAAGTCGCAGTCCATGTCGTCGTTTGTGGTTCCTCGGATGATTGCGATGCGCTGAAGGAATGACCATGCGGCAGGTCCCACCCCAACGCCGTTGCCGCGGAGTGTCTTTTCAAATTGAAGAGCTGGAGCCCAGGCTCCTTTTCTCTGCGGATGCGGCGACATTGCTTGGCTTGCCAGTCTCACTGGCGGCGCCCGCGACGGCGAACGGTGCTGAGTCGGCCCTGACCACAGGGGCATCGGCGGCCTCAGTCTCCGTCATGCCATCCCTGGTGGCTGCGCCCACCGGTCAGCAGCCCCCCGAAACCTCAGTGCGGCATGAGCTGGTCTTCATTGACGCCACCGTCCCGGAGGCCGACAAGCTGATCCAGGGCATCTTGACGACTGCGTCCACCAGCAAGGTGATCGATGTGGTCGTGATCCAGGCCGGCGAAGATGGCCTGGCCGTGATCACAGCCGCCCTGCAGCAACGGCATGACCTCGATGCGGTGCACATCATCAGCCACGGGGATTCATCGGGCTTGACCTTGGGCACCAGCCGCCTGGACAGCGCTGCCTTGGCGAGCCGCCTTGGCGAGTTGTCGTCCTGGGGCCAGGCCTTGACGGCGGATGCCGACTTGCTGCTGTATGGCTGCGACCTGGCGCAAACCGATGCCGGGCGCCTGTTGGTGGATCACCTGTCCCTGCTCACGGGGGCCGACGTGGCGGCCAGTGAGGACTTCACCGGCGCGGCATCTTTGGGCGGCAACTGGGTGCTGGAGTACCAGCACGGCCAGATCGAAACCACCGTGGTCGTGGAGGGTGAAGCGGTGGCTTTGTGGGACCACGTGTTGGCCACTTTGACGCTGCAGGAAGGCACGACCGCAGGCTACACCGACACCACCGACACTTACCTGCGCACCAACGCGGGCGTCGCAGACAACACCAACTACGGCGCATCGACCACATTGCTGGTTGGTGCAGACGGCACCGGTGGCGCGGCACAGTTGCTGGTGCGCTTTGACAATTTGATCGGCAGTGGCACGAACCAGATCCCTGTGGGTGCGACGATCACGGGCGTGACGTTGACGATGCAAATCACGACTCAGAACCTTTTCACGAACTCGAGTTTTGACTTCCACCGGATGTTGACCTCGTGGACGGACGCATCCACCTGGGATTCGATGGGTGGCGGCGTTTCATCAGGCACTGGATATTCGAACACTGTTGATGGCACGATCACTGAAAGCGGAACGGGCAGCTTCTCGATCACCAACAATGCCAACATGATCGCCTCGGTCCAGGCTTGGGCCACCAACCCGTCTTCCAACTATGGGTGGTGGACCAGCAACGGGGGCTATCAATCCCGCATCGCTTTTGGTTCGGCGGAGAACGCGACGGTCGCCAATCGGCCCAAGCTGGTCGTCACCTACACGCCGCCAACGCCGCAATCGGTAGACCTGGACGCCAACAACAGCTCCGGCGCCACGGGCAGTGCTTACACCGGTGCTTACATCGAACAGACACCTATCAAGATCGCCGACACCGATGCGACGATCTCGGGTGGCTCGGCCACCAATCTGACCGGCATGACGGTGACGATCACCAACCCACTTGACGGGGTGCTGGAATCCTTGTCTGCCACCACCACGGGCACCAGCGTCGCGGCTTCGTACAACAGCGGCACGGGTGTGCTGACCTTGTCGGGCAGCGATACCGTGGCCAACTATCAAACCGTGTTGCGCAGCATCACCTACAACAACACCTCGGACAATCCGACCACGACGAGTCGCACGATCAACGTCGTGGCAACTGACATCAACAACCTCATTACAAATACCGCCACGACCACCTTGTCGGTGACGCGCGTCAATGACGCGCCGGTCATCAGCAGCAATGGCGGTGGTGCGTCGGCATCGGTCAATGTGCGCGAAACCTTGACGGCCGTGACCACGGTGACTGCCACCGATGTGGACAGTGCATCGCTGACCTATTCAATCTCAGGTGGCGCGGACTCGGCCAAGTTCAGCATCAATGGAACCACGGGCGTGCTGACCTTCGTCGCCGCCCCCGATTTCGAAGCCCCCACCGACGTGGGTGCCAACAACGTTTATGACCTGATCGTGAGGGTCTCGGACGGCACGTTGACTGACACACAGGCCATCGCTGTCACGGTCACGGACGTGTCCTCGTCCCTGGTCGTCACCACGACAACTGACAACAACGACACCGGATTGGGAGCCAGCTTCACGGCCGAACAGCTCAATGCCCTGAATGGTGGCACCGACACCAAGGTGTCTTTGAGAGAGGCCATCATCGCGGCCAACACCACGGCAGGCACGGACACCATCTCTTTCGCCATCACCGGATCGACCGGCACTTATGGCGAGTACACCATCACCATGGCCTCGACCTTGCCGACAATCACGGAGGCTGCCTACATCAACGCGGCCACGCAAACCGGCTACACCAACCGGCCGATCGTGGTGCTGGACGGCAATGGCGGCGCGGGCGAGGGGCTGAGCCTGTCAAACACGGCCGATGGCAGCACCATCCGGGGCCTGGTGATTCGGGCTTTCGGTGCCAACGGCATCTATGTGCAGGCGGGCTCGGACAACAACACCATCGTGGGCAACTACATCGGCAGCTTCAATGCCGATGGCAGCAACGCCGGTGCGAGCAAGCGCAATGCCTCTGAAGGCATTGAATCCTATGGCGCGAACCTGACCATCGGTGGCACGACTGTGGCCGACCGCAACGTCATCTCTGGCAATGCCTCGGCCTTCAACATCTACCTGGCGAGCGGGGCTGATGGCTCGGTCATCAAGGGCAACTACATCGGCTTGAACGCGGCGGGCACGGCGGCCTTCAGTTCGACCAACAGTGCCTACGGGATCATGATTGAGACCTCGTCCACCAACATCACGATCGGTGGCACGGCCGCAGGTGCGGGCAATGTGATCTCGGGGTTCACCTTGCAGGGTGTGTGGGTGACCACCACGGGCACCACGACGCTGCAGGGCAACTACATCGGGACCGACTACACCGGGGCGGTTGACCTGGGCAATGCAGCCTATGGCGTGTATGTGGACGACGGCGGCAGCGCCATCATCGGCGGCACGGCCGCAGGCGCAGGCAATGTGATCTCGGGCAACGACGGTGGCGGCATCTACGTCGGCAGCACGGGCGGGGCCACCATCCAGGGCAATGTGATCGGGCTCAATGCGGCAGGCACGGCGGCCTTGGGCAACACGGGCGTGGGCATTTACCTGACCACCAGCAATGCCTCGACGTTGGGGGGCAACACGGCGGCCGCCCGCAACGTCATCTCGGGCAACTCAAGCTACGGAATTCAGGTGGTGTCCAGCCCGACAGGCGGTCATGTCATCAAAGGCAATTACATCGGGGTTGGGGCGGATGGCACAACCTTGCTGGGCAATGGTGCGGCGGGGGTCTACATCACCGGCAACAGCACCATCATCGGCGGCAAGGGCGTGGGCGACGGCAACATCATCGCCGGCAATGGCGGTGCGGGCATCGCGGTGGTGGGCGGCATCTACGATCTGTTTTACCGCAACTCGATCTACAGCAACACCGGCCTGGGCATTGACCTGAACAACGATGGTGTCACGGCCAATGATTACAACGATGGCGATGGTGGGGCCAACTACCTGAACAACTTCCCGGTGATCACCTCCGTGGTCACGAATGGGGCCAGCACGGTCATCTCGGGATCGATTGAAGGGTATCCCCAGGCGCAGCCCATTTACATCGAATTCTTCTCCAGCACCAGCAAGGATGCCAGTGGCTATGGCGAGGGCAAGACCTACCTCGGGTTCGCGCAAGTCACCACCGATGCCACGACGGGCGACGCGACCTTTTCGCTCACCGTGACCGGCATCACCATGGGTGAATGGATCACCGCCGTGGCCAACGTGGAAGGCGGACTCATTGGCGCGTCGGAGTTCGCGATGGCCGTTCAGGCGGTGTTACCGGCCAACGCCCCACGCGGCAAGGTCATCTGGAATACCAATGACCGCTACTACCAAAGCTATGCGGATTGGGGCACTTCGGGCTGGAGCGGAGTTGGCACCACGGGCCTGAACCTCACCGGCGACATTTCGATGATCGCGGCGGCCGAGGCCCCCACTCGCAACGAGATCATCTTCATCGGCTCGGCCGACGTGTCTGGCAAGATATTGGCCGCCATCTGGAACGGCAGCACCTGGTCGTCGGTGCTGACCTTGCCGGTGGCCAGCCCAAGCGCATCCGCCTCGCAATACGACAGCTTCGCCATCTCTTACGACAATGCCAGCGGCGATGCGATGCTGGTCTGGGACAACGGCAACACGGGTACCACCGGCCTGTCTTACGCCACCTGGAATGGCAGCACCTGGTCGTCCATCGGTACGATCACCGCGCCGGTCAGTGGCGAGCCATTGCAGATGAAGCTGGTCTCCAACGCCTTCACACACGAGATGGTGCTGGCGGTGCAGACCTCGGCGGCGACCAACAACCAGTACGCCATGGTGTGGAACGGCAGCAGTTGGGGCAATGCCCAAACCCTGGGCACGAACACCAACGATCAGCTGTTCGAGATCAACGTGGCTTATGAGCAGCTCAGCGGCCGCGTCATGGTGGTGTACGACGCTTCGGCAGCGGATTCTTCCAGTGTGCAATACCGCGTCTGGACCGGCACCAGTTGGTCGGCCGAATCCACGATCACGGCGCCAGTTGGTGTGACTGTGGCATCCGACGTTTACTCGACCGTGCTGGCCTCGGACGCCAAAAGCAACCGCATTGCCATCGCCGTGCAAGATGCGGCCCACGAAGTGTGGTTGTCGGTGTGGGATGGCAGCAGCTGGGGCAACGGGCAATTGGCCACGGCCACCGGGTCGGACATGCCCGATCACCATTCGGGCATGTCGGTGGCGTTCGAAAGCCAGTCCGGCGACTTGCTGGCCGCCTATGGCAAGAACACCGGTCCGAACATCTTCTACCGCACCTGGACCAGCGGCGGCGGTTGGTCGTCCGAGCTGACAGGCCCCTCAGTGGGCGGCACCGATGCGCCACAGGTGCTCAAGCTGTTCTCTGATCCTTACACCAATACCATCATGATGGGCGTGCAGGACGATCATCAGGATCTGAACTTCGTCGCCTGGGACGGCAGTGCCTGGGGCGTGGTCACCCAACTGGACGCGGACACGGGGCACACCTACCGCGAGAACTTTACCTACGTCTGGTACCAGAACGCGCCAGCGATCCTGAACCTGGCCGGAGACACGCTGGCTTACACCGAAGACCAGGCTGCCACGGTGATTGACCAAGGCGCGGCAGCCAGCGCGGTGCTGAGCAGCGGTTATGGCTACAACGGTGGCAACCTGACGGTGTCGTTCACGGCGGGCAGTACCAGTGCCGAAGATGTGCTGGGTGTGCGCAACCAGGGCGCGGGGGCAGGGCAGATCGGCGTGAGCGGTGCCAACATCACGTACGCTGGCACGTTGATCGGGACGGTCACGGGCGGATCGGGTGGGGCCAGTTTGGTGATCACCCTGAATGGCAATGCGACCGATGCGGCCGTCAGCGCCTTGATCAACAACGTGACCTATCAGAACACCAACACCTCGACACCTTCGAGCACCAACCGCGCGGTTCGCTACGTGTTGACGAGTTCCGCTGGCCAGGCCAGCCTGGACAACAATGTGACGGTGACCGTCACAGCGGTCAATGACGCACCGGTCAACACCAAACCTGGTGCGCAGTCCACCAACGAAGATACCAACCTGGTGTTTTCGTCAGGCAATGGCAACCTCATCTCGATCAGTGATGTGGATGCGGCCGGGGGCCTCATGCAGGTGACCTTGAGCGTGTTGCAGGGCACCTTGACCCTGTCCGGCCTGACGGGCTTGAGCTTCACATCGGGCGATGGCTCAGCCGATGCCAGCATGGTTTTCACGGGCACGATCGCCAACATCAATGCCGCCTTGGCCGGCCTGAGCTACACCCCTGCCAGCAACTACGCTGGCCCTGACACTTTGAGCATCGTCACGTCGGACCAGGGCAACAACGGCACTGGTGGCGCCCTGAGCGACTCGGACACGGTGGCCATCACGGTCAATGCGGTCAATGATGCGCCCGCTGGTGCCAGCACCACGGTCACCACGCTGGAGGACACGGCCTACACCTTCACCGCGGCCGACTTTGGTTTCACCGACGTGAACGACGCACCCGCCAACACCTTGCTGGGCGTGAAGATCACAACCTTGCCGGGCGCGGGCAGCCTGACCTTGAACGGCGCGGCCGTGACGGCCGGGCAAGTGATTTCGGCCGCCAACGTTGCCTCGGGTTTGCTTCGGTTCACGCCAGCAGCCAATGCCAATGGCGCTGGCTACACCAGCTTCAGCTTCCAGGTGCAAGACAACGGTGGCACGGCCAATGGTGGCGTGGACCTGGATGCCACGCCCCGCACCATGACCGTCAACGTCACGGCCGTCAACGACGCTCCAGCGGGGACGAACAAGACGGTGACGACCCTTGAGGACACGGCCTACACCTTCACGGCCGCCGACTTTGGCTTCACCGACGTGAACGACTCACCGGCCAACACCCTGCTGGGCGTGAAGATCACGACCCTGCCGGGCGCGGGCAGCCTAACCTTGAACGGCGTGGCGGTGACGGCCGGGCAGGTGATCTCGGCGGCCAACATTGGCTCGGGTTTGCTTCGGTTCACGCCAGTGGCCAATGCCAATGGCACGGGCTATAGCAGCTTCAGCTTCCAGGTGCAAGACAACGGCGGCACCGCCAACGGCGGGGTGGACCTGGACGCCACGCCCCGCACGATGACGGTCAACGTCACGGCCGTGAACGATGCACCAGCGGGCACGAACAAGACGGTGACCACCAACGTGGACACGGCCTACACCTTCACGGCGGCCGATTTCGGTTTCACCGACCCGAACGACGCACCCGCCAACATCTTGCTGGGCGTGAAGATCACCACCTTGCCAGGCGCGGGCAGCCTGACCTTGAACGGCGTGGCGGTGACGGCCGGGCAGGTGATCTCGGCAGCCAACATTGCCTCAGGCCTGCTGCGGTTCACGCCAGTGGCCAATGCCAATGG
>NZ_JACMNS010000114.1 GCF_014378415.1 Aquabacterium sp.
CCACCGAAGTCACGGCCATCAACCGGCTTGGCGCTGACCTGAGCATCAAGTACGGCACCGCCGACCAGCTCATCGTCAACGACTTCTTCAGCATGACGTCCTACAGCGTGGAGCAGTTCAAGTTCACTGATCTGACCTGGGCTCAATCAGATATTGTCACGCTGGTCACAGCCACAGCCCAAACCGATACAGCTTCCCTCAATATCCTGACAGGCGCAGCTTCCGTTGACGCTCTCTATGGCTTGGACGGCAACGACACCATCACCGCCCTGGCTGGCAACGACTTCCTCTTCGGCGGCCTGGGCGACGACTCCCTCGACGGAGGCGCCGACAACGACTGGCTCTTCGGCGATGCCGGTGACGACAATCTGATCGGTGGCCTGGGCGATGACACCCTCTATGGCGGTGATGGAAGCGACTTCCTCGGCGGCGGCTCTGGCAACGACTCCATGGTCGGCGGCACGGGCGATGACACC
This sequence comes from Aquabacterium sp., assembly GCF_014378415.1. Taxonomy (GTDB): domain Bacteria; phylum Pseudomonadota; class Gammaproteobacteria; order Burkholderiales; family Burkholderiaceae_C; genus Aquabacterium. The sequence continues at coordinate 477 of NZ_JACMNS010000114.1, forward strand.
TACACCGTGGATTCCGCAGGCGATGTCATCGTCGAACTGGCCGGAGACGCCAACGGACTCTCCGACTATGTCCAGTCCACCATCTCGTATTCCATCGACCAGTCATCCACCCAGGGCATTGAGGATTTGACGCTGTCGGGCACCGCCCACATCAACGGCACTGGCAACGCCTTGAACAACTACTTGGTGGGCAACAGCGGCAACAATGTCCTGGACGGCCTTTCCGGGGCTGACCGCATGTTCGGCAATGCCGGCAACGACACCTACATCGTCAACTCGGTCGATGATGTGATCTACGAGTTTGCCGGGGCCGCCAACGGCACGGCGGATGAGGTCAAATCCAGTGTTTCTTACTCCATTGCTCAACAGTTCACACAGGGTGTTGAGAACCTCACCCTCACAGGAGCAGGCAACATCAACGGCACGGGGAATGCGGCCAGCAATGCATTGACGGGCAACAGCGGCGCCAACGCCTTGACAGGCGGCGGCGGCAACGACACCTACCGCGGCGGCTTGGGCGCTGATGTGCTCACATCAGCATCCACCACGTCCAACGACACCTACATCTGGGGTCGCGGCGAGGGCGCCGACACCTTGACCGATGCTGGCGGTACCGACCAACTCAGCGTGCTGGCCGGCATCACCGCCGATCAGTTGTGGCTGCGCCATGTCGGCAATAACCTGGAGTTGTCGGTCATTGGCACCGCCGACAAGTTCACCATCAACAACTGGTACACGGCTGCGGCCAACCAGGTCGAGAGTGTGAAGCTGTCGGATGGCAAGGCTTTGATGTCGAGCAAGGTGGAGAACCTGGTCAATGCCATGGCTGGGTTCACGCCACCTGCAGCGGGTCAGACCACCTTGCCCGCCAACTACCAGACGGCACTCAACCCGGTGGTCGCCGCCAATTGGGTGTAAAGGCATAAAAGGGCAAAGGCGCGGTGCCGCTATGCCTTGGTCGGCACCGTGGCCAACGGCAGAAACAGCGTCAATGGTGTCTCCGGCAGCGCGATGAAACCGTGATGACGGTAGAACGCTGCGGCCGCCTCGTGCTTGGCATCGACCACGAGGGCATAAGCCGCGATCTCCGATCGTGCTGCCCGTGTGAGCGCATCGCCCAGCAGCGCACCGCCCAGGCCTTGCCCTTTGAATGCTTGATCGACGGCCAGGCGGCCCATGCGCACTGTGGGCACGGCGCGATACCTTGGCAGGTTCTTGATGGCCTCGGGTGGCAACTCGGTCAAAGGCACGCTGGCTGACGCCAGCGTGTAGTAACCGGCAACGCGCTGATCGTCGGTCAAGGCCACAAAGCAGGTGGCGACCCTGCGGCGCATGTCCTGGCTGACTTGTTCCCGAAAGTAGCGGTCCAGCGCGGGCGTGGCGCTGTCGAAGGTCGAGCGATCATGCGAGGCATCCAGCAGCACCAGGCGAAACGGCGCACGGCTCATTCGTCGTCAGTGCGCAGGAGCTTGCTGCGGCGGGCCATGGCCCGCTTCAAGGCTGGTGGAGGCTTGGGGGGCGACAGCAGCGCATTGGCAAAGCACTGTTGATCGGCCATCGACAGGCGGATGACTTCGGCTTGCTCAACGGCGCGCTGTGCGGCATCTTGAACGGCCGCCACCACAAAGTCGGTCATGGTGCGCCCTTGCAACTCTGCGGCGCGTTTGAGCAGGCCATGCAGGTCGGTGCTGATGCGGGCTTCGAGTCGGGCGGTCAGGGCGCTGGATCGCATGGTGAATCTCCTTGTGTGGAGTGTACGGCAAATTGCCGTATTGATGCCTGGTGCTGACCATGCGCGAGTCCAGGGAGCGGACACGTCCATTCACGAGCGACAAATTCAGCGCCAAACGCTGGGCGGTTTGCTGGCCGATATCCGCCTTATGCGTGCAGGGACTTCAAGGCCACGTCTGGTGCCGTGGACATGATCTTGAGCAGTGCGGCGGCTGGTCCTGTGGGGTTGCGCCGATGCTGCTCCCAGTTCTGCAAGGTCTTGACGCTCACGCGCATCAGGCGGGCAAACTCGCTTTGAGACAACCCGATTTGTTCACGCACGGCCTTGGCGTCAGGGGCGACGAGCTCAACGCGGCGCGATGCCGGGGCCTTGCCCTTGGAGATGACCTTGGCTTCTTGTAGGCTGCTCACCAGGTCTTCAAACAGTGTCTTGTCCATGCTCATAGCTCCTTGACCAGTTCACGCAAGATGTCGATCTGGTGATCGTCGATGAATGCCATGCCTGCCATATTATCCGCCATTGGCGGACAGACCAGCTTGGCCATTGGTACTGACGTGAGGCCACTGAACTAAGGGGGCCACCAACCCAACGCCACTGAGCGGCTGGAGAAACAAGCGAGAATATCCAGTTATCCTCGCGCCCTCAGCGCTAACCAGCCACCCCATGATGCCTTTGCTCCAGCACCTCAAGCGCTTCACCGCGCGGTGGCTTTCGGCCTTCACCGGCCCGCGCATCGTCTACGGTTGGCGCAACGCCAATGGCGTGTATTGCCCCCACACCCGCGTCAGCACGCATGCCGTCGTTGAAGAAGCCAAAGGCCTGGTGCTGGGCGACCACGTCTTCATCGGCCACTTCAACCGCATTGACGGCTCCAACGGCCTGGTGATCGAAGAGGGCTGCCAGGTCACCAATTACGTCTCCATCCTCAGCCATTCCAGCCACAAATCGGTGCGGATCATGGGGCGGCGCTACGTCAACAACCCCAATCCGGTCGGCTATGTGCGCCGGCCCACGCGCATCGGGGCCTACAGCTTCATTGGCCCGCACAGCGTCATCGCGCCGGGCGCGCGCATCGGCAAGGGCGTGATCGTGCAGGCCTACTGCTTCGTCTCGGGCGAGGTGCCAGACTTTGCCATCGTGGGCGCCGGCGCGCCAGGCCGGCCAGCCGAGGTGATTGGCGACAGCCGCAAGCTGGATGGCGCGCTGCTGCAAAGGCACCCTGAATTGCAGCCGATCTACGCCCAATGGGCAGGCCAGGACAACCTGCGCCGCGCCCTGGGCAGAGAACGCCCATGAGCCCAACCCGACAGAAACCCTTGCGCATCCTGTTTTTTGCCGACGCGTCCAGCGTGCACACCCGCCGCTGGGTGGCGTCTGCGGTTGAGCGGGGCGCCGAAGCCGTCGTGATCACCCGCCAGCCAGGCGAGGTACCGGGCGCGCACCAGGTCATCGCCATTCGCCCTGGGTCCGACAAAGCCTCGTGGTTCAAGGCCCTGCCCGAGGTGCGCCGCGTGGTGCGCGAGTTGAGCAAAAGCTTCAAGCCCGACTTGGCCCATGGCCACTACATCACGTCGTATGGCCTGTGGGCGGCGGCCTGCGGCTTGGGTTGCCCCAAAGTGCTCACCGCCTGGGGATCGGACATCCTGGTCACGCCCAAGCAAAGCCGTTTGATGCGCTGGGTGGTGGGTTGGTCGCTGCGCCGCGCCGACCTGATCACGGCCGATTCCATGGACATGGTGGAAGAGATCGCCAACTACCACCCCACGGCGCCCGTGCACCAGATTTTGTGGGGCGCCGACACCGACAAGTTCACGCCGGCCACGCCCGCTTCCGATTTTGAAGTGGTCAGCCTGCGATCCTGGGAGCGCAACTACAACATTGACTTGGTCATCGAGGCTTTTGCGCGCTTCTTGACCTTGCGCCCCCACTCGCACGCCTTGCTGCATCTGCTGGGCGGTGGGCCGATGGAGGCGGGCCTGCAAGAACGCGTGGCCGCCTTGCGCCTGCTGCAGCAAGTGCGTTTTCATGGCCGCGTGGGCGACCAGGCCATGGTGCAGGCCATCCAGCGCAGCCGCGTGTCGGTGTCGGTGCCCACCAGCGACGCCACCTCGGTGTCGGTGCTCGAATCCATGGCGTGTGGCCTGCCCATCATCGCGTCTGACCTGCCGGCCAACCGCCAGTGGGTGAGCGATCGCGGTGGTTGGATCGTGCCGGTGCGCGATGTCGATGCCGTGGCGCAGGCCTTGCTGGCCGCCTATGACCACCCCGAACGCCTGGCCCAGATGGGCGCGCACAACCGCGATTTGATCGAACGTGAAGCCTCACGGCGCGGTCAGATGGACGCGATGTGGCGCCTGTATGAAAAGCTGTTGACGCCGGTGGCCAAAGGCGCCAAGCGCAACGTGGCCGACAAGGCGCGTTGAGGCGATGACGATGCGCGTCGTCTCGGTGATCGTGCCGTGTCGCCATGAGCGCGACCACATCGAAGCGTTTTGCCGCAGCGTGGCTGCACAGACTTTGCCCGAAGGCTGGGCCTTGGAAGTGTTGGTGGCCGATGGCCAAAGCGAAGACGGCACGCGCGAGCGCCTGGCCGCCTGGTGCCTGAGCGACCCGCGTTTCATCATGCTGGACAACCCCGGCCGCATCGTGTCTTGCGGCCTGAACCGCTGCATCGAGCGCGCGCGTGGCGAGTTCATCGTGCGGCTGGACGTGCACACCGTCTACGCGCCCGACTACATCGCGCAATGCCTGGCCACCTGGCAGGCCACTGGCGCCGACAATGTGGGTGGCCCCTGGCGGGCCGAAGGCGCCTCGGGCGCGCAGGGCACGGTGCAGCGGGCCATCGCGGCGGCCTTCCAGTCACGCTGGGTGGCGGGTGGGGCCTTGTCGCGCGACCTGGCCTACGAGGGCGAGGTCGACACCGTCTACCTGGGCTCGTGGCCGCGCCAAACCTTTGAGCGCTTTGGCGGCTTTGACGAAACCCTGGTGCGCAACCAGGACGACGAGCACAACCTGCGCCTCCACCGGGGCGGCGGGCGCATCTGGCAATCGGCCCGCATCCGCTCGACTTATTTTCCGCGTGCCAGCACGGCCGATGTGTTTCGCCAATACCGCCAATACGGCTACTGGAAACCCTTTGTGATGAAGAAGCACGGCCAGGCTGCGGCCTGGCGCCACCTGATCCCCGGCGTGTTCGTGGGCGTGTTGAACCTGCTGCTGGTCTTGCTCTTCGTGCTGACCCTGTGGGCCAGTTGGGGCCTTGACCTTGGCGCGATCGATCAGCACGCCGTGGCGCGTGCCGCCTGGGTGGTCCTGGCCTTGTGCGCCGCGCAAGTGCTGCTGTACGCGGGCGCGGTCGCTGCTGTCTGCCTGCTGATCGCCCGCCGGCAGGGCATGGACCTGCTGCCCCATTTGCCGGGCGTGATCGCCGCCTATCATTTTGGCTACGGTCTGGGCTCGATCCGGGGCTGGTTCGACGCCCTGGCACGCGGCCGCCCCGACCCCGCCTTTGGCCGCCTCACCCGCTGACCGTTTGACGACGTTGATGATGAATTGGACACCCCATGAGTCAAGCTGACTTTCTGCCTTTTGCCCTGCCCGAAATCGGTGAAGAAGAAATCGCCGAAGTGGTCGACACTCTGCGCTCGGGCTGGGTCACCACCGGCCCCAAGGCGCGCCGTTTCGAACAAGACTTCGTCCAGTTTCTGGGTGACGACAGCCTGCAGGCCATCGCGGTGAACTCGGCCACGGCCGGTCTGCACCTGGCGCTGGAGGCCCTGGGCATCGGCCCGGGCGACGAGGTCATCACCACCACGCACACCTTCACCGCCACCGCCGAAGTGGTGCGCTACATGGGCGCCGACGTGGTGCTGGTCGACATTGACCCGGCCACGCTCAACATCGATCCCAAGGCGATCGAAGCTGCCATCACGCCCAAGACCAAAGCCATCATGCCGGTGCACTATGCCGGCTTGTCGGTCGACATGGACGCGGTGATGGCGATTGCGCGCAAGCATGGTCTGAAGGTGGTTGAGGACGCCGCGCACGCGCTGCCCACCAGCTTCAAACAGCAAACGATCGGCACCTTGCAAAGCGACGTGACCGTGTTCAGCTTCTACGCCAACAAGACCATCACCACCGGCGAGGGCGGGATGCTGGTCACGCGCAACGAGGCGATCGCCGCCCGCTGCAAGGTCATGCGCCTGCATGGCATCAGCCGCGATGCCTTTGACCGCTTCACGGCCAAAGTGCCCAGCTGGTACTACGAGATCGTGGCGCCGGGCTTCAAGTACAACCTGACCGACATCGCCGCCGCCCTGGGCCTGCACCAGTTGAAGCGCGTGCGGGGTTTTCAGGTGCGCCGCGAGCAGATCGCCCAACGCTACGACGAAGCCTTTGCCGACCTGCCTTTGATCGTGCCGCCACGCCCTCAAAACGCGGGCGACCTGCACGCCTGGCACCTCTACGTTGTGCGCTTGTCTGACGAGGCGCAGATCAACCGCGATCAACTGATCGAGGCCTTGTTCGCCGATGGCATTGGCGTGAGCGTGCACTACATCCCGCTGCACCTGCACCCCTACTGGCGCGAGCGCTACGACCTCAAGCCCGAGCAGTTCCCGCACAGCCAGCGCGCGTATGAACGCATGGTCAGCCTGCCGCTGTACACCAAGATGCTTGATGCCGATGTCGAGCGCGTGATCACCTCGGTGCGCAAGGCTTTTGGGGTGCTGTGAGCAAGCGCCTGTTCGATTGGGTGTTGGCCTCGCTGGGCCTGCTCCTGCTGAGCCCGGCCCTGCTGCTGGTGGCGTTGGCCATCAAGCTGGATTCGCCTGGCCCGGTGCTCTTCAGGCAAGAGCGGGTGGGGCGTTTTGGCCAACCGTTTCGCATCCACAAATTCCGCACCATGCGCCACGATCCGCAAGGCGCCGGCCCGCAGATCACCGTGGGGGCCGATCGCCGCATCTCGCGCATCGGCGGGCTTCTTCGCGGCAGCAAGCTCGATGAACTGCCACAGCTGATTGACGTGTGGCTGGGCCGCATGAGCCTGGTCGGGCCGCGCCCCGAAGTGCCGCGCTACGTGGCGCACTACCCCGCTGAAGTGCGCGACAAGGTGCTGTCCGTGCGCCCCGGCATCACCGACCTCGCCTCCATCGAGTACCGCGATGAAAGCAGCGTGTTGGCGCGTGCCCAAGATCCCGAACACGCCTACATCCACGAGATCCTGCCCCACAAGCTGGAGTTGGCCGTGCGCTACGTGGACCAGGCCTCGGTGTGGACCGACATCCGCTTGATCGCGCGCACCCTCGCCGCCATCGCCCGGCGCTGATTGATCAGCATTCCACGATGTTGACCGCCAGGCCACCACGCGCGGTTTCTTTGTACTTTGTCATCATGTCGGCCCCGGTGTCGCGCATGGTTTTGATCACCTTGTCCAGGCTGACCCGGTGTGAGCCATTGCCATGCATGGCCAGCCGCGCCGCGTTGATGGCCTTGACTGAGGCGATGGCGTTGCGCTCGATGCAGGGGATCTGAACCAGCCCGCCGACCGGGTCGCACGTCAATCCCAGGTGGTGCTCCATGCCGATCTCGGCGGCGTTCTCGACCTGTTCGGGCGTGCCGCCCATCACCGCACACAGGCCCGCCGCCGCCATTGAGCAAGCCACGCCCACTTCGCCCTGACAGCCCACTTCGGCACCCGAGATCGACGCGTTCTCTTTGTAGAGCATGCCGATGGCAGCGGCGGTGAGCAGAAAGTCCTTCACGCCTTGGTCGCTGGCACCCGGCACGAAGCGCCTGTAATAGTGCAGCACGGCGGGCACGATGCCGGCGGCGCCGTTGGTGGGCGCGGTCACCACACGTCCGCCCGCCGCGTTCTCTTCGTTCACGGCCAGGGCATACAGGTTGACCCAGTCCATCACCACGAGGAGATCATCGGTCACAGGGCCTTGGTGTGGCGCTGACAAGGTGGCGAACAAGGCCGGCGCGCGGCGCGCCACCTTGAAGCCGCCGGGCAAGATCCCCGGGGTGTGGCAGCCCCGCTCCACGCAGGCCTGCATCACGGACCACAGGCGCATGAGGCCCTCGCTGGTTTCGGCATCGCTGCGCCAATGCCGTTCGTTGCGGCGCATCAGCTCGGCCATGCTGCAGTCCAGTTCGCGGGTCAGCCGGAGCAGGTCGTCGCCGCTGTGAAAAGGGTGGGGCAACACGCTGGTGTCGGGCGCAATGCGTTTGTGTTGGCTGCCATCGGCCGCCACCGCTTCACTGACCACGAAACCGCCGCCCACCGAGTAGTACTCGCGAGCGCGCAGCAACTTCCCCTCGGCATCGAAGGCGGAAAAGCGCAGGCCATTGGGGTGGAAAGGCAGGCTTTGTCGCTTGTTGAACACCAGGTCATGTTTGGCGTCGAACATCACGGCTTGTTGCCCGAGCACGGAAAAGGTCTGCGTTTTTTGCACCTCGGCCAGCCAGCCGGGGATGGCGTCCACGTCCACCGTGTCGGGTTCATGCCCCATCAGGCCCAGCAGCACGGCCTTGTCCGAGCCGTGCCCTTGGCCCGTGGCACCCAGCGAACCGAACAATTC